>JBEIIL010000062.1:0-21104 GCA_040380755.1 Methylobacteriaceae bacterium | reverse complement strand
CCGCGCGCCGCAGACGTCGATTTCCACGAAATGGCGCTGACGCTGGCGTTCATCCCCAGGTTCAACGCCTGCTTCGAGAAGCCCGTCAGCGTCGCCCAGCACCTGCTGATTGCCGTGCTGGCCGCGCCGTGGATTCGAGTGGAGAGCGTGCCATGACCCGCCGTGCCGTGGCCGTGCCAATCGTGTTCGGGTTGCGCGAGCCGGAAGCCGCCGCATCTGTCGGCGTATCACCGTCCAAGTTTCGCGAGCTCGTGGCCGCCGGGCGGATGCCGCCGCCCCGCGCGATCGACGGATGCCGGATCTGGGACGTTGACGATCTGCGGGATGCGTTCAAGGATCTGCGATACGATGCAGGCTCCGTCGTCGTGGCAATCACGGATCGGCTGTGAAGGCACCGCTGCCCTACGTCCAGCGATTCCGCGACCGTCACGGGCGCGTGCGGTACTATTACCGCCGCAATGGCGCGCGCAAGCCGTTACCGGACCCCGCTGACGGCATGGCAGAGTTTCTCGATGCCTACCGTGCCGTCGTCGAGGATCGCCCGCGCGCAAGCCGCCATCAGGCCGGGACGCTGGCCGCGCTCATGGTCGAGTATCAAGCCTCGCCCGAGTTTCGCAGCCTGAAGCCGAAGTCGCGCTTACTTTACCAGCGGGTGATCGGTTTCCTTGCCGACCGCCCCGGCGCGGCTTTGCCAGTGGCGCACATCACGCGCCAGCATTTGCACAAGACCCGCGACGAACTGGCCGACCGGCCGGGCTATGCCAACTTGGTGCTGGCCGTCGTGTCGGTGCTTTTGGAATTTGCGGTGGATCGAGGATACCGCACCGACAACCCGGCTCGCCGCCTGAAGCGGTTCAAGCTGGGCGAGCATCGCGCCTGGACGGCAGCCGAGCACGCGGTATTCCTGCGGCGGTGGCCAGTCGGCAGCATGGAGCGGCGCACGTTCCTGCTGGCGCTCTATACTGGCCAGCGTCGAGGCGACCTTGCCGCGATGACGTGGCACGCCCGACGCGACCGGCTGATCCATGTGGTGCAGGAAAAGACCGGCGAGGCGCTGGCTGTGCCGGAGCACTCCGCACTGACGGCGGAGCTTGCAGGCGTCGAGCGCCGGTCGGTGATGATCCTGCACCAGCCTGACGGCAAGCCGTTCACGCCTGGTCGACTAGGCGACTGGATGGCGCGGGCTATAGAGAAGGCCGGGCTTCCTACCGAATGCGTCCTGCACGGGCTGCGAAAGTCGGCAGCGGCGGCACTGGCCGAAGCTGGGTGCAGCGAACGCGAGATCATGGCCATCACCGGCCATCGGACGCCGCAGATGGTGTCGCTTTACACGCGGTCTGCGGATCAGAAACGACTGGCCAAGTCGGCCATGGCCAAGCGGGAAAAGGACGAGCCGTGAACGCGGATTGGCAAACCTTGTCAAACCGGCCAGCTAACCCCTTGATCCAGCTCACTGCGGGTTAATGCGTCGTTAAGCACGCGGCAGCTCTTGCCGGGCCCCGGCAGGAAACGTCATGGCACGGTCGGCCCGGCACGGCCTAGGGTGAGATAATTTCAATTTCTTTCAGAGACTTGGGTCGAGCCCCGTGCTGGCATGGCTTTCGCTGGAAGAAGATGACCTCTGACCCACGGATGCCATGACCCGACCTGAGCCCCTCTTCCGCCACCTGTGCCGCACCGGGCTGGCGCTCGTCTGCGCTGCAGCGCTCTGCGTCACGGCCGTATCGGCGCTGGCCAGCTCGCGCATCAAGGATCTCGCCTCGGTCGAGGGCGTCCGGCAGAACCAGCTCGTCGGCTACGGCCTCGTCGTCGGCCTCAATGGCACGGGCGACAGCCTCAACAACTCGCCCTTCACCAAGCAGAGCCTGCAGGCCATGCTCGAGCGGCTCGGGGTCAACACCCGCGGTGCGAATCTTCGCACGGTGAACGTCGCAGCCGTGATGGTGACGGCGAACTTCCCGGCCTTCGGCGCCCAGGGCACCCGGGTCGACGTCACCGTGTCGGCACTCGGCGACGCCAAGAGCCTGCAGGGCGGCACCCTGCTGGTCACGCCGCTGCTCGGCGCCGACGGCGAGGTCTACGCGGTGGCCCAGGGCTCCGTCGCCATCTCGGGCTTTTCCGCCGAGGGTGACGCCTCCAAGGTGACGCGCGGCGTGCCCACGGTCGGCCGCATCGCCAATGGCGCGCTGATCGAACGCGAGATCGACTTCCAGTTCCGGCAGCTGAAGTCCCTGCGCCTGGCCCTGCGCAACCCCGACCTGACCACGGCGCGGCGCATCGCCGCCGTCATCAACGACTTCATGGGCGCCGACACGGCGGAGCCGACCGATCCCTCGACGGTGACGCTGCAGATCCCGCCGCGCTTCGTCGGCAACATGATCCAGCTGCTCACCGACATCGAGCAGCTGCGTGTCGAGCCCGACCAGACCGCCCGCGTCGTCATCGACGAGCGCTCGGGCATCATCGTGATGGGCAAGGATGTGCGCGTTTCGACCGTGGCGGTGGCCCAGGGCAATCTGACGGTGACGATCACCGAGCAGCCGGTGGTCAGCCAGCCCAACGCGCTCAGCCCCAACGGCCAGACGGTCGTGGTTCCGCGCACCGGCGTCAATGTCGACACGCAGAGCGGCAACAAGCTCGCCCTCGTCAAGGAGGGCGTCACGCTGCGCGAGCTCGTCGACGGATTGAATTCGCTCGGCATCGGCCCGCGCGACCTCATCTCCATCCTGCAGGCCATCAAGGCGGCGGGCGCCCTTCAGGCCGAAATCGAGGTGATGTGATGGTCGCCCCTGTCAACCCCACGCGCACCAGCGCGACGCCCGCCGTCGCCAACCCGAAGATGATGAAATCCGCCAAGGAGTTCGAGAGCGTGTTCCTCGAGCAGAGCTTCGGCCACATGTTCGCCGGCCTGTCCGGTGAGGGCCCGCTCGGCACCAACGGCGCCGGTGGCGACACCTGGCGGGGGATGCTGGTGCAGGAATACGCCCGCAGCGTCAGCAAGGCGGGCGGCGTCGGCATAGCCGACGCGGTCTATCGCGAGCTCGTCCGCCTGCAGGAGGGCAAGGCCCATGGCTGAGCGTCCTGCGGTTCGTCGCGTCTCCGGTCCGGCCGACGCCGAGGCCCTTGCCGGCAGCGTCATCACCACAGTGGCGGTGCTGGAGCGGGTCCTGGGCGAGGAGACGGCCCTGCTCAAGGCATCACGGATCAGGGACGCCTCCGTCCTGGCCCAGGCCAAGACCGATGCGGCGCGCAACTATGTGCATGCGCTCGAGGCCGTGAAGGCCAACGGCGTCGCCCTGGCGCGCTGGGCGCCGGCCGCGGTCGCCAGGCTCAAGCTCGCCCAGGCCCGGCTGACGGCCGCGGTCGAACTGAACCTCACGGTGCTGGCCACGGCGCGGTCGGTGTCGGAGGGGATCATCCGCAGCCTCGCCCGTGAGGTCGAGGCCCCGCGCACACTCACCACCTATGGCGCCGGCGGCCGCGGCACGGCCCCGGGCCGCGCCACCGCGCCGCCGCTGATCGTGTCGCGCTCGCTCTGACGCCGGAAGCGTCAGCCGCGCTGCTGGCGTCTCGCAGCAAAATGACACTGCAGGCGGCTCAAGTCTTGGCCAGCATGACATATTTTGCGCGCATCCGTCGATTTTTACCATTTTTGCTTACACGGGATTCAGGTCTCGGTGTCAGCTTTGGGCATCGACCAGAACTGGGTCGTGTTGTCGAGAGGATATCGACATGGACGCCGGCTCGAATATCCGGCCCTTGGCCAGCACTGCGGCGGTTTCGCCCGTCCGCCAGGAGACCGCCCCCGTGCAGGGCGCGGTCCGAACCGACCTGCCCGCAACGGTCGCCGTCTCGGCCCCATCCGACACGGAAGCTGCCCATCTCGACCTGTCCGCCGTAGCCCGCCGTGTCCAGGCGGCAAGAGCCAAGGCGGAGGCCAAGGCTCAGACCCAGCAGGCTGTCGACACCATTGAGCGGAGCCTCGCCGAGGATCAAGACACCCGCGAGATGGTGTTCAAGGCCACCGATACGCGCACGGGCCAGGTCGTCCTGCAGATCCCCGACGAGGCCCTGCTGCGTCTGCGTGCCTATGTGGCGGCCCAGCAGGCCCACAAGGATATGGCGACAGTCGAAAAGTCCGCCTGATCGCCGATTTCTGTTGGGACGGCACACGCCGGTCCGTCCCCGCTGTTTCAGGGCCACCGCTTGCGGTGGCCTTTTTGCTTGCAATGGGGATCACTGTGGCAATCACAAATCAGCAGTTGCACAATAAAAAAATGCACGCTTGAATAGTATTGTTTTCGACATTTCATTTGATTCAATTTTTATTATAGACCTTCCTCCAACATCCAATGCGTTCATCGCGGCCGAATGCCGCCATTTCAACGCAAAGGATTTGCCATGGTACTCAACGTCTCGTCGGGCTTGCGCGCGGGCTATACCGCTCTTCTCGACATCAACAAGGGCATCGAGTCCGCCCAGGGTCGCCTTAACACCGGCAAGACGATCAATTCCGCCATGGACGGCGCTGCCGCCTTCCTGCGCGCCTCGTCGATGTCGCGCCGCTCGGCCGCGCTGTCGGAGCTGGTGAAGGGCATGGACCTCGGCGCCAACAGCCTCAAGGCCGCCGACAAGGGCCTCGATGCCATGCGCAAGCTGCTCGAATCCGCCCAGTCGGAAATCAAGGCCGCCCGCGACACAACCACCGCCGTCGTCGGCACCGGCACCAGCGTCGCCACCACCGGCGGCAAGGGCTTCGCGGTCACCTATGACAACGGCACCCGCAAGGCCGGCACCGCCCTGGTCGGCGCGCTGGACGGCACCAGCACCGCCTCCAAGGTAGCGCTGGACAAGACCCTGCAAACGCTCGGCGTCGCGGACGGGACCGCCACCAGCAAGGCGCGCTTCGTCATCACGAAGCAGGACGGCTCGACCGAAACACTCGACTTTAACCGGACTGACACGCTGCGCACCGTGCAGACGGCGCTCGACGGCAGGGGCCTGAGCCTGACCATCGGCGACGACGGCAAGGCAACGGTGGCGAGCAAGACTGCAGGCCAGACCTTCAGGCTCTCCATCACCTCGATGGAAGGTAGCACGGTCAGCCCTGCAACCGGCAACCGCAACGGCAGGCTGGGTCTCGACGGCCTGCTCAATACCCCTGCGTCATCCTTCTCGGGCAACACCGCCCTGGGAACGGCCACCACCATCGCGGCCAATGCCAATCGCTCGGCCACGACCGGAGCCAAGCTGCTCGTCGACAACGACGCCAATGCCACCAACAACACCGCGCTGGATGGCGTGGCGGGTAATCTCGGCCTCGCGACCGGCACCAGCAACGTGTCGCTTTATCTCAGGGGCAAGGGCGGCAAGGAGGTCACATTCGACGTCTCGGTCGACGCGGCCACGACCGTCAACGATTTCATCACCAGGTTTCAGACCAACTCCGGCGTCCGCGATCTCGGCGTGACCCTGTCGGTCGGGACCGACGGCAAGCTCGCCATCGCCGGCCCCACCGATCTGCAGATAGGCTTCGGCAGCACGGCTGCCACAGCGAGGACCGGCACGCTGAACGACAAGTTCGGCTTCACCGCCGCAGACGCGACCACGGCACCGGCGGCCGGGACCTTCACGGTCACCGGCGGCCTCACCGGTGACGCGGCGCTGGACGCCGTCTCACTCATCGGCACGGGCAGCGACAGCTTCGCGGCGGGCGACAGCTTCACAGTCGCCATCAAGCGCGGCGACGGCGTCACCTTCTCAGCCACCTTCAAGGCGGCCGCGCCGGGCTCCTTCGCCAGCGGCAGCGGCACGGCCGAGGATCCGCGGACCTTCTCGACCATGAAGGACCTCGTCAACGGCATGAATACGCTGCTGAGCGGCGGCAAGCTGTCGGTCACCACCAACAGGACGACCGAAAACGGCGTCGCCAGGTTCGGCATGGCGATGGCGGTCAACGACGCCACCTCCGAGCTCAGCATCACCAAGGGTGCCGGAAACACGAAGAACTATACGCAGATCTTCGGCTCCGGCGGCGGCTCGACCACGCCGGACGGCGCCATGACGACCTATACGCCGGTGCGCGGCCAGGCCTCCTCGGCCGCCGATCCGCGCCGGTCCGCCGCTGCCGAGACGCTGCGCGGCGCGCTGAAGCAGATTGACCGCCTGGCCCGCGACTCAGCCGTCAACGGCGCCGGCTCACTGCTGCTCGGCCAGACCATCAAGGTCGCCGTCAACCCCGAGGGCGACGACGAGATGGTGCTGAAGGGCGTGTCGGCGGATACCGCCGGCCTCGGCTTCAGCAAGACCGCGACGGACTTCGACGCGCTCGACTTCTCGACCAATGCCGACCTCGACGCCCAGCTGGGCAAGATCCAGAAGGCACTGTCGACCATCGACGCCAACAAGGAGGCGCTTGCCTTCCAGTCGGGCGGCTTCAACGCCCGGCAGGGCTTCGCCAACGACATGATCAGGCTGCTGGATTCCAGCGCCTCGACCCTGACCGCCGCCAATGTCGACGAGGAGACCGCAAACCTGATGGCGCTGCAGACGCGCCAGCAGCTGTCGATCACCAATCTGGCCGCCACCAAGCAGTCGGAGCAGGGATTGCTGCAGCTTCTGCGTTGATCTGACAGTCCATTTTACGGAAAGGCGGGGCTTCGGCCTCGCCTTTTTCGTTTTAACGAGCCGTTCACCATGCGACGACAGAGCAACGCGGATAACGCGCGATAGGAACAAACGCAATCTCTCAGGTAAGGAGCCCTTCATTCCTGCACGCCGATGGTGTCCTCGTCCGGAAGTACAACCGGTCCAGCAGAATGCTGTTTCAAAACCAGAAGGGTGAATATCATGGCTGTCGCTCTCTCCGCAGGAATTCGTTCCGCACTCACCTCGCTCCAGGGCAACGCTGCTGACCAGTCGGTCGCCAAGCAGCGCCTGAGCACCGGCCTCAAGGTCAGCTCGGCAATTGACAACCCGCAGAACTTTTTCACCGCCCGCGGCCTGAAGGACCGCGGCGCACAGCTGAGCGGGCTTCTCGACGGCATGTCCAATGCCGTGAAGACCCTCCAGGCTGCCTCGAAGGGCGTCGACGGGGTCACGACCCTGATCAAGTCGGCCCAGGGCACCCTGAAGCAGGCCCAGGCCGACGCCCTGGCCAGCAAGCCGACCAAGACCGGTTCGGCGCTTGCCGTGGCGGCGGAAGTCACGGCAACCGGCACCAGCCTCAAGGACGTGGCCCTGAACAAGGTCATCTCCGGCGCGGCCGCTGCCCAGGCCACCTCGTCGTCGGCCGGCTCGCTCGGCCTCGACATGACCACCAACACGTTCGGATCGATTTATCTTAGCGCCGGCAACTCCTCCTTCTCGGCCGCGTTCACCAGCACGACGACCGTCCGTGATCTCGTCAACACCATCAACACCTCCGGCATCGCCACGGCCTCCGTCGACGACGCCGGCAAGCTGACCGTGACGGGCACCGGCTCGTCGACCCTTAAGGTCGGCATCGCCGCTACTGCAACGGATCAGGCTACCGCCGACGCCGCTGCCAAGACCGCGACGAACTCCAACACCCTGTTCGGATTGGCGGCCGCAGACGCCACGACCGGCATCACAGCCTCGTCCAGCTCGGCCGTCCGTTCGAGCCTGATTGACCAGTTCAACACCCTGCGCACGCAGATTAACGAACTGGCCAAGGATTCGAGCTTCAACGGCACGAACCTGCTCCAGGGCAACAAGATGACGGTCGTCTTCAACGAGAAGACCGGCTCCGCCCAGAACAAGATCGACGTGCAGGGTCAGACCATCTCGTCTGCCAACCTTGGCATCGGCACCGCTACTCAGACGACGGGCGCGGGCAACATCAACTTCCAGAACGACACCGAACTGGCAACGGCCCAGGACACGCTCACCCAGGCTCTCGCGAGCCTGAAAGCGATATCGTCCAACTTCGGCGCCAGCCTGTCGGTCGTGCAGACCCGCCAGGACTTCTCGCAGAGCCTGATCGACACCCTGAACGAAGGTGCCGACTCGCTCGTCAACGCCGACACCAACGCCGAAGCCGCCAACCTGCTGGCTCTCCAGACCCGCCAGCAGCTGTCGCAGACGGCTCTCTCCCTGTCGAACCAGGCCGACCAGGCGATCCTGCGTCTGTTCTGATCCAGTATCCTGTGGTTGCGGACGGGCGGGGCAGAAGCCCCGCCCGTTTCGTTTTGGCGCCGGCCTTGCGTCGGCTCCGGCAGGCCTGAGGGTCGCCGCCCCAGGGCGCGAAAGGTTTACGCCCGCTTAACCGTGCAGTCGAAAAACGCGGCAATTGCATCGGAATAGTCCCGGGCCCACCGCCCCATTCATGCCGGTTTAGGCCCGACTACCGTTCAATGCCGCCTCCCCGCTCCCGCATCGGGACGCACCGGCTCGGAGGACAGGCATGGCAACAGGCACCATCAGATCGCTGACGAAACGCATCATGTCCGGCACGGCTGGCAACGACACGCTGTTCGGCGGCCCGGAAGACGACAGCCTGCTGGGCGGCAGTGGCAATGATGCGCTCTTCGGCGGCGATGGCGACGATATCCTGCACGGTGGTGACGGCCAGGACAGCCTGTTCTGCGGAACCGGGGACGATCTGGCTGCAGGCGGCACCGGCCATGACAGCCTGTTCGGCGAGGCCGGCCATGATACGCTTGCCGGCGACGCCGGCAACGACAGTCTCTTTGCCGGCGAGGGCAATGATCGCCTTGATGGCGGCGCCGGTGACGACGCACTCTTCGGCGAGGCCGGAAACGACACGCTCTCGGGCGGCGATGGCCGCGACAGCCTCTTTACCGGCGAAGGCGACGATCTCGCCTCCGGCGGGACCGATGACGATGCACTCTATGGCGAGGCCGGCCACGACACGCTGTCCGGCGGAGACGGCGCTGATGAGCTGTTCTGCGGCGTCGGTTCGGACCGCGCCGGCGGCGGCGCGGGCAACGACACGATCTATGGCGAAGCGGGGAACGACACCATCGCCGGCGACGGCGGTGACGACATGGTCCATGGCGGCACCGGAGCCGATCTGTTCATGGCCGATGCCCTGTCGTTCGGCACCCTCACGATCGGCGACTTCGACATCACAACCGACCGACTGACGGTGCTGCAGACGGCGCCGGCCGACCGCGCCGGAATCATGGCCGGTCTGGCCTATGATGACACGCGCGGCGGTGTGGTGCTGACGGTCGATCCCGACACCGCGATCGTCCTGCTAGGCCTGCACCCCGACGACATAGCCGGCGGCTGGCTCACTTTGGCTTGATCTGCCGCCTTCCCCCCGGGACAGGCGCCAAGCCCGTTTGGCGCACCGCGACAGTTTGTCTTGCCGCCCCTGGTCCGACGCCGGACCGGGGCCTGGCCCAGGCGGAGCGTCCGGTAACGATTGATTAAGGTTAACAATCCATGATTGCGCGAAGCCTAAGAATGCTACCCCCACGGGTATGCGCTACACAGGATCGCCAGCATGGCCGACGTTATCCTCTCCCAGAGCATCCGCAACAACCTGCTGTCGCTGCAAAGCACCGCGGACATGATGTCGACGGCCCAGAACCGGCTGGCAACGGGGAAGAAGGTCAACTCGGCGCTTGACGACCCCCGCAACTTCTTCGTGGCATCGGGGCTCAACAACCGCGGCAAGGACCTCTCCCGCCTGCTCGACGACATGACCCAGGGCACCAAGGTGCTCGACGCGGCCGACAAGGGCATCACTGCCCTGCAGAAGCTGCTCGAATCCGCCCAAGCGACGGTCCGTCAGGCGCAGCAGAGCGCCCTGTCGACCACGCCGACACAGGTCACCAGCACGACGGTGGGCCTCACCCGCAGCACATTGCTGACCTCCGCCGCGCTCGGCCAGAACGACGCCACCGACATCATCAACCTCAGGGTCGGCTCCGGCAGCAGCGCCACCAACGTGGCGTTCACCGTCACCGCCACGACGACGCTGGGCGACCTGATCGACGCCATCAATGTCGGCACCAATGGCCGCGCGACCGCCTCTCTCGACGCTGGCGGAGCCTTCGAGATCAACTCGTCCACCGGTGAGGCGCTGGCCATCACCCTGACCGACACCTCCAACACCCATGTGAACACCACGACCACGCTGTTGGGCGTCGCCTCGGTCGCCTCAGTCGCCGCCAGCTCCACGACCTACAGCACCACCCGCGCCTCGCTCGAGGCGCAGTACACCAGCCTGCTGACGCAGATGACGCAGCTGTCGAAGGATGCCGGCTACAACGGCACCAATCTGCTTGGCGGCAACAACCTGAAGGTGGTCTTCAACGAAAAAGGGACGGCCTTCCTGACCATTGCGGGCGTCACCCTGGACTCGGCCGGCCTTGGCCTCAACGCGCCGACCACCGGCGATTTCCAGGTCGACGCCAACCTGAGCAACCTCGAGACGGCGCTGGCCTCGGCGTCGTCGACGCTGCGCTCCCAGGCGTCCACCTTCGGATCGAACCTGTCTGTCGTGCAGAACCGCCTCGACTTCACCAAGGGCCTGATCAACGCGCTGACCACCGGCGCCGACGCACTTGTGCTGGCCGACACCAACGAGGAAGGTGCGAACCTTCTCGCCCTCCAGACCCGCCAGCAGCTCTCCCAGACGGCCTTGTCGCTGTCGAACCAGGCCCAGCAGGGCGTTCTGCGCCTCTTCAGCTGATCGACACGCCCGCCGTTGCGCCCTAGCGTGCAGCGGTACGCTTCTTCGGATCCAGGACGGACACGATGGCCCTCAAGGTCGAACTCAAGCCAAACGAGCGCATCATCATCGGCAGTGTGGTGCTGCGCAACTCCGACTCCCGTGCGCGGTTCTTCATCGAGGGGCACGCACCCATCCTGCGCGAGAAGGACATTCTCACGTCGGAGAGCGCCACAACCCCGGCCCGCAAGATCTATCTCGCCGTTCAGCTGATGTATCTGTCGGAGGGCGACACCGTCCGCTACCACGGACCCTACTTCGAACTGGTGCGCGATTTCCTCGGCGCGGCGCCAAGTGCCCTGCCGTATATCGCCGATGTGAATAACCTCATCTTAAGTGGCGATCTCTACAAAGCTCTGAAGGCGGCCAAGAAACTGGTCGAGTACGAAACGGAGCTTCTGGGGCATGCAACACGCGGCTAACGCTTATGCGACCACCGCCAAGGCGGCTCTCACCCCCCGGGAACTCGAAGCCCAAGTCCTGATGAATGCCGCGGCCCGTCTGCAGGGCATCCAGGACAACTGGGACGCCCGCAAGGCCGACCTCGACGACGCCCTGATCTACAACCGCAAGATCTGGACGGTGCTCGCCTCCTCGGCGACCGAGGAGGACAACCCCCTCCCCCGTCCGATCAAGCAGAACATCGCCAACCTTGCGATTTTCATTTTCAACCACACCATGAAGACGATGATCGAGCCGTCGCCGGACCGCCTGCGTTCGCTGGTGTCGATCAACCGCGAACTCGCAGCCGGCCTGCGTTCGCGGCCACCCGCCGGCTGATCTGCCATCGTAGTGCAGGCGCCGCGGCCGTCGCCGGCAGCGGCGGCCTCAGCGCAGATAGTCGACGAGCGACATCTTCGACAGCAGCGCTGTCGTCTGATAGCTCGCCTGCAGGCGGGTCTGCAGGTCCATCAGCGCCACCGCGACCGACTGCGTGTCGGCATCCTCGATGGTTCCCAGCGCCTGGTCGACGATCGTGCGTGAATCGGCGTGCCGCGACAGCGCGCTCTTGATGGCCGCCCCCGCATAGCCAAGCTCGGTGTGAATGTCGGCGACGCTGGGTGCCGAGCCCGGCGCCGGCGACAGGGCGTTGGACACGCGCGACACCAGCGCCCGGTATCGGTCTGGCGCGATCGTCGAGGAGGCCGAATAGGTTTCCGACGCCAGCACGGCGAGTTGTGCCAGCTGCTCGCGGAACCCGGCCTCGTTGGCCTGCGCCCCGGTGCCGATCGGCAGGCCGCCATCGACCCGCACCGGTGAGGTGTCGCGTGGCACGGCCGCCGTGTCGTCGCCCTTGTACCAGATGGTCGTCGCGTTTGTGGTATCGGCCAAGTAGGTCGTGCCGGGCGCGGTGCCGCCGACCCGCTTCGGCGGGTGGTTGGTCGACCCGGCAAAGAAGTCCCGCGACGTGGCGATGGCCGAGCCCGAGGCCAGCGCCGTGTCGGTCAGCGCCTTGATCTCGTTGGTCAGCAGCGTGTTGAGATTGGCAAAGGTGGCGGCGGCGCTGCCGCCGATGATGAACGACTTCTCGGCCAATCCGCTGATCGCCGTCGTGCGCGCCACGAGCGTGATCGTCTCCGTCGAGCCATCCGGCAGCGTCAGCCCGACGCTCACCGAATCACCGTCGTTCGGCTGGCTGTTCACCGCCAGCGTGATCGCCGCGGGCGAGCCGGTCGGACCAGATGCGGTAAAGGCGGTGCTGCTGGCTGAAGCGCCCTTCAGGACGTAGCCGAACGGCAGGCCGGCAGCCTCGCTCTGCAACTGCAGGGTAGTCGCTGCGGGCGTGGACGCGACGAGCCGCCCCATCCGGTCCGTGCCCATGTCGGCGGCACGCCGCTCGGTGATCAACTGCGTCAGGCCGGCCTTGCCGGCGCTGCCCGCCAGCATTTCGTCAGCCTCGATCACCGGCCGCACATTGCTCGTCCGGCCCGAGAGGAGATAGCGGCCGTTCACGTCCAGGTTCAGCAGATCGGCGGCCTGCCGCAGCTTCTCGGCTGCGTTCTGCTGGGCCGCCGTGCGGCCGTCCGGCAACAGCTGGAACTGCGACAGGCTGATCTCGCTCTTGGTCGCGCTTGCATTGCCCTCCAGCTGCGTCAGCGTCTTGTCGAGCAGCTGCAGGCGCAGCTGGGCATCGTTGCCGATGGTCGTCCAGGCGTCGAGCTGGGCGATATGGCTGCGCAGGCTGAGGCTTTCCAGCCGCTTGTCGCCGAGACCCGAATAGGCATCGGCCACCTGCCCGGTGGCCATCTGGCGCTGCAGGACCTCTCCCTGCGCCTTCAGGCTCCCCAGCAGCTGGATGCTGCGTTGGCTGGCGACGGAGTTGATCGACAGAGGTGTGAGGGTGAGGGAACTCGCGGCCATGACGTTACATCCTCAACAGCATGTCCATCATGTCCTTGACGGCGGACAGGATGCGGGCATTTGCCGAATAGGCATTCTGGATCTGGATCAGGTTGGACATTTCCTGGTCGACGCTGACGCCCGACGTGGCGGCATAACGGCTCTGGATCGAGGCCACGACCACCTTCTGGCCCTCGTCGAGCCGCTGCGCCTCGGCCGAGGACGCACCACTGGCGCTGATCACCCGCTGCACGAAGCTGCCCACAGTCCCCGAATAGGGCGACTGGGTGGCGCCGATGCCGGTGCGCGGCGCAAACGCGAAGGTCGCGCGGGTCAGCTGGTCGACCAGGAAGGACGGGCGCGCCGCGTCGCCGACGGGCGTGGTCTGCGCCGTGTCGGAGATCACGAGCAGCTTGGGATTGGTGGTCAGGGCCACATTCATGCTGATGCGGCCGGCAAAACCCTGCTTCTGCGACGCACCCTCGTAGCTGCCGGTGTACACCCCGCCGGTATCGACGAAGAACGGCATGGCCTTCGCCCCGATGGCGTTGGTCAGCGACGGCATGGTGATGGACGCCGACAAGGCACCCACTCTGTTGGTCGCGGTGCCGTCGCCCAGCACTTTCAGGCTGGCTCCCGTGGCACTGACGGTGAAGGACGCCCCGAGCGCTGACTGCAGCGCGGTGGTCAGGCCGGTCAGCCCGCTGGCCATGCTGACGGGCAGCACCGTGTCGGCGCCCGGCACATCGTTGGCCGTCAGCGCCGGAGCCGGCGTCGTGTCGACGCGAACGACCGCGATCCGTCTGGCGACCCCGCCGACGGTGGCTTCAATCGTCATGATGTTGCCGGTGGCAAGTCCGGTCGTGTCGAGGTCGAACCCGCTGCCGGTGCCGGAGACGGTCCCCGCCTGCGTCCGGTCCGACAGGGCCGACGACAGCGATGCGGCCAGTTCGTCGAGCTGGGCCTGCGCCTGAACAAGGGTGGTGTCGCGCATCTCGATCAGCCCGGCAATCTCGCCGGACCGGATCAGCTTCTGGGCGATCACGTCCACGGCCGCGCCAGACGCGTCCTTGATCGAGATCGTGCCGACCATGCGCTTGGTCGGGTCGGAACTGTAGAGCGTGTTGGCGTTGACGGTGCCACGGGCATCAAAGTTCAGCTGTGCCGGGTTGCCGGCATCCGACAGCCGCAGTCCGGCGATGGTGGTGACGGTGACGGCCCCGCCGCCCACCTCGGCCACCCGCAGGTCCATGAACTTGGACAGCTCGTTGATCTGGCTGTCGCGCATATCGAGCAGCGCCGGATCCTTGCCGCCCGTGTTCAGCACCTTGAGATCCGCTGCCGCGATTCCGCGAAGCAGTTCGTTGACCTTCTGAACGCTCGCGGCCAGGGCCGACTCGGCGTCGGCCCGCAGCTCCTGAACGCCCTGCGAGGCGCTGTTGATGGTCCGCGCCAGCACATCGCCAGCGGATAGCACGCCGCTGCGGGCGGTTGTTGACGCCGGATCAGAGGCAAGCGTCTGCAGGGCCGCGCTGAAGCCGTTGTAGATCGTGTCCAGCCCGTTGACCGAACCCGGCTGGCCGTAAAGGCGCTCCAGCCTCCCCGCATAGTCCATGCGAACGCCGGTATAGCCCTTGCCGGCGGTCTCGGCCCGCAGCTCGCGCTGCAGGATCGTGTCGAGGATCCGCGTCACCCCTTCGGAGCGGACGCCGTAGACACCGGAATCCGCCCCGACATTTTCGACCGAAATGATCGTCCGCCGCGAATAGCCGATCGAGTCGGCATTCGCGACGTTGCCCGAGACGACCTCCATCGCGCTCTGCGTGAGCCGGAGGCCGCTGATCGCATTGTTGATGGACTTCGAAAGTCCCATGGCGGTTTACCAGCCTTCTGCCGGACGCGGTTGCACTCAGCGGATGATGTTGATGGCGTCCTGGAGCATCTGCTGCGCCGTGGTCACCACGCGGGTGTTGGCCGAGTAGGCCTGCTGGGTGATGATCATCTTCGAGAACTCCTCGGCGATGTCGGTGTTGGAGCCCTCGAGCTGGGCACTCATGATGTTGGCGCCGTTCAACCCGTAGACCGGCTGACCAGATTCCAGCGTCGCCTCGAAGGTGCCGCCATCCCGCCGCTTGAGCATGTTGGCCGCGTTGAACTGGGCCACGCTGAGCTGGGCGAGGATCCTTGTCTGGCCGTTGGAGTAACTGGCAACAATCCGGCCATCCGAGCTGACCGAAATGTCATCCATCTTGCCGGCGCCAAATCCGTCCTGGCGCAGGACGCTGGTTGCGACCTGTCCGTCCAGCTGGGCAAACTGGGTGATGCCCAGATCGAACTCCACATTGGTGAAGCTGGTCGTCCCGATCGTCATGACAGGCTGAATGATCGTACCGACGGGAGCGGTCATCGCGCCCGTTGAGCCGAACTGATAGGTCTGCGACGTCGCGGTCCACTTGGTGGCCGCTCCTGTCGCAGACGGATCCGTCATGTAGTAGAGCTTCCAGGTATCCGGGACGACCGCGGGCGTCGTCGTCGCATCCGCAGTCTTGGCCCAGCGCAACTGGGCGTTAACCTGGGTGCCGAGCCCGTCAAACATTGTCACCGTGCCACCCGCAATCGTCCGGTCGTTGAAGGTTATCTCCTCAGAGGCCCGTATATTGGCGCCAGTCGTGTCGGCAAACAGGGCCGGATCAAACAGATGCGTACCGCCCGACGTCTTGAAGGCCGTCTGTGGAGTGGCCGGCAGGTTGGAGCGATACTCGATCTTGCTGGTCTTTTGAGCTGGAACCTGATCGCTGTTGAACTGGAGGACACTCGGCGCACCGCCCTGCATCACTCCGGTCGTTGCGTCCGCCAGATTGCCGACCAGGAAGCGGCCGGCCCCATTGATCAGGAAACCGTCTTTGTCGAGTTCGAAATCGCCGCGACGGGTGTAGAGATCCTTGGCAGTGAACCGCGGTGCGCCGCCGACATACTCTGCGGTGTCGCGGACGATGAAAAACCCGGTTCCATTGATGGCGATGTTTGTGCCGACGCCGGTCGCCGAATAATTGCCCGCGACGGTGTTGGTTCCGCGCGACGACGCCGAGACCGAACCGCCGATCTGCTGTGTCAGCGGATAATCGGGGATCAGATCCTCGAAGGTCGTGTCGACCCGCTTGTAGCCGACGGTCTGCGAGTTCGCGATGTTGTCGGAAATGTTCTCGAGCGCATAGGACTGGCCACGCAGGCCTGTCACAGCGGTCACCATGGCACCGAAGATACTCATCCAGAGGGACTCCTGCGAGATCGCGAGGCGTCCGGACCCGGACACCGTGTCGGAGCGATCCCGCAACGCTCATGCCAGACGAAATATCGTTTGATTTCAATGAGACGGCACCGAATCACCCGTGTCGGGCGGCAAGGACAGCCGTGTCGATCCCGCGTCAATCGGCAGTTTTTGCCGGGGCGCGCTCGAACAGGAAGCCAGCAACCTCGCGCACCGAGGGGGGCTGGCGGTCGGCGAAGGGCAGCGGCCGGCACACGGCAATCGCAGAGATGCCGACCCTTGCAGTCAGCAGGCCGTTCAGCACGCCTTCGCCGAGCCGTGCCGACAGGCGGGCTGCGAGGCCGGTGCCCAGCACCTGCTCGACGAGGCTGTCGCCCACGGCCATGCCGCCCGTGACGGCCAGATGGGTGGCAACCGCCCGCAGCAGGCGCAGCGTCCCGACAAAACCGGGCCGGCCGCCATAGATGCCGGAAATCCGCCGCACCAGCGACAGCGCCTGCGCGGCCACGAACAGCACGTCGATGAAGGCCCGCGGCGAAATGGCGGTGACGATGGACACGCGCCGGGCTGCTGCGGCAACCGCTGCGCGCGCCTCGATGTCGAGCGGCGTCATCAGCTCGCGCTCGGCGATGCGGACGAGGTCGGCGCCGTCGATGATCGCATCCCGGGTTTCGGCCAGCCGGGCCCGGCCCCGGGCCGTCTCCGGCCGGTCGCGATAGAGCGCCTCGAGCTCGGCGACCAGCTGCCGCCCGGCGACCCCGTCGTCATTCGCCAGCACCGCCTCGGCCCGCTCCTTCAGCCGGACAATCGCGCGGTTGCGCAGGATCGCCAGAACCTCTCGGGCCGCGAGCACCAGCAACGCCACCGCAAAGGCCAGCGCCAGAACGAGGGCGAGGAGGCCGAGGATCGGCTGGTTGTCGATCAGGTCGGAGACGAAGCGACCGATCGCCACCCAGGCGCCGAGCAGGACGAGGCCGCCAGCGGTCGACAGCGCCAGCGATCCCCAGCCAAACAGGCGCCGGCCGAGCGACCGCTCCGCCTCGCGCGCCTCGATCGCCTCCTCGACGACCGCCTCTGCGAACACGGCCTCGGTCTCGCGGATGCTGACACCCGGGCCGGGTGGCGGCTCGGGCGCCCCGGCCTGGGTCAGCTTGACGTCCGGATCGCTCAGGCGGAAGGCGCGCGGAGGACGGCTCATGCCAGCCGATCCCCCAGCAGGAATTCAAGGGTCCGATCGAGCCGGATCTGCGGCAGCGGCGCGCCGGCCGCAGTTGCAGGCGGCCGGAACCGGACGAACCGAAGCCCGAGGCCGCCCGCATCGGCGGCCGCAAGGGCCGCCGCCGGGTCCTCCGGCAGTTCGCCCGGAAACACGGCGGCCTCGGTGTCGCCGTCGAACAGGTCGTCGCCGATGCGCTCACCTTTCAGCGGCGTGCCGACAATGGCGGACAGCTCCTCGCGCCCATGCCGCACGGTGGCCTCGCGGGTCGCCCGCACCGAGGCGATGGCCGCCACGTCGACCCGCGCGCCCAGTGAGGCCGCCCGCGCCTTGGCGCGGCCGACAAGCACCCCCAGCACCGCCTCCAGCCGGTCATGGCTGGTATGGTGCAGGTGGTCGGCTTTCGTGGCGGCAAACATCACCCGGTCGATCCGCGGGCTGAACAAGGTCGATACCAGCGTGTTGCGGCCGGTCCGGAAGGCGCCGAGTACACCGTCGAGCGCCGTCTCCAGGTCCGCAACGGCGGCCGGACCGGCGTTGAGCGCCGAAAGCGCGTCGACCAGCACGATCTGCCGGTCGAGCCGGGCGAAATGATCGCGAAAGAACGGCCGCACCACGTGGTCCCGATAGGCCTCGTAGCGCCGTTCCATCATCGCCGCCAGCGAGCGGGGCGCGGCGACATGATCGGCGGCGATGTCCAGCGGCGCGAAAGTCAGCGCGGGCGAACCCTCCAGATCCCCCGGCATCAGGAAGCGGCCGGGCGGCAGCGCCGAGAAGGACAGCGGCTCGGTACGGGCTGCGGCGAGCGCCGCCTTGAAGGCGTCCGAGACCGACCGTGCCACGCCTTCGTCGGCCACGCCGGCCGGATCGGCCTCGGCCAGCGCGGGCAGGAACGGCCCCGCCGCCGCCGCCCGCGGGCCGCGGAACGCTGCGACGGTCTCGTGCGACCACTGCGCGTAGCTGCGGTCCAGCAGCGCAAGGTCGAGCAGCCATTCGCCCGGATAGTCGACGATGTCGAGCGTCAGGCTGCGCGGATTGCTGGACCAGCCCCGGGCGCTTTCGAAATCCAGAACGACCCGCAGCTCGGCGATCCGGCGGGTGGACTGTGGCCAGTGCCGGTCGGGGCCAGTCAGCGCCGCGAGGTGCTCTTCCTGCGCGAAGCGCGGCACGGCATCGTCGGGCTGCGGCTGCAGGGTCGCGCCGCGCAGCCGTCCCTGCGCCTGGGCGCGAAACACCGGCAACCGGGCGCCCCCCGTCAGGGCGTGCACCAGCGCCGTGATGAACACCGTCTTGCCCGAGCGCGACAGGCCGGTCACGCCGAGCCGCAGCGTCGGACGCGCCAGTCCGGCGACACTGTCGACGAGCGACTGGGCCGCGATGCGGGCCTCGAAAGCGAAATCGGACAAAGAGGGAGTCACGGGGAGCCGGACGGTTGCACAGGCTCCAGATGGGGATGCACGGCCCGACAATCGAGCCCCTCAGTCATCCTCGCCCTCCGGTGTCACGAAGCGGTCGAGCCGCCCGCAGCGCGGAGCCGCCTCGGTCCAGCTCTCGGCGGGGATATCGATCACCGCCAGGGCCGATGTGGGAAACTTCGTCCGCAGGCGGGCGAAGGCATAGCGGTCGCCATGTCCGGTCAGCTGCTCGGCGAGCTCCGAAAGGCCGGGATTATGGCCGACCAGGATCGCACAGCCGACCTTGTCATCGATGCCGCGCACCAGCTTCAGCAATGTCGAAGTTTCGGCTTCATAGATGCTGGCCTCCGACCGCACCGGCGTGTCCGGCAGCGACGTGGCCGCCTGCTCCCAGGTCTGGCGGGTACGCAGCGCCGGCGACACCAGCGCCAGGTCGGGAATGAGCAGCTCGGTGGCCAGATAGGCCCCCGTCGCACGCGCATCCTCGAGACCCCGCGCGTTGAGCGCACGGTCGAAATCCGGCGCCGCACTGTGGGGGACGGCCTTGGCGTGGCGAAAGATGACCAGACGTTTCATTCCCGGAGGCTAGCCTCAGGCCAGCCGGCCGGCAACAGGCCTCAGCGCTTCTCGCGCCGGGCCATGAAGGCGATGCGCTCGAACAGATGCACGTCCTGTTCGTTTTTCAGCAGCGCCCCGTGCAGCGGCGGGATGAGCCGCTTGGGGTCACGCTCGAACAGGGTTTCGGGGCCGATATCCTCAGCCATCAACAGCTTGAGCCAGTCCAGCAGCTCGGAGGTCGAGGGCTTCTTCTTGAGGCCCGGCACGTCGCGGACCTCGAAGAACACCCGCAGCGCCTCCGCCACCAGCCGCTTCTTGATGCCCGGATAGTGCACATCGACGATCCGCTGCATCGTCTCCGGGTCCGGGAACTTGATGTAGTGGAAGAAGCACCGCCGCAAAAAGGCGTCGGGAAGCTCCTTCTCGTTGTTGGAGGTGATGATCACCACCGGCCGCTTGGCCGCCTTCACCGTCTCGCCCGTCTCGTAGACATGGAACTCCATGCGGTCGAGTTCGAGCAAGAGGTCGTTGGGGAACTCGATGTCGGCCTTGTCGATCTCGTCGATCAGCAGCACCGGCCGGGCCTCGCTGTCGAAGGCCTCCCACAACTTCCCCTTGCGGATGTAGTTGCGAATATCCGAGACGCGTGGATCGCCGAGCTGGCTGTCGCGCAGCCGCGACACCGCGTCGTACTCGTAGAGGCCCTGGGCCGCCTTCGTGGTCGACTTGACGTGCCAGGTAATCAGCCTCGCGCCCAGTGCGGCAGCGATCTCCTCGGCCAGCACCGTCTTGCCGGTCCCGGGCTCACCCTTCACGAGCAGCGGCCGCTCCAGCACGATGGCAGCGTTGACGGCGATCTTCAGATCATCCGTTGCGACGTAGCTGTCGGTGCCTTCAAAGCGCATGGGAGAGGTCCGGACAAGGGAGGACGGCAAAGCCGCGGGTTGAAGGAAACTAGGCAGCGGGCCGGGCCGGTGCAAGCCGGCCGGTTTCGGCAAGCCATGCAAGGATTCCCGCACCGGCCGCCCGGCCGGTTGCCATGCAGCCCTGCAGCAGATAGCCGCCGGTCGGCGCCTCCCAGTCCAGCATCTCGCCCGCCACAAAGGTGCCGGGCCGCGCCGCCAGCATGAAGTGGTTGTCGAGCCCGTCGAACCGGATGCCGCCGGCGGTGGAAATCGCCCGCTCGATCGGCCGTGGCGCATCAAGCCGCAACCGCAGCGCCTTGATTCGCGCCGCAAGCTTGGTCACCGAGGCCGGCAGTGGAGCCGGCTCCCGGATCAGAGCCGCGGCGAGCGGCGACAGGTTGAGGGCCTTGCGCAGAACGTTGGCCGTGCTCTGGCCGGGCCGCGGAACGGCGAGGCGCTCCACGATCTGTGCGACAGAAAGATCCGGCTTCAGGTCGATGACCAGCGTCGCAAAGCCCTCCCGCGCGATCGCATCGCGCAACGGCCCGGACAGCGCATAGATCGCCCCGCCTTCCAGGCCCTCTGCCGTCACGACGGCCTCGCCACGGATCTGCAACGGTCCGAAGCTGAAGACTGCCGATTTGAGCGGCGTGCCGGCAAAGCGCGCCTGCAGGTG
>JBEIIL010000061.1:0-21467 GCA_040380755.1 Methylobacteriaceae bacterium | reverse complement strand
CGCCGGCCTCGCCGCCGCCTGCATGGTTCTGGCGGCATCCGCCACCGCCCAGACGCTGAAGACCGTCAAGGACCGCGGCACGCTGGTGTGCGGCGTCAGCCAGGGGGTGCTCGGCTTCTCGACCACCGACGACAAGGGCGTCGTCGGTGGCTTTGACGCCGATTTCTGCCGCGCCGTCGCGGCTGCCGTCCTCGGCGATGGCAACAAGGTCCGCTTCGTGGCTTTGTCCGCCGCCGATCGCTTCCAGGCCCTCAAGTCCGGCAGCATCGACCTCCTGTCGCGCAATTCGACCTGGACCATGGGTCGCGAGACCGAGCTCGGGCTGCTGTTCACCGCCGTGACCTACTATGACGGCCAGGGCTTCCTGCTGCCCAAGGCCCGCAATGTGCTCTCCGCGCTGGAGCTCGACGCCTCGAAGGTCTGCGTGCAGGCCGGCACCACCACCGAGGCCAATCTGGCCGACTATTTCGCGGCCAACGGCATGAAGTTCGAGGCTGTGAAGGTCGCCAGCCCTGACGAAGCCGTGAAAGCCTACATGGCCGGCACCTGCAATGTGCTGACGAGTGACGTTTCGCAGCTCTACGGCGAGCGGCTGAAGCTCACCGTGCCCACCGACCACATGATCCTGCCCGACGTGATCTCCAAGGAGCCCCTCGCGCCCGTCGTGCGTGGCGATGACGCGCAGTGGTTCAACATCGTCAAATGGGTCGGCTTTGCGCTTCTCAATGCCGAGGAACTCGGCGTCACTTCCCAGAACGCAGGCGACGCCCTGAAGTCGCAGAAGCCGGACGTCCGCCGCTTCGTCGGCAACGAGGGCGGCTTCGGCGGCCGCATCGGCCTCGCCGAGACCTGGGCGATCAACGCCGTCCGCGCCGTCGGCAACTATGGCGAGATGTTCGAGCGCAACATCGGGTCCCGCTCCAAGCTCGGCATCCCGCGCGGCATCAACCATCTGTGGAGCCTCGGCGGCATCCAGTACGCCCCGCCGATGCGGTGAGGCGCCTCGCTGGCGCGCTGCCGACTGAGCGGGGCCCTCACTCGATCGCGGCCTTCAGGTCGGCGCGTGTGACCATCAGCGTCATGGGATCGAGCGACGACGGCTCGACTCCCAACGCCAGATAAAATTGACGCGCGTCATCCGACAGAGCGTGGACAAGAAGGCCGCGCACGCCGATCACGGCGGCCGCGTGCAGAATCCGCAAACCTGCGTCCTGCACCAACGCCCGCCCAAGCCCGCGGCGTTGCCAGGCCGTGGCGATGGCCAGTCTCCCGAGAACCACGACTGGAATGGGGTCGGGCATGTTCCGGCGAAAACGGCCCGGCGCGGCATGCGCATCCACGCCGCCAGAGGCCAGGGCATAGTAGGCGACGACCCGCTGATCGTCGCAGACGATGAAGGTGCGCGAGGCGCCGGTCACCTGGTTGCCGCGTGCGCGACGACGCAGCCAGTCGTCGAGCGCGGCAACACCGGAGTTGAACGCGGAGAGGTCGTGCTGGTCAGACAGCGGCTCCGGCGCTCTCAGCGTCACGCCGGGTCCCACGGCGCCGGCGTCGTCATCGTTGTCCTGAGGCGCGCGTTCGCCTCTGGTGGTGCATCAAGGCGGGCCAGGAATTCGCGATAAGCCGCCTCGTCTACCGTGAACACAACGCGGTCGAGGAGGGCCTCTTCCGCCGCGCGACGCGAGGCCTCCAGCACGAAGTCAGTGCGGGTCTTTCCCTGCGCGGCGGCAGCGCGGTCGATCAGGCCCCGAAGCTCGGGCTTGATCCGCAGGTTCAGCGTGTCGCGGGGTGGTTGGCTTTCCATGGCGACCTCCAACGAGAACGATCCAACACTGTAACGACATTGGCATTACACGTGAAGCTGGAAGCCATAGTGTCCGGGCAGTGCTGCGGTGACACGCGCTCGTGTCCGACTGATCTCGGCTTTCCAATGATCTGAAGATCAATCGCTACGCACCGCAGAAATCCAGCCTGTGCGACGCATTGAAGTGCGCTAAAGAGAAGCGGAAGTAACGTAGGGATGTCAATGGTGACGTTCTCCGTCGCGCCGATGATCGACTGGACGGACCGCCACTGCCGGATGTTCCACCGGCAGATGAGCCGTCATTCCCGGCTGTACACCGAGATGGTGACCACCGGCGCGGTGCTGCATGGCGACCGCGGCCGGGTGCTGGGCTTTGATCCGGCTGAACACCCGGTGGCGCTGCAGCTCGGCGGCTGCGAGCCGGCTGCGCTGGCCGCGGCGGCGCGGATCGGCGAGGCCGAAGGCTATGCCGAGATCAACCTCAATGTCGGCTGCCCGTCCGACCGGGTGCAGGACGGCCGCTTCGGCGCCTGCCTGATGCGCACGCCAGCCCTTGTTGGCGAGGCGGTGGCCGCCATGAAGGCGGCGGTTCGGGTTCCCGTCACGGTCAAGTGCCGGATCGGCGTCGACGAGCAGGATCCCGAGATCGCGCTCGATGCCCTGGCCGATGCGGTGGTGGCGGCCGGCGCCGACACCCTCATCGTGCACGCCCGCAAGGCCTGGCTGCAGGGCTTGTCGCCCAAGGAGAACCGCGAGGTGCCGCCGCTTGACTACGCGCGCGTGGCGCGGCTCAAGGTCCGGCTTCCGCACGTCCCAATCGTCATCAATGGCGGAATCGCTACGCTCGATGCCGCGCAGGAGCACCTCGTCAAGCTGGACGGCGTGATGCTCGGCCGGGCTGCCTACCAGACCCCCGAGCTATTGCTCGGCGTTGACCCGCGCCTCTTTGGCGAGCCGGCTCCGGTTGCCGACGGGTTCGAGGCCGTCGCGGCCTACGAGTCCTACATGGCCGCCCGGCTGGCGGAAGGCGTGCGGCTGTCGTCCATGACACGCCATATGCTCGGCCTGTTCCACGGTCGTCCCGGCGCTCGGGCCTGGCGCCGCCACCTCACAATCGAGGCGGTCCGGCCCGGCGCAGGATTGGCTGTCGTGCACGATGCGCTGGCCTTCGTGTCCCGCGGCGACGAGGCGGATGCCGCATGAGTGCGCTGTCGCCTGACGCCTCGGACGCCAATCTCGACGGTCTCGATCCCGCCCATGCGGCTCGGGTCCGCGACAGCTGGAACCGGCAGGCGCTGCTGGCGACCCTGGGCGCGCGCTTGCTGCGCGTCGGGCCTGGCATCGCCGAGATCGAACTGCCGGTCTCTCCGCATGTTGCCCAGCAGCACGGCTTCGTCCATGCCGGCGCGGTCTCGACCATCGCCGACACCGCCTGCGGCTATGCGGCCCTGACGACCATGGACGCCGACAGCGCGGTGCTGACGGCCGAGTTCAAGATCAACCTGATGGCGCCCGCCGCCGGCGAGCGGCTGGTGGCTCGCGCCCGCGTCGTCCGGTCCGGCCGTACCCTGACGGTGGCGCTGTGCGAGGTCGAGGCCGAAGCCGGCGGATCCCGCAAGACCGTGGCGCTGATGACCGCAACGCTGGCGAGCGTCCGCGGCAAGGGGCTGTCGGGCTAGCCAAGCTCTGCCGCGCCGTCGCGGCCGGGGCCAGAGCCATGCGGTGGCGGCGTGGCCCGCCCCTTGCCGCGCAAGACGAAATGGCCCAAGGGAGGCGCAGCGGCGCGCCTGCGTCGGTTCGATCCCCCGTTCCGTCCCGAAAGGCCCTCCCATGATCGGCGGCTTTGCCACGAGCGACCTCGTGCTTCTCGTCGTTGGCCTTCTGGCCGCTGGCGCCCTCACCGGCCTGCTGGCCGGGGTGTTCGGGGTGGGAGGTGGCGCCGTGATCGTGCCGGTGCTGTACGAGCTATTCCGCCTGCAGGGGATCCCGGAGGAGATCCGCATGCCGCTCGCGGTCGGCACCTCGCTCGCCATCATCGTGCCGACCTCCATCCGCTCGTTCCGGGCGCACCTGGCCAAGGGCGCTGTCGACCTGTCGATCCTGAAGACCTGGGCCGTCCCGGTGGTGCTCGGCGTCATCGCCGGCATCGCCATCGCCCGCTACGCGCCGCCGGAGCTGTTCAAGGCGGTGTTTGTCGTCGTCGCCGGCGTCAGCGCCATCCGGCTGCTGTTCGGTCGCGACAGCTGGCGGCTGGGTACAGACCTTCCGGGCGGTGCCCTGATGCAGGTCTTTGGCCTGGTCATCGGCCTGCTGTCGGCCCTGATGGGCATTGGCGGCGGCCAGCTCTCGAACCTGTTCATGACGTTCTACGGCCGGCCGATCCACCAGGCCGTGGCGACATCCTCAGGCCTCGGCGTGCTGATCTCGATCCCCGGCGCGCTGGGCTACATCTATGCCGGTTGGCCGAAGATGGGGCTGGTCCCGGCGGTGCTGCCGCCGCTGTCGCTCGGCTACATTTCGCTGATCGGCCTGGCGCTGGTCATCCCGACAAGCATCTGGACCGCGCCGATCGGCGCCAACATCGCCCATCGCCTGTCCAAGCGCCGGCTCGAAGTGGCGTTCGGCATCTTCCTCCTGCTGGTCTGCGCCCGCTTCGCCTGGAGCCTCCTGGCCTGACGGCCAGGCTGCGCCGCACCTGCAGCCGCTGCGGATTGGCCTTTCCGCACGGGCGATGTTTGTGTCTGCCGTGTGGGGTGTCTATCGCGCTGCCAACACCATCAGCGCGGCGATCTCTGCGAGCTGCTGTCCGGCGCCGGCCACATCGCCCGTCTGGCCGCCGATCATTCGGCGAGACAGCCGCAACAGCGGCCAGGCCGTCGCTGCGGCGAGCAGCATCATCACGATGGCCTTGCCGGCACCGAAGCCCGGTGCCACACACACGGCAGTGATGACAGCCGCCAGCGCCGCCGCCACCGCCATCGTCGCGTCCCGCGGTCGGCCGACGGCCGCCGACTTGCCGTCGGGCTTGGCGTTCACCAGCAGCCATACCGGCACCAGTCCGACGACGCGTGAGACGGCGGCCACGGAAACCATGGCAAAAGCCGTGGCGGCCGCACCCGCGTGATCGACGATGGCCGCCAGCGCCATGACGCGCAGCAGCAGCGCCAGCCCGAGCGCGGCCCCGCCAAAACTGCCGATCCGGCTGTCAGTCATGATCTCGAGACGCCGCTCTGGCGTGGCCCCTCCGCCGAAGCCGTCCGCCGTGTCGGCAAGCCCGTCCTCGTGAAACGCTCCGGTTGTGGCCACGAGCGCGGCGACCGCAAGTCCCGCGGCCGGCATCGCCGGCAGGCCCGCAAGGTCGCCGGCGAGCAGCACCAGCCCGCCTACGGCGCCGACGACGGCACCCGCCACCGGCAGCATGCGCGGCACCGTGGCGAAATCCGGCAGCGCGTGCGGGTCGGCCTCGAACGGCAGGGCTGGCACCGGCAGGCGCGTGTAGAACCGCAGGCATCGGGCGGTGTCGATCGCCCATCCCCGCCACCCGGCCTCCGCCGCAGTCTTGTCCATGTTTTGCGCCCCCGTCCGGCCCCCGCTATAGCAGGAAGGATGAGCCTGTTCCGCCGATTCCCCCGACGCCTGTAAGGTTTGTGGTTCCAATGGCGAGTCCCGCCTCCGGTCTGCCCTTCGACGACATTCGCCACCTCGTTGCCACCGTTCCGGGTCCCGTTGCGGCCGCCGCCGAAGCCGTCCGGGCGCGCGACGCGACGCTGACCAAGCCGCCCGGCAGTCTCGGCCGTCTGGAGGATCTGGCGGCCTGGGTTGCCGCCTGGCAGGGCCGCAGCCCGCCCGCCGTCGCGCGCCCGCTGGTCTGCGTCTTCGCCGGCAATCACGGTGTGGCGTCGCGCAACGTCTCGCCCTATCCGCAGGCTGTCACCCGCCAGATGCTGGAGAATTTCTCCGCCGGCGGCGCCGCCATCAACCAGATCTGCGCCACCTACGAGCTTGGATTCAAGGTCTTTGACCTGGCGCTGGACATTCCCACGGCCGATATCACGGTCGAGGCTGCGTTGGACGAGAAGGCCTGTGTCGCCACCATGGCGTTCGGGATGGAGGCGATCCAGGGCGCCGACCTGCTCGGCCTGGGCGAGATGGGCATCGCCAACACGACGGTTGCGGCAGCGATCTACGCCGCCCTCTATGGCGGCGAGCCGGCCCACTGGGTCGGGCGCGGCACCGGAGTCGATGACGCCGGGCTGGCGCGCAAGGTCGCCGCCGTCGAACAGGCGCTGGCAACCCATGCGGGCCATCTGGATGATCCGCTCGAGGTCCTGCGCCGCCTTGGCGGTCGCGAGATCGCGGCGATGGCCGGCGCCATCCTGGCGGCACGGCTGCAGCGCGTCCCAGTGGTCCTGGACGGCTATGTGGTCGGTGCCGCCGCGGCGGTGCTGCATGCGCTTGATCCAGGCCTGCTCGGCCACTGCGTCGCCGGCCATGTCTCCGCGGAAGGAGCCCACCGCGAGGTGCTGGAGCGTCTCGGCCTGCCGCCGCTGCTCGATCTCGGCATGCGGCTCGGCGAGGGATCGGGCGCCGCCATGGCGATGGGGATCGTGCGGGCTGCCGTGGCCTGCCACACCGACATGGCGACGTTCAACCAGGCGGGGGTCTCCGACCGCGGCTGAGCCGGGGTCGCCGGCCTCAGGCGGCTGCGCGGCGGCGGCGAAGTGTCGGCTGCGGCAGGGCCGGACCGGCCTCGTTGGCCAGCGGAGCGAGCGTGTCCATCACCCGCTGTGGCGGGAACGTGGCGATCACCTCGGTTCCCTCGCGCAGTTTCGAGCGGATGATCAAGGTGCCGCCATGCATTTCCACGAGGCCCTTGACGATTGGCAGGCCGAGGCCGGTGCCCTGTTCGGCGGTCTTGATCGCCAGCGAACCGCGGCCGAAGGACTGCAGAACGATCGGGATCTCGTCCTCCGGAATGCCCGGTCCGTTGTCGCGGATGCTGAGATACTGCCCGCCGGCCGCCGTCCAGCCGACCTTGAGCGTCACCTCGGCGCCTTGCGGCGAGAACTTGATGGCGTTGGACAGCAGGTTGAGCGCGATCTGGCGGATCGAGCGCTCGTCAGCCCACAGCCGCGGCAGATTGTGCTCGAGCGCCTCATGAATGGTGATGTTGCGGTTGCGCGCCCGCATCTGCAGCATGTGGTGGCAGTCCTCCACCACATAGGCGAGGCTCACGCCCTCTTCCTTCAGTTCGTAGCGACCGGCCTCGATACGCGACAGGTCGAGGATCTCGTTGATGATGTCGAGCAGCAGCTGGCCGGACGAGTGGATGTCGTTGGAATACTCCCTGTAGGCCGGCACGGCATGCTGCCCGAAGAGCTCCGACTTCATCACCTCCGAGAAGCCCAGGATGGCGTTCAGCGGTGTCCGCAGCTCGTGGCTCATGGTGGCGAGGAAGTGCGATTTGGCGATGTTGGCCTCCTCGGCCCGCCGTCGCGCCTCGTCCGAGTTCGCCTTGGCCTGCTCGAGCTCAGCGATGAGGGCGTCCTTCTCGGCCCTGAACTCCAGCGTGGCGATGGTTGTGGAGTAGAGCCGGTTGGCCAGCACCACGAAGTAGAACTGGCCGCCGCAGGCCATAAGGCACATGGTAAGCCATTCGATATCGTTGCCTGGCACCAGATGCGCCGCGACCACGAGAGTCATCGGCACGATGCCCACATAGACGGCGGCCGGCACATTGTAGGCCAGCATCGCGTGCACGGCCGTGACCAGCAGGCCGACGAACAGCACGAAGGTGCGCACCGAGGGCGAATCCGACAGGAGCAGCCAGTGCAGCAGAAGCGCCCAGCTCAGGCCTTCGACGATCTCCGCCAGTACGAAGCTGCGCCGCCAGGAGCGCAGGCTGCCGGACGGCGCGGCAAGGAGGAAGCGATGGCACAGCAGCAGCATCAGGCTGAGCGACGTGGTCATCACCGTCAGCCAGACCAGCACCGATGCGGTTTGGATCCAGACGCTGGAGGCGCCTCCCACGACCAGCACGAGCAGGAACATCGTCGTTGCGGCGTTGCGCCGCGTTTCGGCGAACGTCCGCAGGATCTCGTAGTCGAAGGCGCGCTCGAGCCCGGTGGTCGAGGTCAGCTTTTCGCGGACCGCACGGAGCTCCCACGCGGCGCGCCGCCGCTTGGCGGCTTCCTGCGGGTCGGCCCCGCGGCCGCGCGTGATGATCTCCGGGGTGAGCTCTGTCATCGAACCAAATGCTGATCAAGCCGCGCCGGGGACACCGGGCGAACACGCTTCATCCTGTCGCGAAAGAGTTAATGGGGGGCTGATGGGACGCGGGCAAATCGACGGAGGCGGCCGGTGCTGAGCCGCCGGGGCAGGCCGCCGCTGTGGCTCGGTCTCGTTTTCGTCATGGGCCTGGCGGCGCTCGCGGGCGCCGGCCGTGAGGCGGCACGCTGGCTGCGCAGCGAGCGGATCACGGGTGCTGCCGAGGTAATTGACGGCGACAGCCTGCGGGTCGGTGGCCGCGAGCTGCGCCTCGAGGGCATCGATGCGCCGGAGTATCGCCAGACCTGCCGGCGCGGCGACAGCGAGGAACCCTGCGGCCGCCAGGCCCGCGAGGCGCTCGCCCGCCTGGTCGCATCCGGCCCGCTGCACTGCGATATCGACGCCACCGACCGCTACGGCCGCGGCCTCGCCACCTGCCGTGCCGGGGCCGTGGAGATCAACCGGATGCTGGTGCGTGACGGCATGGCGGTTGCGTTCGGCCGCTACGAGGATGAGGAGGCCGCTGCCCAAGCGGCCCGCCGCGGCATCTGGGCCACAAGGTTCCAGCGCCCGGCGGACTGGCGGACCAGTCACCCGCGCAGCGATCCCTGAGGCTCGTTGCCGGACCGGGACACCCAGCCTGGGCTTTGCCGTTCGACAGAAACATGAATGTCATGAAACGGAAATTGAGGTCATTGGATCAGCGTCGCAAAGATGCCAATAAGTACTTGAAATTAACTATGTAAAACATTGTAAATATTTGTGTATTACATCGATTTTAAGGTCATGGTTAATGTCGATTTTCATCGTCAGGCGGACGTCTGGTCCAGCTTCGCGACGCGCATCCGCGTGAGGTCGGGCACTTGGATGTCGGTCGGCGGTTCCTGCGCCGCAGGGAGGGCCGCGGCCAAATCGGGTCGACCTGCAGCAATCGCCAGACCGGCTGCGATGGCGGCGAGCCGCATCGGCTGGCCGGATCCGAGATTGACCGGACCGGTCATCTCGCCGGCAATCAGCACCGCCAGCATGCGGCCCGCATCCTCGACGGCGAGGTAGTCACGTACCGCTTCCGGCTGGCGCAGCACCGGCATCCGGCCGGCGGCGATGTCAGCGGCCACCGAGGGATGCAGCCGCGCGGCGGGCTCACCTTCGCCGTGGAGGTGGAACAGCCGGGCCCAGGCGAAGGATACGCCGGCCCGGGCACAGAGCGCGGTGGCCGCCGCGAAGGTGGCAGCCTTGGCCCGACCATACGGGGTGGTTCCGCCGATGGCATCTTCCTCCCGCAACGCCCTGCCGGGAGACGGCAGCGGCGCATATTCGGCGACGCTGCCGACCCCGACGATCCGCCGTGTGCCGCAGGCCACTGCCGCTGCCACGAGCGCAAGGCTGGCCCGCCGCCACGTCGCGTTCTGCGGTGCGTCCCAGAACGCGCCATGCGCCACGTCCCAGGCGCAGTGCAGCAGATGGGTCGGCCGCACACGGTCGAGCACGGCGGCGCTGGCCGCCGGGTCGAGCAGGTCTGCGGCGTGCCAGACCGCCGGTCCAGCTCCCGCGCAGCTCCGGCTGACTGCGTGGACCTCGAAGCCCATCGCCGCGAGCGGCACGAGCGTCCGGCGTCCGACAAAACCTGACGCGCCCGTGACGAGGATGCGGCCGCTCACGCGGTGAAGGCCGGCCAGGCCAGGTCCCGCGCGCCGATGACTGCCGGCGGCGCCGGCCAGGCGATGGCAAAGGCAGGATCATCGAAGCGCACGCCGCGGACGGCATCGGGCGCGTAGGCCGCATCGATGGCGTAGAGAACCTCGGTATCCGGGGCGAGCGTCAGGAAGCCGTGGGCGAAGCCTGCCGGAATGAACAGCCCGTTGCGACGCGTGCCGACGAGCTCGGCACCGAACCAGGCCCCGAAACTGGCAGACCCGGGGCGCAGGTCGACCGCAACATCGTAGAGGGCGCCCGTCATCGCCATCACCAGCTTGGCTTCGCCGTGCGGTTCCGCCTGCCAATGCATTCCGCGCAGCGTGTGCAGGGCGGGATTGCGGCTGCTGCTGACCTGGCGCGGCACAAACGCGACCCCGTGGGTCGCCAGCACTTCGGCACAGGCCAGGCGGGCGAAACTGCCGCGATCGTCCTGGGACGGCTGCGTCTGCAGCGCCAGCAAGCCTTCAATCGGCGTCGGCGAGACGATCACGCCCCGATATCCCGGACGGAAAGCCGGGGAATGGCGGTGATCAGCTGCCGTCCGGCGAGCCCGAGCCCGGCCAGCACGCCGCCGATCTCCTCGGCGATGTTCCACGGCAGCACCAGCACGGCGTCGGGCCGCAGCGCCGCCAGCGCGTCCGGCGACACAACGGGAATGCGCGAGCCGGGCAGCAGCGTGCCGATCTTCAGCGGGTTTGCGTCCGCCACCGCGACGATGTCGGCCGGTCCAGGCCCGGCGGCGTTGAGGAAAGTGTTGCCCTTGGCGGCCGCTCCGTAGGCAGCCACCGTCTCGCCGCGCGCCCGGGTGGCGGCCAGGTGGTCGCGCAGCGCGACGATCACGGCGCCGATCCGCGGCCCGAAGCCCGCGTACCAGGCGTCGCCGTCGAGGCCGAGCCGGGCCTCCTCGGCGCGCACCGCCAGCACCGCAGGGGAGGGTAGCGGCGCTGCATCGGCGCGCATTGCCATCACCCGCAGCGAGCCGCCATGGGTGGGCAGGACCACGAGATCCACGACGGCCAGGCCGTGCCGCCGCAGCAGGCTCTCCATCGCCATCAGCGACCAGTAGGCGTAGTGCTCGTGATAGATCGTGTCGAACTGCAGGCCCTCCGCCAGCCGCACCAGGTGCGGGCTTTCGATGGCCAAAAGCCCGCCGGGCGCCAGCAAGGCCGCCAGCCCGCCGACGAAATCATTCACATCGGGCACATGCGCCAGCACATTGTTGGCGATGACGAGATCGGCGGCACGGTGCAGGGCCAGCACCTCGGCGGCGGCGGCCACGCCGAAGAATCGCACAAGGGTGGGCACGCCCGCCGCCTCGGCGCGCTGCGCCACATTGGCGGCGGGCTCGATGCCGAGGCACGGAATGCCGGCGGCAACGAAATTGCGCAGCATGTAGCCGTCGTTGGACGCCACCTCGACGACGAAACTCGACGGGCCCAGCCCGAGGCGATCGCCGAGCGCCAGGCTGGCCTGCCGGGCATGCGCCAGCCAGCTGGTCGATACCGAGGACAGGTAGGCATAGTCGGAAAAGATCGTCGAGGCGTCGACGATCGTGTCGAGCTGCGCCAGCCGGCAATCGGCACAGACCATCACCCGCAGCCGGTAGCGCGCATCAGGCTCGCCGGCGCGGGCGGGGCTGACGAAATCATTCGCCACCGGCTGGTCGCCGAGGTCGCAGAACGGCACCGCCAGACGGCCGCCGCAGCTCCGGCAGGTTGTGATCGTGCGGACACTGCGTGCCGTCATGGCCTGGCCTCGTCCATCCAGGCGGTCGCCGCATCCTGGAAGTCGGCGACGAACAGGTCCGTCCGCCCCAGCGGATGGCTGCGCAGCCGCTCGCGCATGGTCCGACGCAGCTCCGTGCGCCAGCCGGTATCGGCGGCGACGGTGACGGCCTTTTCCACATAGGCGTCAACGGTGGGGCAGGCGAGCTCGCCCAGGCCGGCATTGCTCAGGTTGGAGTAGCTCAGCCGCTCGAAGAACGCCTCACCGACGAGCGAGACGCAGGGCACGCCCATCCACAGGGTCTCGCAGGTCGTCGTACCGCCCGTCTGCGGAAACGTGTCGAGCGCCACGTCGATGGCGTTGTAGTGCTGCAGATGCTGGCCGCGGATCGGCAGATGGACGATCCGCTGCGGATCGATGCCATGGCTGGCGAAGCGCCGCGCCAGATTGTCCCGGAAGGCCGGGACCGCGCCCTCCGGACGCACCAGCAGCAGCCGCGAGCCTGGCACCCTGGCCAGCACAGCCGCCCAGGTGGCCAGCATGTCCGGGTTGAATTTGAACGGGTTGTTCATGGTGCCGAACGTGATCTGGCCGGTGCGCTCCTGCGGCGTCACAGGATCGATGTCGGGCACCGGCCCGAAGCCCATCTTGTCGAACGCCACCCAGCTGTGCGCCAGGCCGAAAGGCTTTTCCAGGATCAGCGCCGGGTCGGCCGGCCTGGTATAGGGGTCGAGCAGCAGGCGATCGATGGCGGCATGCCCGGCCGAATGGGGGTAGCCCAGCCAGCTCGCCTGCCGCGGAGCCGGCTTCCAGGTCATCACCTTGAGCTTGTTCATGTGGGTCGAGCCGCCCAGCTCGAACAGCATGTCGAGCTGGTCGGAGGCGATCAGCTGCGCCGCGTCCCGGTCGGACATCGCCGGCGCGTGGCGAAACACGTCGACCAGCCCGGCAAGGCGGGTCTGCACCGCGTCCACCGGGCCGCTGAACCACGAATAGGCGTAGATCTCGAAACGGGAGCGGTTATAGCCCTCCAGCAGCGGCGCGGTGAAATAGGACACCGGATGGTCGCGCAGATCCGACGACATCAGGCCGATCCGGATCTTGGCGCGGCCGGTCACGGCCGGGGGCCGCGTGATCGGGCTAAGCTCCGCCGTGCCCTCGTCGAGCTTCGCGCAGGCCCGATGATAGCCGACGAGGCGACGCCGGTCGTCCGGCGTCCGCACCTGCCCGAGCATCAGGTGCAGCGCCGCCGTGCTGCCGATCCGCCCCCAGAACGAGCCGAGCTGGTCGAAGCTGCCCAGCGCGTCGACGGCCTCGTAGTCGGCACAGCGCAGCAGCACGTTGCGCAGCGCATGCGCATCCTCGAGCAGGGAGCCGCCAAGCCCGATCCGGCGCTTCACCAGCCGGTAGGCGGCGTCGATATGGCGGGGCTCGTCGGGCCCGCGGGTGCGGTTCAGGGCGTTCGCCGCATCGGTGAGCAGACGCGGGTCGGTCGGTGCCAGCGCGAGGGCCTGGGCGAAGCAGGCATTGGCCTTGTCGGGATCGGTGTCCTGAAGCGTCAGGCCCAGCTGGTGCAGCGGCGCCGCCTCGGTCGGACGGGCCTGGACGAGGCCGATCAGCCATTGCACCGCCTCCCGGTGCCGGCCCTGACCGCGCAGGATGGACGCACGCGTGCGCACCAGCTCGGCTGTCGGGCCGAAGCGGTCTATGGCGCGACCGAGCAGAGACAGGGCGTCGTCGGGCTTGCCGGTGTCGCGCAGGAAGCTCGCCTGGTCGGTCCAGCCCCGGATGTCGCCCGGCGCCAGCTGCCGCGCCGTCTCGAAGGCGCGGCCGGCCTTGTCGAACACGCCGGTGAACCGCAACCCGATCCCCAGCAGGCGGTGATACTCCGCCACCTTCGGTTGCAGCCGCACGAGCCTTGAGTAGGTCTCGACCACTTTCGGCCACTGTTTCAGGCCGAGATGGATATTGCCGCGGTTGACCAGTGGCGACAGGCTGCGCGGATCGGCCTTCGCGGCCTTGTCGAGCGCGGTCAGCGCCTCGTCGAATCGGCCCTGCGCCTTCAGCACCACGCCCAGCACGTTGTTCAGGTCGAAATCGGCCGGCCGCCGCGCCAGCCCCTCGCGCAGCCGTGTCTCCGCCTCGATGATGCGGCCCAGATCGTACAGATGACGGCCAAGATCGTAGTGGATCGACCGCGGCACGGCCTCGCCCGTGCGGGCGTGGATGGCAAGGGCCTCGTCAAGTCCGGCCACGGCGTCGGTGATGCGCTTCTCCCGCATGGCGCGGGCATAGTCGGCGATCGCATCCTGGACGCTGCGGTCGATGGTCTCGGACATGGTTGGGTCCCCGGACGGTCGGCTCTGCGTGGTGGAGGCACGCCTGAGCGCTGCCTGCACCGGGCACCGGCGAATCACGCGAAAATCTTTGCAAACATACGCCATCCGCCCGATCCGGCGCAGCCGGCCGTTGACCAGACCGATGCGCAATGGTCGAGTGCCTCCGCTCGATCCGGGGGCCCGTGCGATGAAACTCTACGACAGTCCGTTTGCACCCAATCCGCGCCGCGTGCGCATCTTCCTGGCCGAGAAGGGTATCCAGATCCCGATCGAAACGGTCGATCTCGGAACGATGCAGCAGCGATCGGAGACGTTCACGGCGCTGAACCCGCTGCAGCGCACGCCGGCGCTGGAACTCGACGATGGCAGCGTGCTGTGCGAATCCATCGCCATCTGCCGCTATCTGGAAGAGCTTAATCCCGAACCCCGACTGTTCGGCACGACGCCGCGCGAGCGGGCCTTCGTGGAGATGTGGAACCGTCGCGTCGAACTCGGCCTTCTCGCCAGCGTCGCGGCCGTGTTCCGCCACCTGCACCCGGCGATGAAGACGATGGAGGAGCAGGTGCCGGCGTGGGGCGAGGCCAACAAGCCCCGCATGCTTTCCGAACTGGCCTTCCTCGACAGCACCCTTGCAGACGGCCGGCCCTTCGTCACCGGCGACGTCTTCACCGTGGCCGACATCACGGCGCTGTGCGGCATCGACTTCATGAAGCCGACCCGTGTTGCCATGCCCGAGGATCTCACCAACCTGCGCCGCTGGCACGCCCATGTGTCGGCCCGACCGAGCGCCGGCGCCTGACGGTCCGGCACCCCGCTGACGCCGCCGGGCTGCTGTCGGCGATCGCGGCCTGTCGGATCTGTGTCGAGGCGCCGCGCGGTGCGCCGCTTCCGCAAGAGCCGCGCCCGGTGCTGCAGGTCGACCCTGCCGGTGCGCCACTGTGGCTGTGCGGCCAGGCGCCCGGAACGCGGGTCCAAGCGTCGGGTCGTCCCTTCACCGATCCGTCGGGAGACCGCCTGCGCGACTGGCTGGGCCTGCCCGAGGCCACGTTCTACGATCCGTCGCAGGTCGCCATCATTCCCATGGGCTTCTGCTTTCCGGGGCTCGACCAGCGGGGTGCCGACCGCCCGCCGCGGCCCGAATGCGCCGCCACCTGGCACACGGCGCTTTGCGCCGCCCTGCCGCCGCCCGGCCTCACCGTAACGCTGGGCCTCGGCGCTGCCCGATGGCACCTGGCCCGGGCCGGCCGCAGGGAGTGGGGGGCCCGGCCCCTGGGAGCCATCGTGGCCGATTGGCGCGAAATCCTCGAGGCCTGCGCCCTCATGCCGCTGCCGCATCCGTCCTGGCGGAACACGGGCTGGCTGAGGGCCCATCCCTGGTTCGCCGATGAGCTGCTGCCCGTCCTGCGCGCCAAAGTTGCAAAACTCCTGGGCTGACACATCAGCCTGCCGGGTTACCCGTTGTTTAGACCCGCCATGGTAAATCCCGAACGGCGTCGGATGCGACGGCGCGCCTCCTACCCGTCGAGCCAAGGACGTGATCGTGCACACCCCTGTTCCGTCGACCCCCGAAGAGCTCAGGTCCACGATCCTCGACCTTGTCGCCCGCTACCATGATCTGGCGCACCAGCGCCCCGCCTTCGACCCGCAGGCGCCGAACGTGCCGGTGTCCGGCCGCGTCTATGCGGCGCGCGACATGCAGCTCCTGGTCGACTCGGCACTCGACTTCTGGCTGACGACCGGCCGCTTCAACGAGGCCTTCGAGCGCCGCCTCGCCGAGCGCATCGGCGTGCGCCACGTGCTGACCGTCAATTCCGGATCCTCGGCGAACCTCGTGGCGTTCTCGGCGCTGACATCGCCCCGGCTGAAGGCCCGCCAGCTCAAGCCCGGCGACGAGGTCATCACCTGCGCCACCGGATTTCCCACCACAGTCAATCCGGTCCTGCAGTGGGGTCTGGTGCCGGTCTTTGTCGACGTGTCGCTGCCCAGCTACAACATCGACGTCAGCCGGATCGAGGCGGCCATCACGCCGCGCACCCGCGCCATCATGATCGCCCATGCGCTGGGCAACCCGTTCGACGTCCATGCCATCCGGGCGATCTGCGACCGGCACGGCCTATTCCTGATCGAGGATTGCTGCGACGCGCTCGGCGCGACGGTGGACGGCCGCCACGTCGGCACCTTCGGCGACATCGGCACGCTCAGCTTCTACCCGGCCCACCACATCACCACCGGCGAGGGCGGGGCGGTGTTCACGAATGACAACAACCTGAAGAAGGTGATGGAGTCATTCCGCGACTGGGGACGCGACTGCTATTGCGGGCCCGGCTGCGACAACAGCTGCAACAAGCGCTACGGCTGGAGTCTCGGCGACCTGCCGAAAGGCTATGATCACAAGTACATCTACTCGCATCTCGGCTTCAATCTGAAGATCACCGACATGCAGGCCGCGGTCGGCCTCGCCCAGATGGACCATCTCGACGGCTTTGTCGCTGCACGCCGCCGCAACTTTGCGATGCTGCGCGAGCGATTGGCCCCGCTGGAGGGTCATTTCATCCTGCCGGAGGCCGCGCCGGGCACCGAACCGTCCTGGTTCGGCTTCGCCCTGACGGTGCGCGAGGGAGCACCCTTCGAGCGCAATGAGCTTCTGGGCGTTCTCAATGCCCGCGGGATTGGCACAAGGCTGCTCTTTGGCGGCAACCTCGTCCGCCAGCCTTACATGAAGGGTCGGAACTTCCGCGTGTCCGGCACGCTCGAAAACGCCGACACCGTGGTCGACCGCACCTTCTGGGTCGGCGTCTATCCGGGACTGGGCGAAACCGAGATGGACCACATCGCCGGCACGCTCACGACCTTCTGCCTGGAGCGCGGCGTCGGGTCCCTGCGCAGCCTGTCGCCCGGTCCCCGGAAGATCGCAGTCTGATGCCGGGCGTCGATCCTGCCCGTGAGGGTCCGCCTGCGGTCGCCCGCGGGCCAGCCGGGATCGTGCAGCATATTGCGGATACCCTGAACCGTCACAGGATCCTGCGCTTCGTGCTGGTTGGCGGCGTCAACACCTGCGTCGGACTCGGCTTGTTTTACAGCGCCCTGGCGGTGATGCCGACCACGTTCTCCGCGCTTGTCGTTTCGACCCTGCTGGCAATTGTCTTCAATTTCTTCAGCACCGGCAGCTACGTCTTCCACTCGCGCGATCCGCGCCTCATCGGGCGCTTTTTCGCCGTCTATGGCGTGGTGTTTATCTACAACGCCATCGGCCTCTCGTTGCTCGAGCAGGCCGGGATCGACCCCCGCATCGGCGCCATCCTGCTTCTGCCCGGTGCGGTCGTGATCTCCTACCTGCTCAACCGGACTTTCGTGTTCGGCACCGGGGCGAACGCCACATGACGACAAGCGATTTTCCCGCGCCCGCGCGCCCGGCTGTCGCCTGGCCCGCCGTGACCGATCGGACCGTCCTTGTCGGTGTATCCGCAGGATTTGCCCTGCCGTCGATCCTGTTCGCCGCGGCGCTGCGACCCGTGCCGGCGCTGCTCGTGCTGGCCGGGAGCCTGGCAGCGCTGGCGTTGCTGGTCGGCCGCTCCGGCACCGATGCCGCCGGTCCGCTGGCGGCGCCGCTGCGGATCGGGCGGCTGGCCGGCTGCATGGCCTTCGCGGCTGCTCTTCTGCTTCTGGGCGGCGAAACGCATCTGTTCTTCGCCACCCGCGACTGGCTGATCCGTGATGCCGTGCTGGCTGACCTCGTCCGGTTCGGATTTCCGGCGGTCTACACCATCAATGGCGGAGACTACCTGCTGCGCGCGCCGCTTGGCATGTATCTGCTGCCCGCTCTGGTGGGGCAGGGGCTCGGCCTGCTGGCTGCGCATGTCGCGATGCTGGTGCAGAACGCGCTGCTGCTCGGAGCGACCTTCTATCTGCTCATGGCGATGGGGCGTGGCTGGCCGCAAGTCCTCATCATGGTGGGCTTTGCCGGCCTGACAATCGTGACGACAGTGTTGTCGCTGACGTTGGGGCCTCCGCGTGACGCGCTGTACTGGGCGCGCCATACGATCGATTCGTGGAACGTCTTCTTCGAATACTCCGGCAGCGTCGTGCAGTTTTTCTGGGTGCCGAACCACGCCCTGCCGGGCTGGTGGCTGGCAACCCTCATGATCCTGCAGCGTCGCGGCGCCATTGACGTCGCCGTGCTCGGAGTGTCCGTCGCGATCCTGCTGCTATGGTCGCCTCTGGCCATCCTTGGCGCGCTGCCCTGGCTGGTCTGGCTTGCCGTGACCGAATGGCGCAGCGTGGTCCTGTCCCGCCGGACCTGGGCCGGCGCGGCTACAGGCCTTTGTTTCTTGCCGGTGGCGGTCTACCTCCTTCTCGGCCTGGAGGGGATCCGGAGGATCAACGAGGCCCCGTCCGAGCCCGAATTGTTCTGGATCGTCTATGTGATGTTCATGCTGATCCAGTTGCCGGCCGCGTGGGTCGTCCTTCTGGGCTGGCGCGACGTGCCGCGCGATTTGCGCAGTCTGGTCGCGGCCTGCATCGCCATGCTGGTCGTCCTGCCATTCCTGTCGTTTGGACCCAGCAACGACCTTGTCATGCGCGGCTCGATTCCCGCGCTCACGGTGCTCGCCTTCGTGTTTGCCGACAGTGTCGTGCGCAACGCCGGGACCCGGACGGGCCGCGGGCTTCTTCTGGTGGCGATCACCGTCCTGATGCTGCCCTCGGCCATGGTCGAGATCGGCCGCGCCGTGCTGGTAACGCCCTATCGCATCAGCGATTGCACGCTGACCGAGGCGTCCTTGGCGAGCGGCACCGCCGGCATCCCGGGCGCCTATGTGGCGCCGGTCGGTCAGGTGCCGGGCTGGCTCATGGCGGCCGATGGACGACCGGCCATCGCCGCCAGGGCGCGGACGTGCTGGCCGGATCTGCCGAACGCGGATTCTCCGCCGCGCCCGTTGGCTCCGCCCGCACCGGGGTCGTGACCGGGCGCACCCGTACGGGATCGTAACGCAAGCCGCGTATCGTCCCGGCCAAAGGAACGAAGCGAAAGCGCAGGCGACCGCCATGGCCCCACCCGACCGCAAGACGATCAGCATCGTGACGCCCTGCTACAACGAGGAGGCGGGGATCCGCGCCTGTCGGGACGAGGTGCGGGCCCTGATGGAGGCCCAGCTTCCGCAGTACAATTACGAGCACATTTTCATCGACAACTGCTCGATTGACAGCACGCCGATGATCCTGCGCGAACTCGCCTCGGCCGATCCTCGCGTCAAGGTCATCCTGAACGCCCGCAATTTCGGCGTCGGCCGTTCGTCCTTCCACGCCATCATTTCGGCCCGTGGCGACCTGGTGATCCCCGTGATGGCGGATCTCCAGACCCCGCCGTCGCTCATTCCCACCATGGTGTCGATCTGGGAGGGCGGGGCGCGGGTGGTGATCGCCGTCCGGCGTCGCGCCGAGGAAGGCGCCGTGATGGGAACGCTTCGGACGCTGTTCTACCGCCTGATGCGCAACGTCTCGAAGGTCGAGCAGGTCCCGAATTTCATGGGCTACGGAGCCTATGACCAGGCGGCTATCGCGGCGCTGCGCCAGCTGAACGAGCCCGAGCCGTTCTTCCGCGGGCTCATCATGGAGGTCGGCTTCGAGCGCGCCTATATCGAGTACGACCAGCCGGTGCGCCGGACCGGCCGCTCCAGCTACAACCTGGCGTCCCTGGCCGACTATGCCATCCTCGGCCTGTCGACCTACTCGCGCGCCCCGCTGCGGATCATGACGATCGTGGGCTTTACCGTGGCCTGTCTCAGCCTCCTGGTGGGCTTTGGCTACCTGGTCGCCAAGCTGTTGTTCTGGTCGAGCTTTCCGCTCGGCGTCGCGCCGCTTGTGATCGCGGTCTTCTTCCTGGGGGCCGTGCAGCTCCTCGCCATTGGAATCGTCGGTGAGTATGTGGGCCTCCTGCTCAACTATGCGCGGCGGTTTCCGCTTGTCGTCGAGAAAGAGCGGATGAATTTCGATTGAAGCGTCTGACGGCTGGACGCGCGCGCGCCGGTCACGGCCGCGGCGGCGGCGTGAAGACAGACGGTCGAATAGCAAAGAGGACGAGATGAAGATCAGCAGGCACTGCGTCGCATGCGCCGGCCGGGAGATCGACCGGTCTCCCGCCATCCTGATGCCGTTCGTCGCGGCGCGGATCTTCGGCTGGGAGCCTGTGGACGTGACTGCCGAATGGGGAATGCGCGACCTGAAGCCGGGCACGGCCTATCCGGTGTGCGCGTCGTTGATGTGCCGGGACTGCGGCATGCTGTTCCTGGACATGCGCTTCGACGGCGAGGAAATGGGCGCGCTCTACGACGACTACCGAGGCGAGGCCTACACCCGCCAGCGCGACCGGTTCGAGCCCGGCTACGCCGCTCGCAATGCGATCCTGCTCGATGGCAGCCATTACCTCGACACGGTCGAGGCCTTCCTGGCCACGCACGTCCAGGCCAGGCCGCGGGTGCTCGATTGGGGTGGCGATACCGGGATCAACACGCCGTTCCGCAGAACAGCAGCTCTGCACCATGTGTTCGACATTTCCAGCCGACCCGTGATCGACGGGGCCGTGAGCGTCGGCCTCGCCGATATCGCTCATCAGGCCTACGACCTCATCGTGTTCAGCAATGTGCTCGAGCACGTCTCGCATCCGCGCGAAGCCATGTCCGAGATTGCCGCCGCCATGTCGCCGCAGACCACGCTCTATGTGGAGCTGCCGCACGAGGATGTGGTGCGGCTGGTCGACACGCCTGCCGAGCGGCTCTCGCGCAAACGGCACTGGCACGAGCACATCAACTTCTTCACGGCGGAGGCGCTTGACGCCCTGTTCGCCGGTGTCGGTCTGCGCACCGTCGAGAGGATCACGCATCCGATCTCCGCCGGCGGCAAGGAGAGCCATGTGTTCTCGATCGTGGCGCGCACTGTCGATCTTGCAGGCTGAAGGTGCGGCTGGCATGGCCTGACCCGGCCTTTTGACGTTGCAGCTGGTACCTTGGCCTAACCCATCGCCTGCAGGGCGGCGATCGAGATCAGCCGGTCGTCCACATAGTAGTCGCCGGCCGGCTTGCCGAAATGCAGTTCGTCGTAGTGCAGCCCCCAGCGCGCGAACTGGTCGCGCGTCACCGCGCTCCAGTCGATCCCGGTGGCCGATCCCCGCGCGGTGAACATCACGATCCGGTGGCCGGCCGCGTGCAGCCGGTTGATCGCCGCAATCGTGCCCTCGAGCGGCTCGGCCTTGGCGTAGTCATTGTCCGGCACGAGGCTCGCCACTACGCCGTCGACATCGATCACGAAGGTCAGGCGCTCGCCGCCGTGCTCGTTGCGGTGCGGCGCGTCCGGGGCGGCCGCAGGGCCGGGCGCCGCAGCAGCGTGCGCGGCCGTACGCCGGATGGCCTCGTCGAGCGGCGTCCACGCCGCAAGGCCGAGGCTCTGCGCCCGTGCGATGGAGGGCACATAGCGCGACCGATGTGCGCCGGCCGCTGCGGTGCCGCGGATCGTCACGCCGGTGGCCGACGGCAGCGTGCGTGCCACCAGGCCGGCGAGATCGGCAATGCTGACGGCCTCGTCCGAGCCGACATTGTAGGCCGTTCCGGCCTCGCCCTGCGCCAGCAGCGTCACCAGCCAGG
>JBEIIL010000060.1:0-22188 GCA_040380755.1 Methylobacteriaceae bacterium | reverse complement strand
GGTGTAGGTCGCCTGAAGCGTCGACTTCAGGGATCCGGCCGACCCTGCCAGAATGAGCAGCATGACGGCTGCAATCATGCCGTACTCGATCGCAGTCGTGCCGCGTTCGCATCGGCCGTATCGAGCCAGCAACTGAAACATTCCGAAATCCTCAAGCGCTTCTCCCGCTGTTTTACACTCCGGTCTTTAATATTTTGCCCACCTGAAAGTACCTAATACGTCCGGCTAGATGGTTGACGGGCGTTTACGTCCGCCGAGAAGGACCAGCGCATTGCCGGCGAGCACCAGGCAAAGCCCGGCGATGGCGGGTGGCGTCCACACATAGTTCTCGAACAGCGTCGAGGCGGCCAGCGCGACCACAGGGAACAGCACGGTGGCATAGGCGGCCCGCGCGGCACCGAGGCGGCGCAACAGTTCGAGATAGGCTGCAAACGCCACGACGGAGGACATCAGGGCCAGGGAGACGAGGCTGCCGAGATAGGCGGGCGTGAGATCGAGGGTGATCGGCAGGCCGCGCAGCAGCGCGTAGACGGCCAGTCCTGCCGCCGCGTAGGCCATGCCGAAGCCACTGGCGACGCGCACCGGCACATCATCGCGTTGCAGGCTGGTCGCCACCATGTTGCCGCAGGAGAACACCAGCGTGCCCGCCGCAGCCAGCCCCAGCCCCGTCACGGCAGCCCGGTCGAGACCATGCGCAGCGATTTCGGGCCCGAACATGAGCGCAACGCCGGCCACTCCGGCGAGACCGCCCCAGGCCACCCGCGGCTCGGGCCGCTGGCGAAACAGCAGCGCGCCGAGCACGATGGTGACCGGTGACGCCATCGAGAACACGACGGCGAGCAGGCCCGAGGTGACATGCTGCCCGGCCAGATAGAACAGCACGAAATTCGTCGAGAACAGGGTTGCGCCCAGCAGGGCGAAACGCCCGTGCTGACGCAGCGGCCAGATGAAGCGCTCACCTGCCCAGAACGCCCACGCCATCATCACCGGCGCGGCCAGCACGAAGCGCCACATCACCGACACCTCGGGGGCGACGGTGCCCAGCTGGAATTGGATGGCGATCCAGCTCGCCCCCCAGACGATCACGGTGATGGCGTAGAGAGCGAGATCGCCGAACGCCCCTGCTCCGCTGCGGTCTGTCCGGCCCGTCATGCCCGTCATGGATTCTCCTGCGCCGAGGTCTACCGCGGCACGCGCCGGCGCGGCAGGCCCGCCGGCGAATGGGTGAGGTGCAGTCACATCCGGCCGCTTGCCCCGGTGACCGCGGCCGTGGCACATCGCGACACCCTGGAGTGATGCCGTGACCCAGCCACCGTCAGCCGCCGCGCTGTGCCGCCTTGTCCGCCTCGCAGGCGTCGCGATTCATGTCGCCGACGACAAGCCGACGTTCTGGGCGCGTGCCGAGGCCGGCGACTGGGAGCCCGAGACGCTGGATGCGCTGGCGGCGGCGACCGGGCCCGGCGTGGTCATGCTCGACATCGGCGCGTGGGTGGGGCCGACCACGCTGTTTGCTGCGGCGCGCGGGGCGCGGGTGCTGGCGGTCGAGGCCGACCCAGCGGCGCTGCGAGAGCTCAAGGCCAACATCGCAGCCAATCCGGCCCTGGCGCCGCGGATCAGCGTGCTGGCGCAGGCCGCAGCGCCGGAACCTGGCCTGGTCCGGATGGGTCCTGCCCGCAAGCCCGGAGACAGCATGTCGAGCATCCTCCATGGTGGCCGGGATGGGGCCTGGGACGTCGAAGCGGCCACCCCGGCCGCGCTGATGGCGGCGGTGGCTGCGCTCGGCGACGGACCGCTGACCGTCAAGATCGACATCGAGGGTGGCGAATACGCCCTGCTGCCTCCCCTGGTTGCGGCGCTGCCGGACCGCGCGACGACGCTGCTGTGCGCTTTCCACCCGCGCATCCTGGCTGCGGCCGGCGTGGATTCTGACACCATCGCGGCGCAGACCGCAGGCTGCCTGCAGGCGCTCGAGGGTTGGTCCGTGCAGGTGCTGGACGAAGAAGGCCCGCGCGAGGCGCTTTCAACCGTTTTGACGGCTCGGAATGCGACCATTGGGTGCTGCCGGGCGAGTTGACGCAGATAGGACACATCCGTGGTGCAAAATTGATCGTGCGTCGGCACCGGCGAGCGGCTATGCTCATCTTCGGTCCGGCGGTCGAATTGACGGCGTGTCCGGCACGCGGATGTTCGGTGCGGCCTGGCGATAGGCCCACGGCGCCGGAGTGACCAGGCGGCGCGCGCGCATGGGAGTCCGTGTCTGATGTTTCTCGGCAAGCCGGGCGCTCAACCCGGGGCACGTCCGGCGGTTTCCGGCGGCAAACGTTCTCCCCGGGTCCTGATCTACAGCCACGACACATTCGGCCTTGGCCATCTGCGGCGATCCCGCGCGATTGCCAATGCGCTGGTGCGCGCCAACCCGGACACTTCGGTGGTGATCGTCTCGGGCTCGCCGGTGATCGGCAGCTTCGAGTTCGGCAACGGCGTCGATTTCGTCCGCGTGCCGGGCGTGGTGAAGCTGCCGAACGGTGACTACACCAGCCTGAACCTCAATCTGGAACTCGACGAGGCGGTGGCGCTGCGCGAGACGCTGATCCGCAACACCGCGGCAGTGCTGGAGCCGGACGTCATCATCGTCGACAAGGAACCCACGGGCTTTCGCGGCGAAATCATGCCGACGCTGGAAATCGCCAAGGCGCGCGGAGCGCGGCTGGTGCTGGGCATCCGCGACGTGATGGACGAGCCGGCGCTGCTGGTGCCCGAATGGGAGCGCAAGGGCGCCGCAGATGTGCTCGCGCGCTACTATGACGACGTGTGGATCTACGGGCTGGCCAACTTCTACGAGCCGCTCGCTGCGCTTGACCTGCCGGACAGCGTGCGGGAGCGGTTCGTCTATACCGGCTACCTGCGGCGCGAGCTGCCGGAAGAGCCGCATCTGACCCGCTATCCGAAGATCACCCGCGGCCCGTTCGTGCTCGTCACCACCGGCGGCGGCGGCGATGGCACCGATCTGATCGACTGGGTGATCTCGGCCTACGAGACCGACCAGGCGATCCCGATTCCGGCGCTCGTCGTGTTCGGCCCGTTCATCCCCCGCGAGGTCCGGCGCGGCTTCCTCGAGCGCATCTCGCGCCTCGACAAGGTCGATGCCATCAGCTTCGACGCCAAGCTCGAATATCTGATGCGCAAGGCGGCGGCGGTGGTTGCCATGGGCGGCTACAACACGTTTTGCGAAATTCTGTCGCTCGACAAGCCGGCGCTCATCGTGCCGCGCAAGGCGCCGCGCGCCGAGCAGGCGATCCGGGCGCAGTGCGCCGAACGCCTCGGCCTGCTGCGGCAGCTCGACGGCCTCGACGCGGTCAGCCCCGGCGAGCACGACCCCTACGCGATGGCCAACGCCATCCGGGCGCTGCGCGACCAGCCGCGCCCGTCGAGCGCAGTGGTTCCAGGCCTGCTCGACGGGCTCGACCGCATCAAGGCGATCACGACGCCGTGGATGGAGGCGGCCCGCCTCGGCCGGCCGGTCGCGCCGGTGGGCGTCGCCGCGGAATGACCGGTCCGGCGCCGCGGCGGGTGGCCGTGGTGGTCAAGGGCTATCCGCGGCTGTCCGAGACCTTCATCGCCCAGGAAATCCTGGCCCTGCAGCAGGCGGGCCTTGCGCTGGAGATCTGGGCGCTGCGCCGGCCGACCGACACCGCCGTCCATCCGCTAAACCGGGCGATCACGGCCCCGGTCGCCTACCTGCCCGAATATCTCTACCAGGAGCCGATGCGGGTCCTGCGGGGAGCATGGGCCGCGTTTGGCAACCCCCGGCTTTCCACGCTGCTGCGTCTGTTCGTCCGCGACCTGCGCCGTGATTTCAGCCCGAACAGGGGTCGCCGGCTTGGGCAGGCGCTGGTGCTGGCGCGCGAGCTCGACGCCGGAGTTACCCATCTGCACGTGCATTACCTGCACACGCCGGCCTCCGTCGTCCGCTATGCGGCGCTGCTCAGCGGCCGAGCGTTCAGCTTCTCTGCGCATGCCAAGGACATCTGGACCACGCCGGACTGGGAAAAGCGCGAGAAGATCGCGGATGCCCGGTTCGGCGTCACCTGCACGCAGGCCGGACTGGCCGAGCTGGGCAGGCTGGCGCCGGACGACGATCCGGGACGCGTCAGCCTCGTCTATCACGGGCTGGATCTCACACGGTTCCCCGCGCCGCCGGCAACCCGCACGGTGCGCGATGGCCGCAACCCAGCGGAGCCGGTGCGGCTTCTCTCCGTCGGGCGGCTGGTGGCCAAGAAGGGCTACGGCGACCTGCTCGAGGCCTTGGCCATGCTGCCGGCCGGGCTGCACTGGCGGCTTGTCCATATCGGCTCGGGCGAGCTAAAGGCGAGCCTGCGGGCGAAAGCGGCGACCCTTGGCCTGCAGGAGCGGATCGACTGGCGCGGCGGGCAGGCCCAGGACGCGGTGGTGGCGGCAATGCGGGAGGCCGACCTCTTCGTGCTGCCCTGCCGCGAGGGCGACAAGGGCGACCGCGATGGTCTGCCGAACGTGCTGATGGAGGCCGCTACGCAGGCCCTGCCGCTGCTGTCGACGCGCTTTGCCGGCGTGCCGGAGTTCGTCCGCGACGGCGTCGAGGGCGTGCTGGTGGCGCCGGCTGCACCGATGGAGCTCGCCGCGGCGCTGGCCGGGATGATCCGGGATCCGAACCTGCGGACACGCCTGGGCCAGGCGGCGCGGCGCCGGGTCGAGACGGCCTTCTCGTTCTCGGCCGGGATCGACGGCCTGCTGGGACAGCTTCAGGCCGCAATCGGCCAGCCAGCGGGCGCGCAGCCCGGCAACAGGGCCGCGTGATGCGCGTGGTCTTCAGCGCGCCGCTGAAGCCGCCCGACCATCCCGACCCCTCGGGCGACCGCGAGGTGGCGCGGCTGCTGGTGGCGGCGCTGCAGGCCGCCGGCGGGACCGTCGAGATCCCATGCCGGATCCGCATGCTGGACTGCCACGGCGATCCCACGCTGACGGAACGGCTTGCTGCCGAGGCGACGGTTGCAGCAGAGCAGTACCTGGACGCGTGCCGCAGCCGGCCACCGCAGGACCGGCCACGGCAGGTGTTTTGCTACCACCTGCACTACAAGGCGCCGGACGTGTTCGGACCACGGGTGGCAGCTGGCCTTGGCGTGCCCTATTGCGTCGCCGAGGGATCGCGCGCGCCGAAGCGGGCGCAGGGTCCGTGGGCGGCCGGGCACGGGCTGGCCGAGGCGGCGCTCGATGCGGCGTCCACTGTCTTCGTTATGAACCCGCGCGACCGGGAGGTGCTGGAGCGGCTCCGCCCCGTAGACCAGCGGCTTGTCGACCTGCAGCCCTTCCTCGACGCCACAGCGTGGCCCGCCATGCCGGCGACACGGCACGGCGAGGCGCCGCTACGGCTGCTCGCCGTGGCGATGATGCGCGAGGGCGACAAGCTCGCGTCCTACCGCCTGCTGGCCGATGCGCTGGCGCGGCTGCCGACGGATGGCTGGACGCTGGACGTGGTCGGGGACGGACCGGCGCGCAGCGAGGTCGACGCGGCGCTCGCACCGTTCGGACACCGGGTGACCCGGCACGGGCTTGTGCGGGACCGCAGTCGCCTCGCAGCGCTCTATGCGGCCGCCGACCTTCTTGTCTGGCCCGCCGTGAACGAAGCCTTCGGCATGGTGTTCCTCGAGGCGGCCCTGCAGGGCTGCGCGGCCGTGGCCGGACGCTATGGGGGTGTTCCCGGTGTCGTTGCTGATGGCGACAGCGGCGTGCTGGTGCCGGGCGGCGATCCTGTCGCCTTCGCGGACGCAATCGCGGCGCTGATCGCCGGACCGGGCAGGCTGTCAGTCTTGTCGGCGGGTGCGCGCCGGCTTGCAGAGCGCCGCGGTCTGCCGGGCGCAGCGGCGATCCTGCGCGATGCGCTGGGACTGCCCGGGGCCCTGCCGGCATGACGCTCTCGGTCTTCATCAGCGTCACCCACCTGCTCGGCATCGGCCATCTCGCCCGTGCCGCGGCGATCGGCCGGCACCTTGCGGCCAAGGGGCTTCGGGTGACGCTGGCGAGCGGCGGCATGCCGGCGCCGGTGGTCGCCATGACGGGCATCACCCTGCTGCAGCTGCCGCCGGTGCGGGGCCGCGGCACCGACTTCGCCCGGCTGCTCGACGCCGAAGGCGAACCCATCGATCCGGCGCTGAGGGCTGACCGGACACGGATACTGGGCGAGGCCTTCGTGGCGGCGCAGCCGGACGTGCTGATCACCGAGCTGTTTCCGTTCGGCCGCCGGGGTCTTGCCGACGAGGCGCTGGCGCTGCTGGAGGCCGCCAGAGCGCGCCGACCCCGGCCGGCGGTGCTCTGTTCGGTGCGTGACATCCTCAACCCGCCGTCGAAGCCGTCGCGCGCCGAGGAGACGCTGGAGCGGCTGGGTGCGCATTACGACGCCGTGATGGTGCACGGCGATCCGGCCGTGGCGCCGCTGGCCGCATCGTGGCCGGTGGGTGCGGCGCTGGCGCGCTGGCTGGTGCCGACCGGCTACATCGCCGACCGCCCCGCCACCGCCCTGCCCGGCCCCGGCGACGGGACCGGCGAGATCGTGGTCTCCGGTGGTGGCAGCGCCGCCAGCCTGCCGCTCTATGCGGCTGCGCTCGGCGCCGCTGCGCTGGAGCCCGGCCAGAGGCGGTGGCGGGTGCTGGTCGGTCAGGGTGTCGACACGGCTACGTTCGACAGCCTCGTGGCGAAGGCCCCCGACCACGCGATCGTCGAACGGGCCCGACGGGATTTTCCGGCGGTGCTGGCGCGCGCCGCCGTCTCCATCAGCCAGGCGGGCTACAATACCGTGGTGGACCTCGCCTGCGCGGGTGTGCGGGCGGTGGTCGTGCCGTTCGAGGATGGCCGCGAGCAGGAGCAGCGGCTGCGCGCCGACCGTTTCGCGACGCTCGGCCTGGTGCAGGTGGTGACCGAGGCGGAGCTGTCGGCAAAGAGCCTCGCGGCGGCGGTCGATCGCGCCGCTGCCGGGCCGGCGCCAGCCGGCCAGATCGACCTCGACGGCCTGGCCGCCACCGCGACGGCGATCGTCCATGCGGCGGATGCGGCCGCCAGGCGCGCGGCCGCCCGTGCCCGGTTCGAGGCGGCGCTGGCGGCGCTGCACGGGGCCGGCCAGACGCTGCGGGTGTGGTGGCGCGACGATGACGCGACCGCCCCGTCGCCGGCGCTGGACAGGCTGCTGGCGCTGGCGGCGGACACCGGCGTCCCGCTGGCGCTGGCGGTGATCCCGGCCGGGCTCGATCCGGCGCTGGCGGATCGGCTTGCCGGAGCGGATGGCGTCAGCGCCGTCCAGCACGGAATCGCGCACGCCAACCATGCGCCGCCCGGGGAGAAAAAGCTGGAACTCGGCAACCAGCCGGACGATGTCATCCTCGGCGCGCTCGCACAGGGCCGGCAACGGCTGGAGGCGGTCTTCGGCACGCATTTCGTGCCGATGCTGGTGCCGCCCTGGAACCGCATCGCACCCGGGCTCGTTGCGCGCCTGACGGAGGCGGGGTTTTGCGCGGTGTCGACCTTCCGGCGCCGGCCGGCGGCGCTGGCCGCGCCGGGGCTGGCCGCCGTGAACACGCATCTGGATCCGATTGCCTGGCGGTCTGGCGGCGGGCTCCTGGATCCCGCCGCGCTGTTCGACGCAGGGACGTCGCATATCGCGGCGATGCTCAGTGGAACCGTCGATCCGGAGGAGCCATTTGGCCTGCTGACCCACCACCTCGTCCATGATCCGTGGATCTGGGAGTGGTGCCGTGACGTGCTGCATCTGTTGCGCGAAAGCCCTGCAGTGCGTTTCGTCACAGTCCGGGAGGCGATTGCACCGTCTAAGGTTTGACAAATGCCAATGGGCGCGTCGAACTGCGCCCGAGACAAGCGCCGTCAAAGGCGACAGGGGGATCTGAGAGCCGATGCAACGGGAGCCTCTCGTCAGCATTCGCGACCTCGCGGTCGAGTTCAGGGCCGATGCGGGTCTGGTGAACGCCGTGCGCGGCGTGTCATTCGACGTGCATGCGGGGCGCACGCTGGCCGTCGTCGGCGAGTCCGGGTCCGGCAAGTCGGTGACCGCAAACGCGATCCTGCGGCTGCTGCCCAAGCGCGGCCAGATCACCCGTGGCTCCATCACGTTTCGCGATCCGGCGACACCGGGATCGGTCATCGACGTCACCACGCTCGACGCTGAAAGCGACACCATCCGGGGCATCCGCGGCGCACGGATCGCCATGATCTTCCAGGAGCCGATGACGTCGCTGTCGCCACTGCACACGGTCGGCGACCAGATCACCGAAGCGTTGCGCATCCACCAGCAGGTGCCGCAGGAGGCCGCCAACGAGGCCGCCATGGCGGTGTTCGAGCGGGTCGGCTTCCGCGACCCCAAGCGCATGCTGACGACCTATCCGTTCGAGCTGTCGGGCGGCATGCGGCAGCGCGCGATGATCGCCATGGCGCTGATCTGCAAGCCGACGATGCTGATCGCCGACGAGCCGACAACGGCGCTCGACGTCACCACCCAGGCGCAGATCCTGGCGCTGATCAAGGAGCTGCAGGCCGAGACGCAGATGGGCGTCATGCTGATCACGCACGACCTCGGCGTCGTCGCCAACATGGCCGACGACGTCGTCGTCATGTATCGCGGCGAGGTCATGGAGCGCGGCAACCGCGAGGACATTTTCCGGCGGCCGCAACACCCCTATCTGTCGGCGCTGATGCGGGCGGTGCCACGCTTCGCCATGGGTCCAGGCGAGCGGCTCACCCCGGTGCGCGAGATCACCGTCGACGCCGCAGCGGCAGCCAGTTCGGCCAAGCGCGAGCGCGAGCCGCTGCCGGCCGGCCAGACCGTGCTGTCGATCACCGGCGTCAGCAAGACCTTCACTCTCCGCGCCGGCGCGTTCTTCGGCAAGACCGAGAAGGTGGTGGCGCTGTCGAACGTCAACCTGTCGCTGCCGGCGCGCACCACCATCGGGCTGGTGGGCGAATCGGGATCGGGCAAGACCACCCTGTCGAAAATCATCATGCGGGCGATGGCGCCCGACTGCGGCCAGGTGATGTTCGACGACGGCCGCGGTCCGACCGACGTGTACGGGCTGAAGGGCGCCGGGCTCAAGGCCTACCGGCGGGCCGTGCAGTTCGTGTTCCAGGATCCGTTCTCGAGCCTCGATCCGCGGATGACCGTGTACGACATCCTGGCCGAGCCGTTGCGCATCCACTCAATCGGCGACGAGGACGAGCGCTTCGTGCGGGTGAAGGACCTGCTCGAGTTGGTCGGCCTCGACCAGCGCTCGATGCGCCGCTATCCGCACTCGTTCTCGGGCGGGCAGCGCCAGCGCATCGGCCTGGCGCGGGCGCTGGCGCTGAACCCGTCGGTGATCCTGTGCGACGAGCCGACCTCGGCGCTCGACGTGTCCGTGCAGGCGCAGATCCTCAACCTGCTGAAGGACCTGCAGAGCGCACTTGGCCTCTCCTTCCTGTTCGTGTCGCACAACCTCGCGGTGGTCGACTACATGGCGAGCGAGATCGCCGTGATGTGCCGCGGCGTGATCGTCGAGCAGGCGCCCCGCGACGTGCTGTTCCGCGATCCGCAGCATCCCTACACCCAGGCGTTGCTGGCTGCCGTGCCGAGCCCGGACCTCGACCAGCCGCTGGACTTCACTCGGGTCGTCGCCGGCGGGTTCTCTGAGCCGGAACGCTGGCCCGAACCCTACCGGCTGGCGCGCGGCAGCATGCCGATCATCGAAGAGGTCGCTCCGCGCCACTTCCTGGCGCTGGGGACCGCAGCCGCACCGCCGGGAACAGCAGCCACACCGTTGAGGGCCGCATCATGACGAACGCGACCGGATTGCGCCTGGCGTTTTGCGGCCTCGCCTGGGCCATGCTGGCCACCCTGACAGGGGCTGGGCCGGCATCCGCGGCCGGCTTCGGCTTCCAGGAAGCGCCGATGCTGGCCGAGAGGGTGGCCAAGGGCGAGCTTCCGCCGGTGGTCGAGCGGCTGCCGCGCACGCCATTGATCGCCAATTTTGAGGAACGCAACCGGCAGATCGGCCGCTATGGCGGCGACATGCGCACGCTGGCCGCCCGGGCCCGCGACCTGCGCTACCAGTCGGTGAACGCCTACACGCGGCTGGTCGGCTACGATCACAAACTGCGACTGACCCCTGACCTGGTCGAATCCTTCGAGAACGAGGACAACCGGGTCATCACCCTGACGTTGCGCGAGGGCCATCGCTGGTCGGACGGGGCGCCCTTCACCACGGCCGACTTCCGCTACTACTGGGAAGACATCGCCAACAACAAGGACCTGAGCCCGTCCGGCCCGTCCGAGATCTACATCGTCGACGGCAAGCAGCCGAAGATCGATTATCTTGACGAACGCCGCATCCGCTACACGTGGACGGCGCCGAACCCGCGTTTCCTGCCGGCGCTGGCGATGCCGCAGCCACTTTCGACCTTCGCGCCTGGCCATTACCTGAAGCAATTCCACGCGAAATACCGTGACAAGGCCGAGCTCGCGGAGCTTGCCGCGAAGGCAAAGGTCAGGTCCTGGGCGACGCTCCACAACCGCATGGACGCGGCCTACGACAACAGCAATCCGGACATGCCGGTGCTGACCGCCTGGCAGGTGGTGACCCCCTCGCCGGCGACGCGCTTCGTGTTCGAGCGCAACCCCTATTTTCACCGGGTCGATCCCGAAGGCAGGCAGCTGCCCTACATGGATCGCATTCTGGTCGACATTTCGTCCGGCAGCCTGTTCGCCGCCAAGTCGAATGCCGGCGAGGTCGACCTGATGGCGCGCGGCCTGTCGATGAACGACGTGCCGGTGCTGAAGGAGGGCGAACGCATGCAGGGCTACAAGACCCTGCTGTGGACGCTGGCGCGCGGCTCGGCCTATGCGCTCTATCCCAACCTCACCACGAACGACCCCGTGTGGCGCAAGCTCAACCGCGACGTGCGCTACCGGCGTGCCCTGTCGGCTGGCATCGATCGACGCATCCTCAACAACGCGCTGCTGTTCGGTCTCGGCACCGAAGGCAACAACACGATCATGCCGCAGAGCCCGCTGTACCAAGACAATTTCCGCACGGGCTTTGCGCAGTACGACCCGCGCCTCGCCAACGAGCTGCTTGACGAGATCGGCCTGACCAACCGCGACAGCTCGGGTTTCCGGCGGCTGCCGGACGGGCGGACGCTGGAAATCATCGTCGAGGTCGACGGCGAATCAAGCGACATCATCGATGCCCTGCAGCTGGTGACGGAGTTCTGGCGCGACATCGGCATCAAGCTATTCGTCAAGCCGCAGGAGCGTTCGATCCTGCGCCAGCGCTCCTGGGCGGGGCAGACCGTCATGGTCGCGTCGGGCGGCCTCGACAACGCCGTGCCGGTGGCGCAGATGCCGCCGACCGAACTCGCACCCGTGCGCCAGGAGCACTATTCCTGGCCGAAATGGGGGCAGTGGTTCGAAACGCAGGGGCGTTCCGGCGAGGAGCCGGACAGCGTCCTGCCGCGTCGCCTGGTCAACCTCTACAAAGCCTGGCTGCGAACCAGCGATGCGGCCGAAAGCACCCGCATCTGGACCGAGATGCTGGCACTGAACGCCGAATACCAGTTCACCATCGGGACAGTCGGAGGCGAGATGCAGCCGATCGTCCGTGCGGGCACGATCCGCAACATTCCCGACAAGGGGCTCTATTCGTGGGAGCCCACCGCTCTGCTCGGCGTCTATCGCGTCGAGGAATTCTGGTTCGACCGGTGAGGCCGCGCTGATGGCGATCCTGATCTACATCGCACGGCGCGCCGTCACCATGGCGCTGACGCTGCTGGCCATCTCGGCGCTGGTGTTCTTCATCATCAAGCTGCCGCCAGGCGACTTCCTGACCAACCAGATCGCCGAACTGCAGGCACAGGGCGATCCGTCGGCCGCCGCCAAGGCGGAGTTCCTGCGCGCCCAGTACGCGCTCGACCGGCCGGTCTGGGAGCAATACCTGATCTGGATGGGACTGTGGTCGGGCCCCAACGGCATCTCCGGCCTGCTGCAGGGCGACTGGGGCTGGTCGTTCGAATTCCAGCGGCCGGTCAACGAGGTCGTCGGCGGGGCACTGGCGCTGACGCTCGTGGTCAACCTCGCCGTGGTGGTGTTCGTCCACCTGATCGCCATCCCGATCGCGATCTATTCGGCGACACGGCAGTACTCGCTTGGCGACTACGTGGCGACCTTCATCGGCTATATCGGGCTGGCGACGCCGAACTTCCTGCTGGCGCTGATCCTGCTGTTCTACCTCAACCGCTGGTTCGGCATCTCGATCGGCGGCCTGATGGATCCGCGCTACATGAACGAGCCGATGTCGGGCGCCAAGATGTCGTCGATCCTGTCGCACCTGATCGCCCCCGTCATCGTCATCGGGCTTTCGGGAACGGCGGCCATGATCCGGCGCATGCGCGCCAACCTGCTCGACGAGTTGCAGAAGCAATACACAGTGACGGCGAGGGCCAAGGGCATGCGCCCCCTGCCCGCGCTGCTGAAATACCCGTTCCGCATGGCACTGAACCCGTTCGTCGCCGACATCGGCAATCTGCTGCCGCACCTCGTCTCCGGCTCGGTGCTGGTGTCGCTGGTGCTGAGCCTGCCGACCGTGGGGCCGGTGCTGCTGCAGTCACTGAAGACACAGGACCAGTACCTTGCCGGGTTCATCCTGATGTTCGTGGCGGTGCTGACCGTCGTCGGCATGCTGATCTCGGACCTGCTGCTGGCGACGCTCGACCCGCGCATCCGCTTCGGCAAGCGTGGCTGATCCGATGACCGTGATGGCGACCTCCCCGATCACCCACGACCCGCTGGCGCCCGGCCACTACGTCAACCCGGCGCCGTTCGATCCGGTGGTGTCGGAGGCCATGTCGGCCTCCGAGGAAAGATTCTACCGCGCCTCGGCCATGCGGCTGATCTGGTGGAAGTTCCGCCGCCACAGGGTGGCGGTGGTGTCGGCCGCGTTCCTGCTCGGCCTCTACCTGATGCTACCCTTCGTCGAGGCGGTGGCGCCCTACGGGCTGACCCAGCGCCACAGCGATCACTTGCTGGCCCCGCCGCAGGGCGTCCACCTGATGCACGAAGGCCAGTTTGTCGGGCCTTTCGTCTATCCGTACACGTTCAAGTTCAACCTCGAGACGTTCAAGCGCGAATACGTCGTCGACACCAGCCGGCCGCAGCCGCTGCGCTTCTTCTGCAGCGGCGAGCCCTACGAGATGCTGGGCTTCATCGAGGGCAATTTCCACCTCGTGTGTCCGCCCAAGGACGGCACCTTCTTCCTGATCGGCACCGACAGGCTGGGGCGCGACCTGTTCTCGCGCATCATTTTCGGGGCGCGGATCTCGCTCACCGTGGGTCTGCTCGGCATCGCGGTGTCGTTCATCATCGGCCTGACGCTCGGCGGTCTCGCCGGCTACATGGGCGGCTGGGTCGACGCCGCCGTGCAGCGCTCGATCGAGATCCTGCGCTCGCTGCCGGAGTTGCCCTTGTGGCTGGCGCTGTCCGCAGCGCTACCGGCGAACTGGAGCCCGATCCTCGTCTTCTTTGCCATCACCATCATCCTCGGACTGCTCGACTGGCCTGGGCTGGCGCGGGCGGTGCGCTCCAAGCTGCTGTCGCTGCGCGAGGAGGAGTTCGTGCGCGCCGCCGAGCTGATGGGGGCATCGCGGGCCCGCATCATCGGCCATCACCTCGTGCCGAACTTCATGAGCCATTTGATCGCCAGCGCGACGCTGTCGATCCCCTCGATGATCCTCGGCGAGACCGCGCTGTCCTTCCTCGGCCTCGGGCTGCGCCCGCCGGTGACGAGCTGGGGCGTGCTGCTGAACGAGGCGCAGAACCTCGCCGCGGTGAACCTCTATCCGTGGTTGCTGGCCCCGATGGTGCCGGTGATCCTGGTGGTGCTCGCCTTCAACTTCATGGGCGACGGCCTGCGCGACGCGGCCGATCCGTACAGCTGAGGGAGACGTCGGTTGCCCCGACACGCCCGGACGGGCGTGTGGGGCGTGCCGGTTCAGCCTCCCGTCAACCCGCCATCAGTAGGCGTTGGTCTCGTAGACCGGAGCGACGGACTGCTTCCACGGCCCGTCGAAGAGCGCCAGCAGCCGATCAGCCTCGGTGCGACCCTCGGCGACGATGCGGTCGAGCACGGCGAGATGCACCGTCTCGTCGCGGCCGGTTGCATCGCGGCGGGCGCGACGGCGCAGCCCCTCATGCGCCAGCGCCAGCACCTGCGCGGCGACCGCACGCAGCGCTTCGCCGCGGAAGGGGGCCGCGAGGCCGAGGCGGGGAACCACGTCGCGCAGCGCCTGGCGCTCGACGGCGCTCCAGTCCCGCACCAGCTGCCAGGCCTGGTCGAGCACGCCGTCGTCATACAGCAGGCCGACCCAGAAGGCGGGCAACGCCGCCAGCATCGTCCGCGGCCCGGCATCGGCGCCGCGCATCTCCAGGTAGCGCTTCAGCCGCACCTCGGGAAACAGGGTCGAGAGGTGGTTGGCCCAGTCCGACAGGGTGGCGCGCTCGCCGGGCAGCTGCGGCAGCCGGCCGGCAAGCAGATCGCGGAACGAGGCGCCCGCGACGTCGTGGTAGTGGTCGCCGCGCTTGACGAAATACATCGGCACGTCGAGCGCATAGTCGACATAGCGCTCGAAGCCCATCCCATCCTCGAAGGCAAACGGGATCATGCCGGAGCGGTTGTTGTCGGTGTCGCGCCAGATCTCGGACCGGGTCGACAGGAAGCCGCTCGGCGCGCCCTCGACGAAGGGCGAGTTGGCGAACAGCGCCGTGGCCACCGGCTGCAGGGCCAGTGACACGCGCAGCTTGCGCACCATGTCGGCCTCGCTGGAGAAATCGAGGTTCACCTGCACGGTCGAGGTGCGGAACATCATGTCGAGGCCGCGGCCGCCGACCTTCGGCATGTAGCGCGCCATGATGGCGTAGCGCTGCTTCGGCATCACCGGCGTCTGCGCGCGCGTCCATTCCGGGCTGTGGCCGAGCCCGAGCCAGGTGATCCCGAGCGGCGCGGCGACGGCCTTGACGGCCTCGAGATGCGCCGCGGTTTCGGCGTCGGTCTGGTGCAGGGTCTCGACAGGGGCCCCCGACAGCTCGAACTGGCCCCCGGGCTCCAGCGAGATCGCGCCCATGCCGTCGGGGTCGAACAGGCCGATGGGACGGTCGCCCTCGAGGATCGGCTCCCAGCCGGTGCGCGCCGCCAGACCGTCCAGGACGGCGCGGATGCCGTGCGTGCCCTCGTAGGGGACAGGAGACCGGTCGGCCACGTAGGAGCCAAACTTCTCGTGCTCGGTGCCGATGCGGAACTCCGCCGGCGGCTTCGGCCCCCTGTCGAACCAGGCGACGAGTTCGTCGCGGCTCTCGATCGGTGTCGGATCAGACTGGTCGCGGGCCATATGTCTTCCCCGGCGGCTCCGGATGGTGGGCGATCCGGACGAAAAACCCGCCATGGGGCGGGTCGCCGTCAGTCATAGAGGCCACCGCCCCGACAGGCAATCGCACTCCCGCATTGCACAAACGCACAATGCAGAAAGCGCAAGCTGGCGGGTTCAGCCCGGGCGCCAGTCGCCGCGCACAGCCTGCAGAAGCGCCAGGGCCGCCACCGCGGCAGTGTCGGCGCGCAGGATGCGCGGCCCGAGCGACAGCCGGACCAGAAGTGGCATGCGAAGCAGGCGCTCGCGCTCGGGAGGGGCGAACCCGCCCTCCGGACCGATCAGGAGCCCCAGAGGCCCGGTCGGCGCGGCCGCCAGCGCGACGAGCGGATCGGCCAGCGGCGCATCCTCGTCGCAAAAGACGACGACGCGGCCCGGCTCCCAGGCGTCGAGCAGGGCGTCGAGCCGGAGTTCGGCGGCCACGTCCGGCACCGTCAGGAGACCGCACTGCTCGGCCGCCTCGACGACATTGGCCTGCATCCTCTCGCGGTTGACGCGCGACACCTGGGTGTGGCGGGTGATGACCGGCACGAGCCGGCCGACCCCCATCTCGACCGCCTTCTGGACCATGTAATCGAGCCGCGCGTGTTTCAGCGGGGCGAAGCCGAGCAGCAGGTCCGGCGCCGGTGGCTGGGGACGCGTACACTCACCAGCGACCAACCGTGCAGCCTTGCGGCTTCCGGGCACCAGCCGACACAGCCACTCGCCGTCGCGGCCGTTGAACAGCAGCAGCGGATCGCCTTCGCCCAGGCGCAACACGTCGAGGACATAGTGCGAGGGGTCGCGCGGGAGGACGATCTCGACGCCTTGCGCAAGGTCATCGACGACGAACAGGCGCTGAGCGCGAAAATCGTAGCTGGCCACCACATACCTCCCGGTACTGCCCTGATAGCATCTCACACCGGCACACGGGACCCAGCCGCCGCACGTGGCGTGCCTTCACCGTGCAACCGGGAAGGCCCTGCGCCGGATTTCGGCCGCTTTTGCGTGCGAGGCCACCGTCGTGCGCGTGGCGGATTGCAGAGTCCGGCACGGGGCTGGTATGCAGGCTCCAGACGTTGGCGGGGACGCGAGATGGCACGGGCAGCGAGACAGGGCGGACGATCGGCGCTGGCAGGCACGGCGATTGCCATTGCGATGACGCTGACACTTGGCACCGGCCATGCTGCGGCGCAGGCCAATGATTGTGCGGCCGCCGGCCCGATGATGATCGAACGGCAGCAGCTGATGCAGCGCATCGAGGGCTACCGCAAGAAGCGGCCGAGTGCGATCGACGCCTGCAACACCTTCACGTCGCTGACGCGCAATGGCGCCACGTTGATCCCCTGGGTCGAGACCAACGGGGCATGGTGCCATGTCCCGCCGGACTTCGCCCCGAACCTGAAGTCTCAGCAGGAGCAGATGGTCAAGGTGAAGAACCAGGCCTGTACGGCCGCGGTGCAGCAGAAGAAGCTGCAGGCGCAGGCCAAGCGCCAGCAACAGCAGGGCCAGCAGCGTCCCGGTCTCATGGGTGGCGGCGACGAGATCGTCGGCGGCCCGATCCGCATGCCGCAAGGCGCCTTGTGAGCGAGCGCGCCGGGCCGGGCGACGCCCCGGTTCCCGACGCCGCCCCGGGCAATGTCGTCGACGGACTCGCACCAGCCTCCTGGCGCCCCTATCTGCGGCTGGCCCGCATCGACCGGCCGGCCGGCTGGTGGCTGCTGCTGCTGCCGTGCTGGTGGTCGACCGCGCTGGCCGCTGCGGTCGCCGCCAAGGGCACGCCCGATCCGTTCTATCTGTTTCTTTTTATGATCGGCGCCATCGCCATGCGGGGCGCCGGCAGCACCTACAACGACATTGTCGACCGGGATCTCGACCGGCAGGTCGCCCGGACGCGGTCACGCCCGATTCCCTCCGGCCAGGTGACGACACGGCAGGCCGCCGTTTTCCTGGTGGCGCAGTGCCTGGTCGGCCTCGCCGTGCTGCTGTGCTTCAACGGCTTTACCATCGCGACGGGCTTTGCCTCGCTGGCGCTGGTGGCGATCTACCCGTTCATGAAGCGCGTCACGTCGTGGCCGCAGGCCGTTCTCGGCCTGGCTTTCGCATGGGGCGGCCTGATGGGCTGGGCCGCCACCTTCGGGTCCCTGGCGCTGCCGGCCCTGCTGCTCTATGCCGGCGCCGTGTTCTGGACCATGGGATACGACACGATCTACGCGATCCAGGACTTCGATGACGACGGCGTTGCCGGCATCCGCTCGACGGCCCGGCTGTTCGGTGACAGCAGCCGGCTGGCCATCGGCCTTTTTTATGCGCTTGCCGTTGTGGCGGTCGGCGGATCGGTGCTCGCCGCAGGCCTCGGGCTGGCAGCCTGGCTCGGTGTCGCGGCCTTCGCAGCCCATCTGGGCTGGCAGGTCGGCAAGATCAGTCTCGACGACAAGCGCGGAGCATTGTTGTTGTTCAGGGCCAATCGCGACGCCGGCATCCTGCTGTTTGGCGGCCTGTTCGTCGAGGCTGCCGCGCGCAGCCTTTAGGCGTTGTCATGGCCTCCTGACGCGGCCAGGCAGAGTCAACGTCGCTTAACCGCGGTTTCCTGAATGATTAGGAATTTGTCGACGGGCGCCTGCTAAATTTTTACGAGCATCCACGCGGATGGTGTCCGGGGCCCCGGACGCATCGCGTTTTCCGACCGGGCGCACGGGATGCGGCGCTGCGAGCGAAGCCATGACGTCCACCGCCCTCGTCGATGCACTGATCCTCGATCTGCAGCTTGCGCTCGAGACCGGCGTGCTCGCAGATCAGATGCCTCTCCTGCGCACGGTATCGAACACGATCCCGGAGCGGCCGGGCGACACGCGGGAACCGCATGTCGCGGGCTGGGACGCGGTGATCGTGCTGATTTCGCGCAATCTCGAGTTCCGATCCCGGGTCACCCTGTCAGAATGGCTGGCCGATTGCCGCCACGAGCTGCGCGGGGCCTCGAGCGAGCTCGGTGTCGACCCCGAGATCGCCATCGCGGGGCCGGTGCTGGAGCGCAGCCGCTGGCTCGATGATGCGGCGCTGGCAGAGATCATCGCGGTGCGCGGTTCCGACCACCACCTGGCCATCTCACGGCGAGACGTCCTGTCGGAGAGCGTGACGGACCGGCTGGTGGATCTGGCGAATGCGGCGGTTGATCGATCACTCGCCAGCAATTCCGGTGCCCGCCTGTCCGCAGACGGGGCCACGACGCTCGCCGGGCGCAGCGACGGCGACCCCGACCTACGCGCCGCGCTGTCGCGGCGCGTGGACCTGCCGGCGCATGCCGCCCGGCTGATGGCGGATGATGCCGCCATCCATGCGACCCTGAAGGTCGGGCTCGACACCGGCGTCGATTCCGACGTCATCGACGTCACGGTGCGGCTGGCGCGGCCCGAGGACGAATTTCATACCATCGCGATGCTGTCGGTCGACGACTTCCGCCAGCTGCAGGCCGGCATGACGACGCCGGCCAACGGCGAGGCCGACGGCGAGATCATGCGTCACATCGAGGCCGGCCGGATCGCCCGGGCGGTGGTAGTGCTGGCCCTGCAGGCGAATGTCAGCCCGGGCTTCATGCGCGATCTGCTGCTGGCGCAGACCATCGAGCCGCTGATCGTGCTCGCCAAGGCAGTCCCCATCAGCTGGGAGACCCTCGAACGCCTGCTCGTGCTGAAGCTTGGCCGCGCGCTGCCGCAAGACATGCGGCAAAACGCGCTGAGCACCTATGCGGGGCTGGGTTCGGAGATCGCCGGGCGGGCGGTGCGGACCGCGGCCCTGCGGCATGTGGCGCGGCTTGCGGCGACGCCCCAGCAGAAGCCCTAGAACATCATCCCGCCAAGTGGACACCGGTTGGCGGACATCGATGATGCCAAAAAAGAGAGCTAGAGCGGACCGGGTCCCTGACCGGCCCTGTCCTGATGAACCCGCTAGTTGCTGCCGGTGAGCTCGACCTCGCGGCGAACGACCGGCCGCTCGGGAAGGCGGGCGACCTTGCGGCGGCGCAGGAACGCGGGCCGGCGGCGCACCAGAGTGGTGGAGCGACGGCGGTAGCGCAGCGGGCCGAGGCGAACATGGCCGATCTGACCCCACGGTGCGACGATGCTGCCGTCAAGCGCCTGGATGAGCAAAGCAAGTCCGAGCGTGGTACCGGCCCGCCGCCAGAGCGCCACCACCTCCCATTCGGAAAAGGCCGGGCCGAGCGCGAGCGGGGTCCGCCCGTCGGCAAAGACGACTTCGAGGATGTAGAAGCCAGCGTCCTGCGCGGGACGCATGAGCACGCCATCGGCACCGCGGGTCAGCTGCGAGAGTGCCGGCAATCCGGCCAGCACGGCATTGCCCATGACGCCATCGAGGCAGACGGCGACGCGCACCGGCGGAGCCGCGGGCCGCCGCTGACGGCCCGCGTTCCGGTCGGGTTCCTGAAACCCCATGACTGACGTCTCCCAAGACGTGGGCGGCCGGTGTTTTGGTTCCGGTCTCGCTTCGGGATCCACTATGGCCGGCGGGAGCCGCAAAACGCTTAAGCGGAATGGTGAAGTGTCTGTAGAGACGGGCTTAACGGGCGTTTTCCTTGACGGATTGTTCCGGCTGCGGTTGCCGTGCTGCGGCGCAGCAGCTAGAAGTCCTGATCCCTGCCCCGGACCCCCCGCAGGGCCGTCGCGCCCACCGACATTTCCAGGCTGGCGCTCGACGCCGCGCGCAGCGCGGTGACGGAAGCCGGCCGGATGGCGATGGGCTATTTCCGGCGCGGCGGCCGCACCTCGGCCGACATCCAGTACAAGGATGGCGGTTCGCCGGTCACCGAGGCGGATCTTGCTGTCGATGCCTATCTGCGTCGCACCCTGATGGCGGCCGCGCCGGAGTTTGGCTGGCTGTCCGAGGAAACCCTCGACGACGCGCGACGGCTCGACCAGGCCGTCGTGTGGGTGGTCGACCCCATCGACGGCACGCGGGCCTTTGCGCGCGGCGATGCCGACTGGACGGTGGCGATCGGCATCGTCGTACATGGCGTTGCGGTGGCGGGCTTCGTCTTCGCGCCGGTCAGCGGCGATCTCTACGAGGCGCTGCCGGGAGCTCCCTCCCTGCTTAACGGCAGGCCCATCCGCGCTACCGGCCAGGACGGCATTGCCGGAGCACGGATCGCCGGGCCGGCGCCGATCCTCGATGCCATGCAGGGCGAGCGGCTGCCGTTCCAGCGCATGCCGCGGATCCACTCGCTGGCCTACCGGTTTGTGCGCGTCGCCGAAGGCGCCATCGACGGGGGGCTGGCAAGCGGCAGCGCCCATGACTGGGACCTCGCCGCTGCGCACGCGATCCTGACGGGCGCAGGCGGCGTGATCCGCACGGTTGGCGGGCAGACGCCGTTGTACAATCGTGCCTCTACGGTGCACGAGCCCATGGTGGCCGCCGGCCCCGGGCTGGCACCCTCACTCTCCGACATTCTCGCGCAAACCGGCCCCGCCCGGACCCGCGGTCACAAGGAAGCCATCGCTGGGCTCTAGCCCGGTCCTGCCGGGGCAGGATCCGACACGCCCCACCCTGTCCGTTCCCGCTCAGCCAACCCCGAGATCCGCCATGCCCGACACAAAGCCGCAGCTCCTCCACCTCGTGTTCGGCGGTGAGCTCGAGAACCTCGAAGGCCTGACATTCCGCGATCTCGAGAAGCTCGATATCGTCGGCATCTTCCCCAATTACGCGACGGCGCATGCGGCGTGGAAGGCCAAGGCCCAGCAGACCGTCGACAACGCCCACATGCGCTACTTCGTCGTGCACCTGCACCGGTTGCTGCAACCCGACGCCACGGCCTGAGCATGCTCAAGCGGTTCGGACGGTCCCCGGCCGTCCAGGGGGCGCTGGGGTGGCTGTTCGCCGCTTATCTTCGCCTGCTGCAGCGGACCAATGCGTTCGGCACCGATCCGTCCGATTTGTTCGCGCGGCTCGACGCCGACCTGCCCTTCATCTGCGCGCTCTGGCACGGGCAGCACTTTATGATCCCCCTCGGCAAGCGCCCGCAGGACCGCTACGCGGTGCTGATCTCCCGGCATGGCGACGGCGGCATCAATGCGGCCGCCTGCGGCTATTTCGGGATCAGGCCGATTCGCGCGTCGGGCGGCAACCCGCAGCAGATGCACCGGCGCGGCGGCGTCCGCGGCTTGCGCGAGATGCTGCGGGCGCTGGAGGATGGCGACAGCGTCACGCTCACAGCCGACATCCCCAAGACGGCCCGCGTCGCAGGCGCCGGCATCGTCACCCTGGCGCGTCTCTCGGGGCGGCCGATCTACCCCGTCGCGGTGGTGACCAGCCGGCGGCTGACGCTGTCGAACTGGGACCGCACCACCATCGGCCTGCCGTTCGGGCGTGGCCTCGTCGCCATCGGCGAGCCGGTGCGGGTGGCGCGCGATGCCGATCCCGAAGCCCTCGAGGCGGCGCGGCTGGCCGTGCAGGCGGGCCTCGACGCGGTGCATGCGCGGGCCTATGCGGCCTTCGGCGCCGCAGACCCCGGCGCGACGCTGAGGGACGCCGCCGCATGAACGACCTCCCCCTCCCGCTGCGACTCTATCGGGGTGGCACGACGATGTTCGGGCCGTTTGCCCGGCTGCTTCTGCGCATCCGCGTGCGCCGCGTCAAGGAAGAGCGACACCTGCTCGGAGATCGGAGTGGCGAGCCCAGTCTTGCGCGGCCGGAGGGCCGGCTCGCCTGGCTGCACTGCGC
>JBEIIL010000059.1:0-22648 GCA_040380755.1 Methylobacteriaceae bacterium | reverse complement strand
CGATTCCGGTCATGGCGGCAAGCCCGATCCCGGCATGGTCCTGGCGTTCGCCGCCCATCTTGGCGTCGAGCCCGCCGCGGTGGCGCTTGTCGGCGATTCAACCCACGATCTCCACGCCGCACGCGCGGCGGGGGCGATCGGGATCGCGGTACTGACGGGGCCGGCGCCAAGGGCAGCGCTGGAGCCGCTGGCCGATCACGTTGTCGGGTCGATCGCCGATCTGCCGGATTTGCTCGCCAGGCTTGCCGCGAAGGCCGCGCCATCGGTGCGGCCGAGCCTGTAGGCGGCAGCGATCCCGTCCGCATCGGTGATGTCGAACTTGTTGACCGCAATCGGGGTCGAAGGCTGCAGATAGGTACGGTTTGGCACCAGCGGCAACGTTTTGTACCGGCGCGTCACCAGCACCAGCGTGTGCTCGCCGGCGGCCTCCACCGCCTCGAGCTGCGACACCGGGACGTTGTCGACAAGCCCGCCATCCAGCGCCTTGCGACCGCCGACGCGACCGGCCGGAATGAACGGCGGCACCGCGGCGCTGGCCGCCAAGGCTGCCACCAGCGCCTCGACATCCGCCACCGCATGCGACGAGACGTAGTCTGCGACGAAGCCGAGGCGGCGGCCGACGCGGGGATGCACCCGGTTGGTCAGGCTCTTTTCGAGCTGGTAGCCGGCAAGTCCCGCAATCGTCGCCAGCGACCCCGGCAGCCAGGGCGGTGGCCGTGACACCTTGATGAGCAGCTCGGGCGCATGGCGCAGCCGGGCCAGCTCTGGTGGCCCGAACACGGTCCGCATCAGCTCCGGATAGATCTCGCCGACGGGGAAGGGCGAGCGCCCCTGCGCCAACCGGATCCATTCCAGATTCCGGCGCCGGGTCCTGCACTCGTCATCGACGATGCACCTGACCTTGTCCCCGAGCCCGGCCAGTGTGAAGGCGGCCTGGAACGCTCCGGCGCTGACGCCGACCATCAGCCGCGGCCGGTTGGGCGTTGCCTCCCACAGCGCGTCGAGCACCCCGCTCTGCCAGTAGCAGCGGTTGCCGCCGCCCGCGAGCGCGATGGCGACGAAGCTCACGGGGCCTCGGCCGGAAGTGCCCGCACCCGGTCACGCCAGGTCACCAGGATGCGGTCGAGGTCCGCGAGGTCGGCCGCCGGCAGTTCGCCCAGCGTCTGGGTGATGAGCCGGTGCTGCAAGGCGAGGCCCTCCTCGACGATCCGGCGTCCCTCGTCGGTGAGGTGCAGCGCATAGGAGCGCCGGTCGGCCGGCAGAGCGCGTCGCTCGACGAGGCCCAGCGCCGCAAGCCTGTCGATCAGCCCCGAGACATTGCCCTTCGTCACGTAAAGCCGCTCGGCGATCTCCTGCTGGCTCGCACCCTCGCGCTCCGACAGGGTCGACAGCAGGTCGAACTGCGGGATCGACAGGCCGATGCGGCGAAACTCCTGGGCTGCCCGGCCGGTGATCCGCTGGTGCAGGCGCAGGAAGCGGAACCAGATGCGGAGCGGGTCGGAGGATGCTGGCGTGGTCACGGGCTCACCGGGTGGTTCACAGCCAAACTATCTGGCCAGACCCGACTTCCGCAAGCCGCGACCGTCACGCTATGGTCATGGCGAAGCGCCGCCACAGAGCGGCACAGGCGATGCGAGGAGAATGCCCGATGTTCGGTCTGATGCAGGACTGGCCCCTCCTGATTCCCAAGATCATCGACCATGCTGCCCGCCAGCATGCCGGGCGCAAGGTCATCTCCCGGTCGGTCGAGGGACCGATGCACGAGATCACCTATGCGCAGATCCGCGAGCGCGCGCTGCGCCTCGCCAAGCGGCTCGAGCGCGACGGCGTGCGAACGGGCGATCGCGTCGCCACCCTGGCGTGGAACACCTGGCGTCATCTGGAGACGTGGTACGGCATCACCGGCGTTGGCGCCATCTACCATACGGTCAATCCGCGGCTGTTTGCCGACCAGATCACCTACATCGTCACCCATGCCGAGGACCGGATCCTGTTCCTGGACCTCACCTTCGTGCCGCTGATCGAGAAGCTGGCCGGAGGCCTGCCCAGCATCGAGCGTTACGTGATCCTCACCGATGCCGCCCACATGCCGGCGACCAGCCTGCGCAACGCCGTCGCCTATGAGGACTATATCGCGGAGGCCGATACCGACTTCCGCTGGAAGAGCTTCGACGAAAATACGGCGGCGGGGCTCTGCTACACGTCGGGCACCACCGGCAACCCCAAGGGCGTGCTGTATTCGCATCGCTCCAACGTGCTGCATGCGCTCTCCATGGTGTCGGCCGAGGCCTTCGCCCTGTCGCCCAGCGAGGTCGTGCTGCCGATCGTGCCGCTGTTCCACGCCAACAGCTGGTCGCTGGCCTTCTCGGCGCCGATGGCCGGCGCCACCATGGTGATGCCAGGCGCCCGGCTGGACGGCGCCTCGGTCCACGAGATCATCGAGGCCACCGGAGTCACCTGCTCGGCGGCGGTGCCAACCGTCTGGATCGGCCTGCTTGCCCACATGGAAAAGACCGGGACCCGGCTGTCGACGCTCAGGCGCGTGCTGATCGGTGGTTCGGCCTGCCCGCGCGCCATGACCGAGACCTTCGAGCGCAAATACGGCATCACGGTCGTCCATGCCTGGGGCATGACCGAAATGAGCCCGGTCGGGTCCGTCTGCTTCGTCAAACCGGAGCTTGGGGACCTCGAGGGCGACGCTCTCTATGATCTGAAGATGAAGCAGGGCTATGCGCCCTTCATGGTTGAAATGAAGATCACCGACGATGTCGGCCGGGAGCTGCCGCAGGACGGCAAGACCTTCGGCCGGCTGAAGGTGCGCGGCAGCGCTGTGATCAAGGGCTATTTCCGCGGCGAGGGCGGCGACGTGCTCGACGAGGACGGTTTCTTCGACACCGGCGACGTCGCCACCATCGATCCGAACGGCTACATGCAGATCACCGATCGTGCCAAGGACGTCATCAAGTCCGGCGGCGAGTGGATTTCCTCGATCGACCTCGAGAACCTCGCCATGGGGCATCCCGACATCGCCGAGGCGGCGGTGATTGGCATCGCCCACCCCAAATGGGACGAGCGGCCGCTCCTGGTGGTGGTGCCGAAGCCAGGCACCAAACCGACGCGCGAGGCAATCCTGGCATTCATGGAGGGCAAGATCGCCCGCTGGTGGATGCCTGACGATGTCGCCTTCGTCGAGGAAATCCCCCACACGGCCACGGGCAAGATCCAGAAGATGTCGCTGCGTGACATCTTCCGCGACTACCGGCTGCCGACCGCCTGACGCCGCGCCAATGGCGCATTGTCGCGAGCGCGCGTAGACTCGCGACATGCGCCGGCTTGTCGTCGAACTGCCACCTTCGCGAGCCGCCCGCTGGAGCGGCCGGCTCGCCGTGTTCGCCGCAATGGTCTGCGGCCTTGCGGTCGTGCTTGGTCGGCTCGACCGCATCGAGCTGCAGGCGGCCCTGGCGGCAATCGGTGCCGGCCTGCTGCTGGCGGTGGCGGCGGCCGTGCTCGCCGGCATCGCCTTCGTGTCCGTCTGGCAGGATGGCCGTCCGGGATTTCGCGCCGCGCTCGGCGGCCTGGTTGTGGCCCTACTTCTCGTCACCTGGCCTGTCGTGCTCGCCGTTCAGGCCCTGCACCTGCCGCGTCTTGCTGATGTGACGACGGATGTGGTTGATCCGCCCGGCTTTTCCCGCTCGCGCCGTGCCAACGATGCCCGCGGCGGCGTCATGCCGCCCGATCCCGCGCCGGACAGCCGGCTCGCCCAGCAGGCGGCCTATCCGGCGCTCACGCCGTTGACGCTGGAGCTTGGCATCCAGGACGCGTTCATCCTCGCCCAGAAGGCGGTGCAGCAACGCGGCTGGCAGCTCATTGAGGCGACGGCGCCCGGTCCGCGGACCGGCAACGGCCGGATCGATGCGGTCGACCGCTCGCTGCTGCTGCGGATTCCCGCCGATGTCACCATCCGGCTCCGGGCTGTCGCGGGCGGGACGCGGGTCGACCTGCGCGCCGCCTCGCGCCACGGCGCCCATGATCTCGGCGAGAATGCCCGCCGCATCCAGGCCTTCGTGCAGGCCCTGAACGAACTCGTCGAGGCGCGCGACTGACCGTTCAGGCCCGCTCGAAACGCCCGTCGCGCCGCGGTGCCCCGTCGGTCGTCACCAGGCCCTTGGTGACCAGATCTTCCAGATGCGCCAGCACGGACAGGGCTGCAGCGCCGTGCAGCGCCGGTGCGAGCCCCTCATAGAGCCGCGCGACGATGGGTCCGATCTGCGTATCGCCCTTGGTGATCCGGTCGAGGATCGCGGCTTCCCGGGCGCGGCGATGCTGGATCAGGGCGCGCACGAACCGTGCCGGCTGCGTCACCGGTCCGCCGTGGCCCGGCCAGTACAGGGCGTCGGTGCGGTCGACCATCCGCGACAGCGAATGCATATAGTCGCCCATCGCGCCGTCCGGCGGCGCCACGATTGTGGTCGACCACGCCATCACATGGTCGCCGGAGAACAGGACATTCTCCTCCGCCAGCGCGAAGGCGAGGTGATTGGCGGTATGCCCCGGCGTCGCCAGCGCCGTCAGCGTCCAGCCCTCGCCCGCAACCGTGTCGCCATCGTCCAGCACGCGTTCCGGCACGTGATCGGCATCGGCGCTGGCGTCGAGCCGTGCGCCCTCGTCGGCCGCCACCGGACGCGACGGGCGGTGCGGCCCGCATCCGATGATGCGCGCGCCCGTCCGCGCCGCCAGTGGCCGGGCGGCGGGCGAATGGTCGCGGTGCGTGTGCGTCAACACGATCGTGGTGATCGTCTCGCCCGCCGTGCCGGCCAGGATCGCCTCGAGATGCGGACCGTCGCCGGGGCCGGGGTCGATCACCGCGATCTCGCCACGGCCGACCACATAGCTGCACGTGCCGGTGAAGGTGAACGGTCCCGGGTTTGGGGCCACGATCCGCCGCACCAGTGGGCTGACCTGTACCATGTGTCCGGCAGGCGCATCGAAACTGCGGTCGAAAGGAATGTCGTCGGCCATATCCGTCTCATTTCAATGCTGTCGGACCGTCTTGTCGCGAGCGCCCAGACCCTATAGAGCCGGCGTCATGCACGAAAGGGGAGGGCGGGCCCTCTCCTGACACGAGGTTACGATGGCCACGCAACCGCTCCCCACCACGCTCGCCTCGGCCGTCTGGCCGTCACATCCCGATCGCAGCGCCGCCTTGCTGCGCGTCGTGCTGCTGGCTTTGGCCGGCACTGCCCTGCTGACGCTGTCGGCCAAGTTGAAGGTACCGTTCTACCCGGTGCCGATGACCATGCAGACGCTCGTGGTCCTGGTTCTGGGCGCAGCCTTCGGTACGCGCCTCGCCATGGCGACGGTGGCGCTCTACTTCGTCGAGGGCGCGATCGGCCTGCCGGTCTTCGCCGACACGCCGGAGCGCGGCATCGGTCTTGCCTACATGGCCGGCCCGACCGGGGGCTATCTCGTCGGCTTCGTCGCCGGCGCCGGCCTTGGCGGCTGGCTCTGCGAGCGCGGATTCGGCCGCTCGCTGCTCGGCATGGGCGCCGCCATGGCGCTCGGCCATGCCGTCATCTTTGCGTTCGGCTTCGGCTGGCTGGCGACGCTCTACGGGCCGTCGGTGGCCTGGACCGCCGGTGTCGCGCCGTTCGCCCTGGCCACACTGCTCAAGACGGCGCTCGGCACTGCCATGGTCCCGGCGCTCTGGGCCATGCTCGATCGTCGCGGCTGACCTCAGCGCCCCGCCACCCTATGCCGATCGGTGAAAGGCGGCCCTCGGACCGCCTTTTTCGCATGATGCATCCCTGTTTCGGAAACCAGCGAAAGAACCGCTTTACGATATAAGGATATCTTTATATCCTTCTGCGAAATGCAGGGAGTGTTGGCATGACTGACCGTCGTTTCGAGACCCAGGGCGCGGAGGTGCGCGCAGCGCTGGCTGCCGCAGCGCGCGAGCGCATCCTCGTGCTCGACGGCGCGATGGGCACCGAAATCCAGGGGCTTGGCTTCGACGAGGCGGCGTTCAGGGCAGGGCACGACCGGCTGGCCGCCTGCGACTGCCACCTGAAGGGCAACAACGACCTCCTCAGCCTGACCCAGCCCGAGGCGATCCGGTCGATCCACCTGGATTACTTCCTCGCCGGCGCCGACATCGTCGAGACCAACACCTTCTCGTCGACCCGCATCGCCCAGGCCGATTACGAAACCCAGGATCTCGTCTACGAGCTCAACCGCGTCTCCGCCCGGCTTGCGCGCGAGGCGGCTGAGGAGGCCAGTGGTCGTGACGGTCGCAGGCGGTTTGTGGCCGGCGCGCTGGGGCCGACCAACCGCACCGCCTCGATGTCGCCGGACGTCAACAATCCCGGCTACCGCGCCGTCACCTTCGATGACCTGCGCGAGGCCTATGCGGAACAGATCGTCGGGCTCGTCGATGGTGGCGCCGAGATCATCTTGATCGAGACCATCTTCGACACGCTCAACGCCAAGGCGGCGGTGTTTGCCGCCTGCGAGGTGTTCCGCGCCACCGGCAACCCGCTGCCACTGATGATCTCCGGCACGATTACCGACCTGTCGGGCCGGACCCTGTCGGGCCAGACGCCGACCGCCTTCTGGCACGCGCTGCGTCATGCCGATCCGTTCACCATCGGGTTGAACTGCGCGCTGGGTGCACGCGACATGCGCGCCCACCTGCTGGAGCTGTCGACGGTGGCCGACACGCTCGTCTGCGCCTATCCGAATGCTGGCCTGCCGAACGCCTTCGGCGAGTATGACGAGAGCCCCGAAGCCATGGCGGCCTCGTTGGGCGAGTTTGCTGCGGCCGGCCTCGTCAACATTGTCGGCGGCTGCTGCGGCTCGACGCCCGCCCACATCGCCGCCATCGCCGGTGCCGTCGCCGGGAAGCGGCCCCGGTCGGTGCCGGAGATACCGCCGATGCTCCGCCTGTCGGGGCTCGAGCCCTTCGTGCTCACGCCGCAGATCAACTTCGTCAATGTCGGCGAGCGCACCAACGTCACCGGCTCGGCCCGGTTCCGCAAGCTGGTGACGGCCGGCGACTACCCGGCCGCCCTCGACGTGGCCCGCGACCAGGTCGCCAATGGCGCCCAGATCATCGATGTCAACATGGACGAGGGCCTGCTCGACAGCGAGAAGGCGATGGTCGAGTTCCTCAACCTGATCGCCGCCGAGCCCGACATCGCCCGTGTGCCGGTGATGATCGACAGCTCCAAGTTCACCGTCATCGAGGCCGGACTGAAATGCGTGCAGGGCAAGGCCATCATCAACTCGATCTCGCTCAAGGAGGGCGAGGAGGCGTTCCTGGCCCAGGCGCGCCTTGTGCGTGACTATGGCGCCGCCATGGTGGTGATGGCCTTCGACGAGCAGGGCCAGGCTGACACGCTCGAGCGCAAGGTCGCGATCTGCACCCGCGCCTACCGCCTGCTGGTGGATGTCGCCGGCGTGCCGCCCGAGGACATCATCTTCGACCCCAACGTCTTCGCCGTCGCCACCGGCATCGAGGAGCATGACGGCTACGGCGTCGCCTTCATCGAGGCGACGCGCCAGATCCGCACCACGCTGCCGCACGCCCATATCTCCGGCGGCGTCTCGAACCTGTCGTTCTCGTTCCGCGGCAACGAGCCGGTCCGCGAGGCCATGCACGCGGTGTTCCTTTACCACGCGATCGCCGCCGGCATGGACATGGGCATCGTCAATGCCGGCCAGCTTGCCGTCTACGAGAGCATCGAGCCGGAACTGCGCGAGGCCTGCGAGGACGTGGTGCTGAACCGCCGCCCCGGCGGCACCGACCGGCTGCTGGCGCTCGCCGAGCGCTTCCGCGGCCAGGGCCGCGAGGTCAAGGTCGCCGACCTCATCTGGCGCGCCGAGCCGGTCGCCAAGCGGCTGGAGCACGCGCTCGTCAACGGCATCACCGAGTTCATCGACGAGGATGTGGATGCTGCCCGCATGGAGGCCTCGCGCTCGCTGGAGGTGATCGAAGGGCCGCTGATGGCCGGCATGAACGTCGTCGGCGACCTGTTCGGCGCCGGCAAAATGTTCCTGCCCCAGGTGGTGAAGTCCGCCCGCGTCATGAAGCAGGCGGTCGCCCGGCTGCTGCCCTACATGGAGGAGGAGAGCGCCGCCCGGGGCGAGGAAGCCCGCGCCAATGCCGGCAAGATCCTGCTCGCCACCGTCAAGGGCGACGTCCACGACATCGGCAAGAACATCGTCGGCGTGGTCCTGCAGTGCAACAACTTCGAGGTGATCGACCTCGGCGTGATGGTGCCGGCCGCCAAGATCCTGGAGACAGCGCGGCGCGAGAAGGTCGACGTCATCGGCCTGTCGGGCCTGATCACGCCCTCGCTCGATGAGATGTGCCACGTCGCCGCCGAGATGGAGCGCGAGGGCTTCGACGTTCCGCTTCTGATCGGCGGCGCCACCACCAGCCGCGTCCATACGGCGGTCAAGATCAGCCCGAACTACCGCCGCGGCCAGGCCGTCTACGTCACCGACGCCAGCAGGGCCGTCGGCGTCGTGTCCGGCCTGCTCTCGCCGGAGACCCGCGCCGGGGCCGTCCAGGCCGTGCGTGAGGAATACGTGAAGGTGGCCGATGCACATGCCCGCGCCAATGCCGACAAGCTGCGCCTGCCGCTGGCCAAGGCCCGCGCCAACGCCCTGAAGATTGACTGGACGAAGTATGCGCCTGTTGCGCCGCGCTTCACCGGCACGCGCGCCTTTGCCAGCTACGATGTCGCCGAGCTGATCCCCTACATCGACTGGACGCCCTTCTTCCAGACCTGGGACCTGAGCGGGCGCTTCCCGGCCATCCTCGAGCATCCCGAGCAGGGCGCCGCCGCGCGTCAGCTCTACGAGGACGCACAGGCGATGCTGCGCAAGGTCGTCGAGGAACGCTGGTTCACCCCCAAGGCGGTGATTGGCTTCTGGCCCGCCAATGCCGAAGGCGACGACATCCGGCTCTGGGCGGATCCGGCCCGCACGAAGCCGCTCGCCACCCTGTTCACGCTGCGCCAGCAACTGGCCAAGCGCGACGGCAGGCCCAACACCGCGCTGTCGGACTTCGTCGCTCCGCGTGAGACGGGCCTGGCCGACCATGTCGGCGCCTTCGTGGTCACGGCCGGGCCGGAGGAGGAGCGGATTGCCGCGCGCTTCGCCCGCGTCAACGACGATTACGCGTCGATCATGGTCAAGGCGCTGGCGGACCGCATCGCCGAGGCCTTCGCCGAGCGCATGCACGAGCGCGTCCGGCGCGAGTTCTGGGCCTATGCGCCCGACGAGGCCTACCGCCCCGATGTGCTGTCGACAGAGCCCTATCAGGGCATCCGTCCGGCGCCGGGCTATCCGGCGCAACCGGACCACTCCGAGAAAGCGACTTTGTTCACTCTGCTGGACGCGGAGCGGCGCGCCGGCGTCCGCCTGACCGAGAGCTTTGCCATGTGGCCCGGCTCGTCCGTGTCGGGCCTCTATATCGCCCACCCGGAGGCGCATTACTTCGGCGTCGCCAAGGTGGAGCGGGACCAGATCGAAGACTATGCCGCGCGCAAGCGCATGGACGTCGCCGAGGTCGAGCGCTGGCTGGGACCGATCCTGAACTACGATCCGGCCTCGCTGCGGCTTGTCGCGGCAGAGTGACGCATTCAGGGTCCGCAATGAAATTAGCAATCTGTCAACCGCGGATTGCTATTCGTCTGGAATGCGGCCGCATGACCCGACCGACACGTTTCGGCGTTTCATCGCCGGCCTTTCGCCGGCCGAGATCGGCGTGCTTTGCGATCCGGCCGGCGCGTTGCCCTGCCTGACGGCGCTGTTGGCGCACTATGCGTTCACGTCGAGCCTCATCCTGCCGCTTGTCCTCGATCCCCAGGCCGGGCCGCCCTTGCCGGTGACCACCCGCATCGCCCGCGACTATCTCGCCACCGGTGCGGGCGTCGCGCGCCTGCGCGATGTCTGTGCCTTTGCCATGCTGCGCGGTGCATTGGCTGTTTTCCAGCAGGAACGGCGGCTGGAGTTCGAGGCGATCGACCGTCGCGAAAAGCGCATGGTCCAGGCGTGGGGCGTAGGCGCGACGATCGCCCTGACCCTTGCGGCGATCGGTGGTGGCGACACCATCAGTCGCGTCCTGGCCGTCTGGCTCATCATCGGCGGCATCGTCGCCAGCCTGATGGGGGCGCGCAGCTATTTCGCGGCCTGCCGCGAGCAGGTGCGGCAACGGCTCCGCGTTGTCGATGGGTCGACCACGAAGCTGATGGCCGAGCTCGCTGCCGACGGCATCGCCCGCAGCAACGTCCCACCGCGGCTGGTCACGCTCGGGAAGGCCGGCCTGCCCGTTCCGCCCGAACTTGTGGATCTTGCGGCAATTCGTGCATCCGCAACGCCTCCCGCTCCGCCGGTTGCCCGGCCGGCGGAGCTGAAACAGGCCTCAGCATGACGGTTCGATGACGTACAAGCTCATCCGATGTTAAGCGGCCACGGTTCCCGAGGAGACGAACGGCAAGAGACCAATCGCACTGCCGGCGCCGGCGTCAGCAGCCTAGGTCCAGAACCGCGGGCTGGTCCGGAACCCTTTCCAGGTCTTGCGGATGTCACGGCCCTCGATTTCGAGGCCCCTGGCGAACCAGCCCAGCACGACCCCGACCGCCTGCGCCCGTGCCACATGGGTCGGCGCCGGCGGCAGCCGGGTGACCAGGTCGCCAGCCACGGCCATGTCGTTGGAACTGCCGAGCGTGTCCTGCACGCGCGCCGCGGCGGCGGTGTAGTGCTTGGCATCGCCGGGATTGGTGAAGAGCGGCGCATAGAGTTCGGCCGCATAACGCAGCCCCTTGAGCGCGATGCGGACCTCGTGCCGCTCCTCGGCCGTCTTGTCCGCCAGCCCGCGGCCGCGCTTGCGCACCTTGCGGTCGAGCCGCGACAGGCTTGCGGCGGCAAAGCCCTGCGGTGCCTCAGCCAGCCCCGACAGATCCCCCGTCGCTAATGCGGTGCGCCAGCCCCGCCGCGCCACGAACGCCTCGGCGGCGATCACGAACTGGGTGGTGGCCGGATCCTCCAGCAGCGCCCGGACCTCCGCATAGGCGACACGGCGGCGCTCTTCGACACCTGCCAGCAGGTCGCCGAAGCCGGTCACCGACGATACCGCGACCATCGGGCCATTGCGGACCATCCGGCAAACACGTCCCAGTTGCGGGCGTCGCCCATCGCCGAGGCGATGCGTTTGGCCTCGTTGCGCAGGTCGGTGAAGGCCGGCGACGGATAGGCGCGGTTGAACAGGCCCACCATGGCCCGCAGCCGCCGCAGCGAGACGCGCATCTGGTGGACGGCGTCGACCCGCTCGGCCCGCTGGAACGCCGGCCAGTTGGCAACGAACTGCTGCACGCAGGAGCCGATCACCCCGGCGATGAGGTCGTCGACCGTGGCCGCGCCGGCCAGCGGCGCAACCGGTGTCCGGGCGACCTTCGGCGCCTTGCCGGACGCCAGCAGGAAGCCGCGCTCCGACTTGCTCAGGGCGACGATGCTCAGCCCGCAGCTCTTGGCCAGCATGGCGGCGAAGTCATAGATGGCATCGGCCGAACCATCCTTCAGCTCGATCTCGATCTCGCGGATCGGCTCGCTGCGCATGCCGGCCACGATGGTGCCGGTGTCCAGCGCCAGCTCGATCGTGCTGCCGCCGAACCGCGCCAGGCGCAGCGAGCGCCGGATGTCCGTGGTGAACACCGGCAGCAGCGGCTCGTCCTTGACCACGGCCCTGATCCGTTCGGCGATCTCGGGGCCGAGCAGCGACAGGTCGGGCGCCGGTGACGGGCAGACGACCTCGTGCTCGCCGCGTGCGAACAGGCCCTCGCTGGCCACGGGCCACTTTGCCGCCAGCAGCAGGGTGGTGCGCTTGCGCCGGATGCGCAGCACCAAGCCGGCGGCCTTCAGAGCGTGGTCGGGCGTGTCGAAATACACCGAGATCAGCCGCTGGGCGCGACGGAACTCGCCTTCGCCGAGAACCGGGGAGGACTTGAGCGATGCCAGCCTCGCCTCGTTCACCGCGAATTTCAGCTCGAACTCGCGGCCGGCACTGCCGGTGTCAGGCTGGGAGTGCGCCACCGCGCTGGCGGACCGACGCCGTGCCGGAGCTGAAGCCGGCGCAGCCGTATCGCCGGCTTCGGCGGACTCGGCAGGCTGGTCCTGGCCGGCAAGCGCGTCGAGGATCATGGGCCTGTCGGCCGCCGGGGAGGGGCGTGCGCCGCGTCGCCGGGGTGTTCGGGTAATGCTCATTGAAGTCTCCGGCGCGGTTTGGTCGTGGGAACGACAAGGCCGTCCCCGTCGCGCGCATCTTGACGCCGGGCCGCTCGCGACGGCCGGGCGCGCGCCTGGATGAAGCGCGGCTGTTGGGTCTCGCCGTCGATGGCGATCGCGGTGAGGATGCCTGTGGCAGTTGCGCCGGTGTCGACCCCAATGCGGTCGGGGCCAACCAGCGGTCGCCCGTCCGTGGGTGTGTGCCCGTGCACCACCACGAAGGGAAGCCCGTGTGGCTCCCTGAAGAACGGGCCGCGGATGCTCCGCAGCGACTGCGGTCGCTGGGCCTCGAGTGCGACGCCGGGCTCCACTCCCGCATGCACGAACAGAAACTCACCGTGCAGGTGGTACTGCGGCAGCCCGGCCAGGAAAGCGAGGTGCTCGCGCGGCACGGCTTTGAGCGCCGCATCCAGCGTCGCCTGCTTGGCAGGCACGCCATAGGACCGCAGCGTCTCGCGCCCACCCTTCTTCATCCAGCGGCGGAATGCCAGGAGACTGCCGGGCAGCAGCGCGTCGAGCATCAGCTGCTCGTGGTTGCCGGCGATGGTCAGCCAGGAATGATCCTGCCGGCGCGGCCCTGCCATGATCCGCTCGACCACCTGCCGGGAGGCGGGCCCACGGTTGACGAGGTCGCCGAGGAACACGATCTTCACAGGTCGGCCGCGTCGGGCCGCATCGGCCTCGATCTGCAGCAGCAGGTCGTCCAGCAGCCCGTCCATGCCGTGGATGTCACCAACCGCGTAGACGATCGGCTCCAGCACCACGGAAACCGGCGCAAGGGCGGACCCGCCGGACCCCTCGGGGGCCGGCGCTGCGCCCGGCGTGTCGTCACCGACCACCCGGCTCCTCAGGCGTGAAAAAATATCCCACACGGGACGTGAACGCTCCTCGACTCACTTCGACTGCACGTTGGCGGACGATCACACCGGCATGTGTCATGTGGGAGTGTCATAGACAATACCCACAGGAAATCACGCCGAGCGTCATCCGGATGTCATCGGATGTTGATCACGGGCAACGCCTGTCCGGTCGGGAGAAACGGTCAGGCGGCCTCGTCAGTGCCAGCCGCGACAAGGGCGGGCGCGGCAGGAGCCGAAATGCCCTCGATCTGGGGCAGGTCCAGCGTCCGGCGGAAGGTCTGGATCGCCGCGATCGTATGCGGCTCCATCTCCTCGAGCGGACCGGCCACATGCTCCACCGCCGCGATGGCCCGCAGCCGGTCGAGCGGGTTGGCGAGCAGCATGGCCAGCGCCGCGATCGAAGCGTCACGCTCGAACTCGACGATCACTGACTGCTCGTGGATCAACGCGGCCCGGCCGTCCGCTCCCATGGCGGCAAACGGCTCGGTCATGGTCAGCATCTGGGACGACCGCTCAAGCCGCGACCGGCGGACAGAGCCGCGGGCGTTGGCCAGCAGGATCAGCATGCGGATGACGGCCTCCGCGTAGCCGCCCCGGTTGATGTTGAGCAGGTGAGCCACAACTTCCGGCTGCGTGCGCAGCTCGTCCGGATCCTTGCGCGTCCGCTGGAAATTGAACCGGTCGCCGACAAGCGACATCACCGGCGACGCATAGATGCCGAGGAACGCCAGCTCGTACCACATGTCGCGGACGTCCCGCATGAGGTCGATCGACTGCTCGAACGCCTCCGACCAGAGCTGTTCGACGACCCGAAGCGGGTGGTCGGGGCCGGCCGGCGTGCGATCGGCGGCGACCCGCTCGGCCGCCGCGGCGACGGCGGCCATGGCCGGATTGCGGTCCGAGAAGATCTTGCGCTGCACCCGAGAGGGATTGAGTTCGCGGATCACCTCAGCGGCCTTCGCCGTCACGCTCGCCTGCACGGCCGGCCGGATGGTGAGCGCGTACAGTTCCGCGCCGAGCTGCGACAGGCGGTCGACCGCCGCGAAGGCGGCCTCCTCGTAGCGGTGGCCGTCGTCGAGCCCCTTGATGTCGGCCATCGTCCGCTCGTGGAAGCTGACGGTGAACCGTGCGTCCTTGCCCTCGCCCTCCTGTGTCTCGATTGTCATCTCGTACAGGCCCGGCCCGAGCGTCTCGATGGTCTTCAGGGTCGACGCCATCTCGGCGTGTTCCTTCTTGGCGATCGACGACGACACGAAGATGCCGAGATGCCCGACCTTGTCGTGCACCATGTAGAGAATGCGCTGGCCGCGAATGCGGATCTCGTTCTCGTCCGCATAGGTGTCGACGATCCAGTTCAGCGCCTGCTGCGGCGGCGTGATGTTGTCGCCGAAGCTGGCAAAGACGATAATCGGCGAGCGGATCTGCTTCAGGTCCACGGAGCGGCCGCGCTCAAGCCGGGCTTCGCCGCGTGCGAGGTGGTTGCCGACAAAGAGCTGCTCGACGATCCAGCGGATCTCGGCCTCCGCCATGAAGTGATAGCCGCCCCACCAGCGTTCGAACTCGAGGAAGCGACCACGGCCGCGATCGACGTCGGCGTAGAGGTCGTAATACTTCCCCCAGAAATTGCGCGAGGGGTTCAGCATCTCGAAGTTCGACACGGGATGGACGCCGTCAAGCTCCCCGTGGTTGAGGTCGGCCATCAGCAGCGCCGGCACCACGCCGCCGAGCAGGCCGCCATTGTAGCGCATCGGGTTCTCGCCGATCCGCCCCGACCAGTAGGCCAGCGGCGCGCCGTTGATCACCAGCGGCCCGGCAATGTCCGGGTTGGTGGCGGCCAGCAGCATGGTGGCCCAGCCGCCCTGGCAGTTGCCGACGATGATCGGGTGCGGGACGTCGGGGTGACGCTTCTGCACCTCGCGCACGAAGGTCACCTCGCCGCGCGTCACGTCGGCGAGCGTCTGGCCCGGTTCCGGATGGGGACGGAAGGACAGGAAATATACCGGGTGGCCGTCCTGCAGGGCGATGCCGACCTGGCTGTCCTCCTTGAAGCCGCCGATGCCAGCGCCATGGCCGGCGCGCGGGTCGATGATGATGTAGGGCCGCTTCCAGTCATGCACCTCGATGCCGTCCGGCGGCAGGATCCGCAGCAGCTGGTCGTTGATCGGGCGCTTCAGCGTCCTGCCGTCGAGGATTGTCTCGTAGCGGTAGATCAGCACTGGCGGCGTGCCGGCGGCCTCGTGGGCGATATCGCCGTTGCCCCGCTCGCGCAGGACGTCAAGCGTCAGCACCATGCGCTGGGCCGCATCGGCGCCATAGCTGGTGGCGAGCTCGGCGAACCCGCCGCCCGCAGCGGCCTCCTGCAGCACCTTTGCGGCTTTCGTGCTGCGGTCCATCCAGGCCCGCGCCCGTTCGGAGTGAACGCGGCCGATCCGGTCGATATGGCGCGACAGGGCATGGCCGATCAGCTCGGACTGGCGGGAGGCCAGATGGGACTGGCCGAAGCTGCGTTCGACGAGGGTCTCGGGAGTGAACGGAGTCATGGCGGCTACCCCTCCGTGTGGCAAGGTCAGGCGGCGGTCGTTTCGATCGGCATGTCCGGGCAAACGTGACATCAGGCGGCGTTGCTGGCGGCGGCGAGGCCCGCCGTCCGTATCGTGTGCTGGGCGATCATCGCTTCCTCGTCGGTCTTGATCACGAAGGCCCGCACGGCGCTGTGGGGCTGTGAGATCAGGGGCCCGCGCGCGGCATTGGCCTGCGGATCGAGCGCGATGCCCAGCCACCCCATGCCGTCCAGCACGGACGCCCGGAGCCGTTCCGAGTTCTCGCCGATCCCGCCGGTAAACACGACGGCGTCGAGACCACCGAGGTCAGCGGCGAGCGCGGCCAGTTCGCGACGGATCCGGGAGACGAAATAGGCGATCGCTTCGGCAGCCTCAGGCCTGTCGGAGGCCTCCAGCTCGCGCATGTCGCTCGACACGCCGGAAAGGCCCTTGAGACCGGACTGGTTGTAGAGCAGATCCGAAATCGCGGCCGGATCCATGCCGTCGTGCTGCATCAGGTACAGCAGAACGCCGGGGTCGATCTGTCCGCAGCGCGTCCCCATCGGCAGGCCGTCAAGCGCGGTGAAGCCCATCGTCGAGGCAACCGATCGACCGTCGCGGACGGCGCACATCGACGCGCCATTGCCCAGATGCGCGATCACCACGTTGGCGGCGGCCTCGGTCGGGGCGATATGGCGCATCCGCTGCGACACGAACTCGTAGGACAGGCCGTGGAACCCGTAGCGACGCACGCCCTGGTCGTAGTAGCGGCGTGGCAGCGCGAACGTATCGGCGACGAGCGGATGGCCGCGGTGGAACGCGGTGTCGAAACAGGCCACCTGCGGGGCGCCCGGGAAGGCGGCACGTGCCGCCTCGATCCCGGCGATGTTGTGCGGCTGGTGCAGCGGCGCCAGCGGCACCAGGGCCCGCAGCGCCGCAAGGCTGGCTTGGTCGATCAGCATCGGGGCGGCGAAATCCGGTCCGCCGTGCACGACCCGGTGCCCGACGGCGACGACGCGCGCCTCCGGCATCGCCGCCTCGATCCAGTCGAGGATGGCGTTGACCGCGGCGGCATGCGGCGTTGCATGAAGATGCGTCTCGAGCGGATCGCGGCGTGTCTCACCATCGACGACCGTCACCTTGAAGACGGGCGTCGTCCCCAGTCCCTCGACCTGTCCGGCCGCCTGCGGCACGGGCGTGCCGCTCGCCACCCCGTAAAGGGCGAACTTCACCGAGGAGGATCCGGCGTTCAGCGTCAGCAGCATGGTCGGCATCGCAACGTCCTTGCGCAGCGGGTTTTGTCTTTCGCGGCAGTTTTGCCTTAAGCGTCAGGTGTTTCGGTCACGATCCCGCCGAGCGGCGCGCCCTCGCGGCGCCAGTGGTCGTAGAGCTGTGCCAGCGCGCATGAGGCGACGCGCGCGCGGTCATTGTCTGCGCGGCTGGTGAGGATCACCGGGACGCGGGCGCCGACGACGAGGCCGGCCGCCTCGGCCCGTGCCACGAAGGTGAGTTCCTTCGCCAGCATGTTGCCGGACTCGAGGTTGGGAACGATCAGCACCTGGGCGCGGCCGGCGACCAGCGACGCGATCCCCTTGGTGCGGGCGGCCTCGAGGTCCACCGCATTGTCCATGGCGAGCGGGCCGTCGACGATCCCGCCGCGGATCTGGCCACGCTCGGCCATCTTCGACAGGATGGCGGCGTCCAGCGTCGACGGGATGTTGACGTTGACGGTCTCGACCGCCGACAGGATGCCGACGCGCGGCTTCCCGATCCCGCAAGCCAGCGCCAGGTCGATCGCATTCTGGACGATGTCGACCTTGGTGGTCAGGTCCGGCGCGATGTTGATCGCTGCGTCCGAGATAAACAGCAGCGTGTCCATGCTCGGCACATCCATTGCGAACACATGGCTGATCCGCCGCGAGGTGCGCAGCCCGCCATCCTTCTTGACGACCTCGGCGAGCAACTCGTCGGAGTGGACATTGCCCTTCATCACCGCGCCAGCCTCGCCGGCGACAGCCATGGCGACCGCTTTTGCGGCCGCTGCACGGTGCTCGTTGATCGCCACCAGCGGATAGGCCGAAATGTCCTCGCCGAGCTTGTCGGCGGCCTTGCGGATCGCGTCCGGGTTGCCGATCAGGATCGGCAGGATCAGGCCTTCGCGCGCTGACAGCAGCGCGCCGCCAAGCGCGTTGTGGTCGTCGGGGCACACGATCGCGGTGGTGAGCGGAGCGCGGGTGCGGGCCTTCGTGACGAGGGCGCCGAAAAGGTCATGCTTGTCGAGGATCAGCTCGGGCAGCTCGCGGGCCGGCGTGACGATCGTCTCGCGCGGCGCGTCGACCTCGGCAAAGCCCTCGCACACCAGCACGCCATCCGCGCCGACGATCCGCGTCTCGAACACGGCCTGTGGCCGGTCACCCTTGGCCGTGCAGGTGACGGTGACGGTGAGGCGCTGGCCGACATGCACGCGGCGGTGGAAGCGCAGCGACTGCGCCCGGTAGAGCGTGCCCGGTCCCGGCAGCACATTGCCGAGCACGGCGGAGATTAACGAGCCGACCCACATCGACGGCGCGATGGCGGCGTCGGAGCGCGCCGGCTCCTTTTCGCCCGCGGGCAGCATCAGCGGGTTGGTGTTCCCTGACACATGCGCAAACAGATACAGGTCCTGCACCGAGCAGACGCGCTCAATGCTGGCCGTGGCGCCAACCGTGAGCTCGTCCCAGATGGTGTTCCGGATCATGGTATTGCGCGACATGCGGACCTCCGGAAGTGCAGTGAAAAGGTAGCGGTGGGCATCAGCCCATCACGTGGTAACCCGCGTCGATGTAGAGCGTTGCACCGGTGATGTTGCGGGCGCTGTCGCTGGCGAGGAACACCGAGGCGGCGCCCACGTCCTCGATGCTGGCCAGCCGCCGCATGGGCGACCGTGCCACTGCGTCGGCCATCATGGCGTCGAAATCGGCGATGCCACCCGCGGCGCGCGTCGCCATCGGCCCCGGCGACAGGGCGTTGACGGTGATGTTGCGCGGGCCAAGCTCCGACGCGAGCTCGCGCGTCGTGGCTTCGAGCGCTGCCTTCACCGGTCCCATCATGTTGTAGGAGGACACGACCTTCTCGGCCCCGTAGAAGCTCATGGTCTGGCAGCTGCCGCCATGTGGCATCAGCGGCTCGCAGCGCCGCGCCAGGCGGATGAAGGAATGCACCGACACGTCCATCGCTAGCGCAAAGCCGGCCGCGGAGGCGTCGATCACCCGTCCCCGCCGGTCGTCGCGCGGCGCAAAGGCGATCGAGTGCACGAACACGTCGAGCTGTCCCCATTGCGCCGCGATCTGCGCGAACACAGCCTCTTCCTGGTCGGGATGGGCGACGTCGAGCGGCATCACGATGCTGGCCCCCAACGCCGCTGCCAGCGGCCGCACATGCGGCTCCGCCTTGGCGTTGAGATAGGTCAGCGCAAGGTCGGCGCCGGCGTCCCGCAGCGCCTTGGCGATGCCCCAGGCGATCGAATGATCATTCGCGACCCCGAGCACGAGGGCGCGCTTCCCGGTCAGGCTGAACTGACTCATCGGACGACCTCCTCGGCCTGCACGACCCCCTTGTCGCATCTACGCGCTGCTGCTGACAGTCCCATGACCGAAGTCAACCAACTCACGCGGCGCGGTCCACCGGTGCCGCCTTTTGACACCTACACGACAGTCCACGCTGCGGGGCAAAGCGAAAAACGGTGATCAAAGCGAACGACCCGGAAGTCTCCTGACGGCTCTCCACCGTGGTCACGATCGTCATGTAACTGTCAGGAGAGAGTGCTTCCTCTGCTCGGGTTTGGCCAGCCGCAGGGGGACAGTCTCGTGAACACGGCGAACGTATCGGCACCGCGGATCGACGCCCGCAAGGGAAAATCCAAGCTGGCGGCAGAGGATGGCTCTCTGGCCGGAGCGCCCGGTCGCTTTTCCAACCGCGAGCTGTCCTGGCTGGAATTCAACCGCCGCGTGCTCGAAGAGGCCAGCAACACCGCCCATCCACTGCTTGAGCGCCTGCGGTTCCTGTCGATCTCGGCCAGCAATCTCGACGAGTTTTTCATGGTGCGGGTGTCGGGCCTGATCGAGCAGGTCGAGGCCGGCGTCACCACCCAGTCTATGGACGGGCTGACGCCCTCCGAACTCCTGTCGCGCATTTCCGCCTCCGCAACCCGCCTCACCCGCGACCAGCAGGACGCCTGGCGCAGCCTGCGCGGCGAAGTGGCGGCTGCTGGCGTCGAGGTTGTCGAGAGCTCGGCCCTGTCGGATCCGGACCGGGCCCGCCTCGAGACGCATTTCGGCGACATGATCTTCCCGCTCGTGACGCCGCTCGCCTTCGATCCGGCGCACCCCTTCCCGTTTATCCCCAACCTTGAGCTGTCGATGGCGCTCGAGGTTGTCCGCGTTGCCGACAACAAGGCGTTCAGCGCCCTCATCCGCATTCCCGGCAAGCTGCCGCGCTTCGTTCGGCTGGACGACGGTGAGGCCGGCGCCATGCGCTTCGTGCGCATCGAGGACGTCATCGCGCTGTTCGCCGAGAAGCTCTTCCCCGGCTGCGCGCTTGGCGGCATGGGCCTGTTCCGTGTCATCCGCGACCTCGACATCGAGTTCGCGGAGGAGACCAACGATCTCGTCCGCGTCTTCGAGGCTGCCCTCAAGGAGCGCCGCCGCGGCTCGGTCATCCGTCTGGAGATCGCCGCCACGATGCCCAAAGGCCTGCGCACCTTCGTGGCGCGCGAGCTGATGGTCGAGCCCGACGAAATCCTCATCGAGGACGGCTTTGTCGCGCTGGCGTCGCTCTCGCAGCTTGTCGGTGTCGACCGGCCGGACCTGAAATTCGCGGCTTTCGTGCCGCGTTTTCCCGAGCGCATTCGCCAGTGCGGCGGCGATGCCTTCGCGGCGATCCGCGAGAAGGACATCGTCGTCCATCACCCCTACGAGTCCTTCGACGTGGTGGTGCAGTTCCTGCAGCAGGCCGCCCGCGACCCCGCCGTCGTCGCCATCAAGCAGACGCTGTACCGCACCTCTTCCGACAGCCCGATCGTCCGCGCGCTGATCGAGGCCGCGGAAGCCGGCAAGTCGGTCACCGCGCTGGTTGAGCTCAAGGCAAGGTTTGACGAGGAGGCCAATATCGGCTGGGCGCGCTCGCTGGAGCGCGCCGGTGTGCAGGTGGTGTTCGGCTTCATCGACCTGAAGACCCACGCCAAGCTGTCGATGGTCGTGCGTCAGGAGGGCGCCCGCCTCGTCACCTACTGCCATGTGGGCACCGGCAACTACCACCCGATCACGGCGCGGATCTACACCGACCTGTCGGTGTTCACCATCGACCCGGCGATCGGCCGCGACGTCGCCCACATCTTCAACTTCATCACCGGCTATGGCGAGCCGGCGCAGCTCGAACTGATGGCGATCTCGCCGGTCTCTGCCAAGCCGCGGCTGCTCGCCAACATCGACGCGGAGACCGAGCACGCCAGGGCGGGTCGGCCGGCGGCGATCTGGATCAAGTGCAACTCGCTGGTCGACCCCGAGATCATCGACGCGCTCTATGCGGCGAGCGGCGCCGGTGTGCGCATCGACATCGTCGTGCGCGGCATCTGCTGCCTGCGGCCCGGCGTGCCGGGCCTGTCGGAGAACATACGCGCCAAGTCGATTGTCGGCCGCTACCTCGAGCACTCTCGCATCTACGCCTTCGGCAACGGGCACGGGCTGCCGCACAAGGATGCGCTGGTCTACATCTCCTCCGCCGACCTGATGCCGCGGAATCTCGACCGCCGTGTCGAGACGCTGATGCCCGTGCTCAACCCGACCCTGCACGAGCAGGTGCTGGACCAGGTGCTCCTCGCCAACCTGCTCGACAACGTGCAGAGCTGGGAAATCCTCGCCGACGGCACCAGCCGGCGCATTGTCCGCACGGTTGGCGAAGAACCCTTCAGCGCCCAGGGCTACTTCATGACCAACCCGAGCCTGTCAGGCCGCGGCAAGGCCCTGGCCCAGTCGCAGCCCCGCAAGCTGGCCGAACTGGTCAGCGGCGCTCGCAAGGCGGCCGAATAACCGTCACCCATGGCGCCGGACTTTTCCCGGCGCCGCCATGACAAAACAGGCCGGGCCTGTCAGGTTGCGCCGCGAGTGTGGCCGCAGCGCCGCAGACCGGGAGGGCGACCATGAACAGCTATCTGCTGCCATTCACGCCGCGCTTCATCACGCTCACGGGCGTGGCGCTGATGACGCTGCTGATTCTCGCCCTGATCCTGTTCGCCGGCGCGACCCACGCGCTGTGGTGGATCGCGTTGGCGGGCTTCGCCTTCCTCACCGGCGTCGGCATCCGCGATCTCGTGCAGGAAAAGCACGCGATCCTGCGCAACTACCCGGTTGCCGCGCATCTGCGGTTCATCTTCGAGGAGATACGCCCCGAGATCCGGCAGTATTTCTTCGAGGGCGAGAAGGACGGTACCCCGTTCAGCCGCGACCGCCGCGCCATCGTCTACCAGCGCGCCAAGAAGGCCCTCGACAAGCGCCCCTTCGGCACCCAGTACGACGTCTATGCCGACGGCTATGAGTGGGCGAGGCACTCGATCGCCCCGACGGAGGTCGCCGACCGGGACTTCCGCATCGCCGTCGGCGGACCCGACTGCACGCAGCCCTATTCCGCCTCGGTGTTCAACATCTCGGCGATGAGCTTCGGCTCGCTCAGCGCCAACGCCATCAAGGCGCTGAACAAGGGCGCCGCCATGGGCGATTTCGCCCACGACACCGGCGAGGGCGGCTTCAGTCCGCACCATGCGGCATTCGGCGGCGACATCATCTGGGAGATCGGCTCGGGCTATTTCGGCGCCCGCCACCCGGATGGTACCTTTTCGCCCGACCGCTTCGCCGAAACGGCTGCCAATCCGCAGATCAAGATGGTGGAGCTAAAGCTCAGCCAGGGCGCCAAGCCGGGCCATGGCGG
>JBEIIL010000058.1:0-22789 GCA_040380755.1 Methylobacteriaceae bacterium | reverse complement strand
GGGACGGTCGGGGTCGAGCCCACGCCTGTCGTGGTCGAGCCCGAGGCGCGGGCCGCGGCCGTGAGCTGCGAACTGGCCTGGCCGGCCGACTGGGTCTCGCCGATGGCGCCGGGCGTCGTTGCCTCGCCATCGTTCGGCGGCTCGAACCCCTGGGGCGTGTCGAGGCTCAGCGGGTCGAGGCCCTGCGACAGTGGTGCCGCCGGAAACAGGCGCGGTTCGGCGCCCAGCAGAAAGCCGGTGGAGCCCTGCACCGGCGCACGGCGGCTGAGCGTCGGCCGCAACGGCACCAGCGGATCGCCCTTGCGGCTGCGGTCGACGACCGGGAAACCGGCGGAGGTTGGCTTGACGTCGGCGCGGGGTCCGCCGTCATGGCGGTAGGCCTCCGGTTCAGGCTCGCGCGCAGGAAGCCGCGCCGTGGTGAGGGAGCCGGCATCGCCGGTTCCAATCCGCGGCGCAACCGCCCACAGGCGCACATCGCTCGGGGGAATCAGCGCGTCGCTGCCCGGGCCTGCCATCCAGGACTTGCCTGCGACCTGGAAGCCCGCAGAAGCGTCGATGCCGGCATCGGCGGTGATGGAGACCAGTACGCAAGCGGCCAGCAGCCATGGCGCAACCGTTGAACACGCCCAGCGAACACCTGACAAAGCCATCGCCACGCAACCCCACGCGACACGAACCAGCGGGGAGGGCGTTGCGCGCAGGACACGGCGCGAACGCTAAATTCCCCATGGATTTCGTTATCGACGAGTAAGGTTGAGCCGCCGTTAATGGCGCGACGATTGTGCGACCGATAGGCCGCAAAAGCGGCTCTTGGCCGCGATGCGGGGGTGCCGAAGACAGGTTCTGTCAGAGGCTGGGCAAAAGCCAGCGCACCAGCTGGTAGGCAACGCCGCCAGCAACGACCCCGATGGCGCGCTCGGTCATGGTCAGGTCCGGCAACCGCCCGGCCGCGATCATCGGCCGGGTCACGAGATCGAAGACCAGCGCCGCCCCGAGTGGCCACATCACCGGCGGGAACATGAATCCATCAAGCTCCGGCATGCGGCCCACCAGGAGGCCGACGCCGAGCCCGAAAATCCCTAGGGCGCCGATCAGGACAGGCGCGAGGGGAGTCATGCCGAGCTGGCCGCGCGCACCCCAAGCGCCGCCTGGGCGGCGGCGAGCCGGGCGATCGGCACGCGGTAGGGGGAGCATGACACATAGTCGAGCCCGGCGTTCTCGCAGAACGCGATCGAGGCGGGGTCGCCGCCATGCTCGCCGCAGATTCCAAGCTTGATGTCGGGCCGGGTTGCCCGGCCACGCTCGGCCGCCATGGTGACGAGTTCGCCGACGCCCTCCTGGTCGAGCGTCACGAACGGATCGGCCGGCAGGATGCCCTTCGCGGTGTAGGGCCCGAGGAACGAGGCCGCGTCGTCGCGCGAGATGCCGAGCGTCGTCTGCGTCAGGTCGTTGGTGCCGAACGAGAAGAATTCGGCCGAATGGGCGATGTCGCCGGCCCGCAGGGCAGCCCGCGGCAGCTCGATCATTGTCCCGACCTGATAGGTGAAAGTCGCTCCGGTTTCCGCCTTGACTGCTTCTGCCATGGCGACGATGCGCTCCTTGACGCTGTCGAGCTCGGCCCGGGTCATCACCAGCGGCACCATGACCTCCGGGATCACCGCCTCGCCGGTGGCCTTGGCGGCCAGCACCGCGGCCTCGAAGATGGCGCGGGCCTGCATCTCGGCGATTTCCGGATAGGCGACGGCCAGCCGGCAGCCACGGAAGCCGAGCATCGGGTTGAACTCGTGCAGCTCGGCGGCACGGCGCTTCAGCTTGTCGGCCGACGCCCCCATCGCCGCCGCGACCTCGGCGATCTCCGCCTCAGTATGCGGCAGGAACTCGTGCAGCGGCGGATCGAGCAGCCGGATCGTCACCGGCAGGCCCTGCATGATCGTGAACAGCTCGACAAAGTCGTGGCGTTGCATCGGCAGCAGCTTGGCCAGCGCCGTCCGGCGCCCGGCCTCGTCGTCGGCGAGGATCATCTCGCGCACCGCGACGATCCGGTCCTCGTCGAAGAACATGTGCTCGGTGCGGCACAGGCCGATGCCCTCGGCGCCGAAGCTGCGCGCCGTGCGGGCGTCAAGCGGCGTCTCGGCATTGGCCCGCACCTTCATCCGGCGCACGCCGTCGGCCCAGCCCATCAGGGTGCCAAACTCGCCCGACAGCTCCGGCTCGAGCATCTTGACCTCGCCGAGCAGCACCTGGCCGGTGCCGCCGTCGATGGTGATCCAGTCGCCCTTCTTCAGGGTGACGCCGCCGGCCGTCATGGTCTGGCCGGCATAATCGACGCGCAGGCCTCCTGCGCCGGACACGCAGGGCTTGCCCATGCCGCGCGCCACGACCGCTGCGTGAGACGTCATACCGCCGCGGGTGGTCAGGATACCCTCGGCCGCATGCATGCCGTGGATGTCCTCCGGGCTGGTCTCGATCCGCACCAGGATGACCTTGCGGCCCGCCGCGCGGGCTGTCTCGGCCTCGTCGGAATCAAACACGATCTCGCCGCCGGCCGCGCCAGGGGAGGCCGGCAGGCCCGAGGCCAGCACCCGCCGCTCGGCCTTGGGGTCGATGGTGGGGTGCAGCAGCTGGTCGAGGGCGCCCGGCTCGATCCGGCAGACGGCCTCCTCGCGGGTGATCAGGCCTTCACTGGCCAGTTCTACCGCGATCTTCAGCGCCGCTTTGGCGGTGCGCTTGCCGTTGCGCGTCTGCAGCATCCACAGCTTGCCGCGTTCAATGGTGAATTCCACGTCCTGCACGTCGCGATAGTGGCGTTCAAGCAGGCCGCAAATCCGGATGAACTCGGCATACGCATCCGGCAAGGCCCGTTCCAGCGACGGGCGGTCCGAGCCCGCGGCGATCCGCGCCACTTCGGTAATGTCCTGCGGGGTGCGGATGCCGGCCACCACATCCTCACCCTGCGCGTTGATCAGGAACTCGCCATAGAGCTCCTTGGTCCCGGTCGAGGGGTTGCGGGTGAACGCCACGCCGGTCGCGGACGTGTCGCCCAGATTGCCGAACACCATGGCCTGCACGTTGACGGCCGTGCCCCAACTGGCAGGAATCGCATGAAGTTCCCGGTATTTCTTCGCGCGCTGATTCATCCAGGAGCCGAACACCGCGCCGATGGCGCCCCAGAGCTGGTCCTTGGGATCCTGCGGGAATGGCCGGCCGAGCTCGCTCTGCACGGTCTCCTTGTAGCGCGCCACCAGATGGCGCCAGTCGGCAGCGTCCAGATCCGTATCGAGCGCCAGGCCCTTGCGGTCCTTGAGCTCGTCGAGCAGATCCTCGAAATGGTGGTGCTCCACTCCCAGCACCACGTCCGAATACATCTGTATGAAGCGCCGGTAGCTGTCATAGGCGAACCGTGCGTCGCCCGAACCGCGCGCCAGCGCCTCGACCGTCACGTCGTTGAGGCCAAGATTGAGGACCGTGTCCATCATGCCGGGCATCGAGGCGCGGGCCCCTGAGCGCACCGACACCAGCAACGGGTTCTCCGGATCCCCGAACGTTTTGCCGGCAATGCGCCCGACATGCGCCAGCGCCGTCTCGACGGCTGCCACAAGCTCGGCTGGATAGATCTCGCCATGGGCGTAGTAGTAGGTGCAGACCGCGGTGGAGATGGTGAAGCCGGGAGGCACCGGCAGGCCGAGATTGCTCATCTCGGCGAGATTGGCGCCCTTGCCACCCAGCAGTTCGCGCATCCCCGCCTGACCTTCGGCCTGGCCGTCACCGAAGGTGTACACCCACTGCGTCATGTGCCCCGTCCTTCTGTTCGCACGCGCGAAATCGTCCCTCCCATTGCCCAGCCGTCGCCAAAACGCAATCGGGAAGAACGGTGAGGGTGAAGGAGCGACTGTGGCTTGAGCGCGGCGGATCGCCGGGGCGCAACGCCCCGGCCCGCGTTTGGTTCCGCTCAGCCCTGCTTGCGCAGGGCCAGGCCGACACCGATCCAGCTCGCACCTGCAAAAAGCAGGTCCATGCCCAGAAAAATGCCCAGCGTGAACAGGCTGGAGACCGGCCATTTGGCAAGGATCATGGCGCCCAGAAGCGTCGTGACGACACCCGAAAGGGCCACCCAGATCCACGGGGTGCCTTCCTTCATCTGGAAGGCCAGGATCATGCGGACGATGCCCGAGGCCACAAGGCCAGCGCCGAGGATCAGCGTCAGCACGGCCGAGGCGAGCAGCGGATTGTTGATCGTGACCAAGCCGGCGACGACGTAAAGCGCCCCGAGCAGGATCCAGAGGAAGAACTTCCCCCAGGTCTTCATGGCGAAGCCCTCGATGATCTCGCCGACGCCGGCGACCATCATCATGATGCCGACGACAAAGACGCTGGCGGCAGTCGCGGTGTAGAGGCTGCCAAGTGCGACGATCCCGCAGACGCTCAGGAGCACCCCGAAAGCGACGATCCAGCCCCATCGGGCGCGCAGTGTGGCAAGGCCAGCCCCGAGGCTGTGGGGAGGTGCGGCGGCGTCATTGGCGTGGGTCATGGTCGGTCTCCTTCATGGTTCGGCGACACTAAGCGCCACCGTCTGCTGCTGCTGCAAGCCTCTACGCGCATATTCAACCATGATCTGTGCCGTCATGTCCCTTCGCGCACCTTTGCCGAGGGCCCACGCTCGCCTTCGACAAGCGGGCGGATCTTGACGAGCTCGGCGGCCGCACAGTCGAGAAAGGCCCGGATCCGCGGCGAGGCGCGCAGGTCCGGATGGGTCAGGAGCCACAGCCCGGTCGAGAATTCCGGGTTGTGTGTCGTCAGTCGTACCAGGGCGGGGTTGCGGTCGGCAATGAAGCAGGGCAGGGGACCGACGCCGATGCCCTCCGCCACGGCCTCCGCCAGCCCCAGCACGGTGTTGATCTTCAGGGCGACATGCTCGGACGGGACATGCTCGCGCACGTAGCGGGCGGCCTTCAGATGGCCGAACTGGTCGCCCAGCGACACCCAGTCGCGGCCGAACAAGGAGGCCGGGGCCACCCCGGCACCGCCGGCCGCGTCCGGAAAGTCGGTGGCCCGGCCATAGACCGCCCATACGATGGCGGCCACACGCCGGCCCACCAGCGTCTCGGGTGGATTGTCGGTGGCGCGGATGGCGATGTCGGCGTCGCGCTTGGACAGGTTGAGGGCCTGGTTCGACAGCACCACGTCGACCCGGATGTCCGCATAGGCCTTCCGGAACGTGGCGATCACCGGCATCAGCAGGTGGACAAGCAGCGTGTCGTTGGTGGTGACCCGGACCTCCCCCGACGGCGTTAGCGTCTGCCCGGCGAGCTTGCGCGAGAACGAGGTGACGTCGCGGTCCATGCGCTCGGCCAGCGCCACCATCTCCTCGCCCGCCGGCGTCAGCCCGTAGCCGGTGCGGTGGCGCTCGAACAGCGGCATGCCGAGGCGCTTCTCCGTGTCGGCGAGACGCCGGAACACGGTCGAGTGGTTGACGCCGAGCGCCTCGGCCGCCCCGGTCAGCGAGCGATGATCGGCAATCGCCTTGATCAGCCGAAAATCATCCCACGACACGCCGTCCATTTGCGCCTCTGCAAGAAGTATGTTGCAGGGCCTTCCATGGCTTTGCGTGACGGAAAAGTCAAACACTCCGCCACACGCCGGATCAACCCTGCTCATTCCCCGGAGGTTGCCATGATTGATACCCGTACCGCTCCCTATGCCGTCCTTCTGTTGCGCGTCGCGCTCGGCGTGATGGTCCTGGCCCACGCCTGGCTGAAGATCAGCGTCTTCACCGTGCCGGGCTTCGCCGGCTTTCTCGAAAAGGTCGGTTACCCGGCCATCCTCGCCTGGCCGATCGTGCTGGCCGAGGTGTTCGGCGGCATCGCACTCATTCCGGGCCTCTAAAGCCGGGCGGTCGCCTTTGCGACGCTGCCAGTCCTGATTGGAGCCACGCTGGTGCACATCCCCAATGGCTGGGTGGTCAATGCCCCCAATGGCGACTGGGAATACCCGGCCTTCCTGGTTGTGGCCACCCTGGCCCATGCGCTGGCCGGCGACGGCGCCCTGGCGCTGCGTCCCACGGTCGTGCCGGACGTCGCAGCCGGCGCTCCCCGGCACGCCTGACAGACCGGAGGCGTGTCCCCACGGGCACCCGGCTGCGACGGGGGCTCATCCCGCCTGTCGCGCATGATCGCAGACGCTCGCTTTAGACGCCGCTCAGACCCGCGGCGCCGCGGCTCGCATCAACCGGTCGCGGATCGCCTCGCCGAGTCCAAAGGCCGGGATCCGCACCACCGCGATGGCGGTTGGCGACAGGGCGTCAAGCTGCCGCAGCGCCGCGAACAGCGCTGCAGCAGCCTCGACGAGGTCGCCGCCCGGGCTGAGATTGATCGCCGCTACGGCTTGGTCGAGCCCGACCGGGTGCTGCGGCCCGAACAGCAGCGCGGCTTCCCCGGCGCGAAAGTCGACAGCATCGAGCCGAACGGGGGCAACCGGGGCGTAGTGCGAGGCGAGCAGCCCCGGCGCCAGTGGCCGGTCAGCCGGACTTTCGGGTGCCGCATCCAGCGCCCGGCCGAGGACGCCTTCGAGGGCCTCCCGGGTGATGCCGCCCGGGCGCAGCATCCGGACGTGCCCATCCACACAGGCAAGGATCGTCGACTCGACGCCGACAGGCGACGCGCCGCCGTCCACGACCGCCGCGATATGTCCGTCGAGATCGGCCAGCACATGGGCAGCGGTCGTCGGGCTGACCCGTCCGGACCGGTTCGCGGATGGCGCCGCGACCGGGCGCCCGACCCCGTGCAGGAGCGCGAGGGCGACCGGATGCGACGGCACCCGAAGGGCGACGCTGTCCATGCCAGCGGTTGCCAGGTCGCAGACAGTGCCACCGGCTCGGCGCGGGACGACGAGCGTCAGCGGTCCCGGCCAGAACGCCCGTGCCAGCGCCGTTGCTGCACCGCTGAACTCCCCCTCAAGCATTGCCGCGGCGAGGTCCGGCACATGCGCGATCAACGGATTGAACGCCGGGCGACCCTTCGCCGCATAGATCCGGGCGACGGCAAGCGGTTGTGTGGCGTCGCCACCGAGCCCGTAGACCGTCTCGGTCGGGAACGCGACGCACGCCCCGTCGTCAAGCAACGCCGCAGCGGCATCGAGGCCGACGGGATCGGCCGGCAGCAGCCGGGTGCGGAGGGCTGGATCGGGAATGTTCACACCTGAACGACTTGACTTGCCGGCGCCGGTTGCGTCCTTTTGCCGTGCGGCCGGCTTAGCACGCAGGTTATGCTGGCCGGAAGAGCGCGCTGGACGCGCATCGAGGGAGAGAGACCGATGAGCTACCGCGCCCCCGTGGACGACATGCTGTTCACCCTCCGGCAGGTGGCCGGCCTCGACCGGCTGATCGCCGACGGCCTCGCTCCCGACCTCGACGGCGACATGGCGGCGGCGATCCTCGACGAGGCGGCGAAGTTCGCCGACACGGTCATCGCCCCGCTCAACAAGATTGGCGACAAGGTCGGGTCGCAGATCAAGGACGGTGTCGTCACCACGCCGCCGGGCTGGCGTGACGCCTATGTGTCGTGGGCGCAGGGCGGCTGGAACGGCCTCGTCGCCTCGCCCGACTTCGGCGGACAAGGCCTGCCGCATCTGCTGCAGGCTGCCTGCACGGAGATGTGGAACTCCGCCTCCTTCGCCTTCGCGCTGGGCCCGCTGCTGACGGTCGGAGCAGTCGAGGCGCTCACCGCCCATGGCTCGGCCGAGCTGAAGCGCCTGTATCTGCCCAAGCTCGTCTCCGGCGAGTGGATGGGCACCATGAACCTCACCGAGCCGCAGGCGGGGTCGGATCTGAGCGCGTTGCGCGCCCGGGCCGAACCGGCCGGCGACGGCACCTACAGGATCTTCGGCCAGAAGATCTACATCACCTATGGCGAGCACGACCTCACCGACAACATCATCCACCTGGTGCTGGCGCGCCTGCCCGATGCGCCGCCGGGCACCCGCGGCATCTCGCTGTTCCTGGTTCCGAAGGTCATGGTCGACGCCGACGGCACGCTGGGTGCGCGCAACGACGTCCGCTGCCACTCCATCGAGCACAAGCTCGGGATCCACGCCTCGCCGACCTGCACGATGGTGTACGGCGATGCCGGTGGCGCCGTCGGCTATCTCATCGGCGAGGAGAACCGCGGACTGGCCTGCATGTTCACGATGATGAACAACGCGCGCCTCAACGTTGCGCTGCAGGGCGTCGCCATCGCCGAGCGCGCCTACCAGCAGGCACTGGCCTTTGCCGGCGAACGTCGCCAGGGCCGCACGGCCGACGAGACGGGCCCCGGCATGAGCCCGATCATCGGCCACCCGGACGTCCGCCGCATGCTGCTGACCATGCGCGCTCAGACCCGCGCCGCCCGCGCCATCTGCTACCTCACTGCCGAGGCACTGGATCGCGCCCATCGCGAGACCGATCCGGCCGCCCGCAAGACCTGGTCCGAGCGCGCGGCGCTGCTGACTCCGGTGGCCAAGGCCTATTCGACCGACATCGGCATCGAGGTGGCCTCCACCGGAATCCAGATCCATGGCGGCATGGGCTATGTCGAGGAGACGGGCGCTGCCCAGCACCTGCGCGATGCCCGCATCGCCGCCATCTACGAGGGCACCAACGGCATCCAGGCCATCGACCTCGTCACCCGCAAGCTGCCGCTATCGGGCGGCGTGACGGTGGCGGCCGCCATCGGCCGGATGCGCGAGACGGTGGCGGCGGTGTCGCGTACCAATGCGCCGAGCTTCGGCCACGCCGCCTCGCGGCTGCACGACGCCGTCGACAGCCTCGAGCGCGCCACTGCCTGGATGCTGCTGGCGCTGAAGGAGGGCCGCGCCGCCGAGGCGCTCGCCGGCGCCACGCCGTATCTGCGCCTGTTCGGGCTCGCCCAGGGTGGCACGGCGCTCGCCGAGAAGGCGCTCGCCGCCCAGGCCTCGCTCGACGAGGCGCCGGAGACCGGCGACCGCAGCCACGCCGCCCGGGTCGTGACGGCTCGCTTCTTTGCCGAACATCTTGCCACCGAGGCGCCGGCGCTGGAGCGGGCGATCGTCGAGGGCGCCGGATCGGTCGAGGACGGCGCCCTGGTCTTTGCCGCGTGAATGGAGCTCCGGGCCCGTCCGGCCCGCTGGTGGGGCGCGTCTGCCTCGTTGCTGGCGCGGCGCGCGGCCTGGGGCGCGGCATCGCGCTCGGCCTCGCCGAGGCCGGCGCCACCGTGGTGTGCTCGGGACGCTCGACCCGCTTCGGTTACCGCACCGAGGGCCGCAAGGAGACCATCGAGGATACGGCCGAGGCCGTCGAGGCCGCCGGCGGGCGCGGCTACCCTTACGTTTGCGACCATACCGATGCGCGGGCGCTGTACGAGTATTCGGCCTGGGTGATGCGCCGCTTCGGCCCGCCCGATCTCGTCGCTTGCGCCGTCTGGGGCGGCAATGAGGGGTTCGACGGGCAGCGCCATGCCGATGGCTCGGCCTGGGGAACCCCGATCCATGCCCGCGGACTGGCCGGCTACGAGACCGCCATCGCCACCGGCGCCGGCGCGCTCCTCGCTACCGCGAGGGCCTTCGTCCCGCTGATGCTGCCCGCGGGCCGCGGCCTCGTGCTGGCAGTCGGCTTTGACGCGGGCGGCGCCTATCTGGGCGATCCCTGGTATGACCTCGGCAAGTCCGCGCAGCTGCGCGCCGTCCTTGCGCTGTCGCACGACCTCGGTCCCCACGGACTGGCGGCCGTCCATCTGACTCCCGGTTTCGTCCGCACCGAACGGGTGATCGATGCCGGCCAGGCGGCCGACACCACCGAGACGCCGCTCTATGCCGGCCGGGCCGTGGCGGCGCTGGCGGCCGATCCGGCCGTGGTACGGCGCAACGGGGCCTCCCTGCACGTCGCCGACCTGGCCGCCGAATACGGCTTTGCCGACGCCGACGGCACGCAACCGGCGCGCTACGCCATGCCCGACACCCCGCCACGCTGACAGGAGACCGCCATGTCCCTTTCCGGAAAAACACTGTTCATCACCGGGGCCTCGCGCGGCATCGGGCTCGCCATCGCGCTCAAGGCGGCCCGCGACGGCGCCAATGTGGTTGTCGCCGCCAAGACCACCGAGCCCCATCCCCGGCTGGAAGGCACCATCTACAGCGCTGCCGAAGCGATCGAGGCCGCCGGCGGTCGCGCCCTGCCACTGGTCGTCGATGTCCGCGAGGAGGAGGGGGTGCGTGCCGCCATGGCGAAGACGGTCGAGACGTTCGGCGGCCTCGACATCCTGGTCAACAATGCGTCGGCGATCCAGCTGACCCCGACGACCCAGACTGACGTCAAGCGCTTCGACCTGATGCACCAGATCAACACGCGCGGCACCTGGATGGTGTCGAAATACGCAATCCCGCACCTCGCGAAAGCAGCCAACCCGCACATTCTCACGCTGTCGCCGCCGCTCGACATGAAGGAGAAGTGGTTCGCCCCCCACGTCGCCTATTCGATGGCCAAATACGGCATGAGCCTCGTGGTGCTCGGCCTTGCCGGCGAACTCCGGCAGCACGGCATCGCCGTCAACGCGCTATGGCCCCGCACCACCATCGCCACCGCGGCGGTCAGGAACCTGCTCGGCGGCGAGGCCTTGATCAAGGCCAGCCGGACGCCCGAGATCGTCGCCGATGCCGCCTATCTGGTGTTCAACAAGCCGGCTCGGCAGTTCTCCGGCCAGTTCCTCATCGACGACACCTTCCTGGCATCGGAAGGCGTGACCGATTTCGACCGCTACCGGGTTGACCCGTCGCAACGCCTGTTCGTCGATTTCTTCGTGCCCGACGACAGCCTTCCACCCGCCGACCTCGGCGCGCTCAAGGCTTGACCGCTGCACTGCCGCATGGTCTTGACGCTCCGGGTTGCCGGGGGCCGCGATGATCATCGTCCATCGTTTCTGCGAGGCCTCGGGCCCCGGCGTCAGTGGCTTCGAGCGCCATATCCTGCCCCCCGGCGAGGCGATCCCGGCGGGCACGATCTGGATCGACCTCGTCGAGCCGACCCGCCAGGAGGACATCTTCGTCGAGGCGCATCTCGGGATTTCCATCCCGACCCGGGAGGAGATGAGCGACATCGAGCCCTCGGAGTTGCTCTATCAGGAGGACGGCGCGCGCTACATGACGGCGCGGTTCGTCCACAACGTCCAGGTCGACCCCGACACCAGCGGCATTACCTTCATCATGAAGGATGAGACGCTGGTCTCCGTCCGCTATGTCGAGCCCAAGGCCTTCCAGATCTTCGCCAACCGTCTCGCCAAGCCGGGCGGTTGCCGGCCCAATGCCGAGTCGGTGCTCGCCGGCCTGTTCGACACGGTGATCGACCGCGCAGCCGACATCCTGCAGGCCACGGCAGCCAAGATCGACGCGATCTCGCACCGTGTGTTCGAGAACAGCACCGATGCGGGCAGCCGCAACGCCGAGTACCAGGAAATCCTGCGCAGCATGGGCCGCCATGGCGACCTGATCTCGAAGATCCGCGAAAGCCTCGTGTCGGTCGAGCGCGTGCTGCTGTTCCTGTCTGCGAACTATCGGTCCGAGCGTGTTTCCAAGGAGTTGCGCGAGGAGGTTCGCTCGACCCTGCGCGACCTGCAGTCGCTGGAGGAGCACGCCACCTTCCAGGCGCAGAAGATCCAGTTCCTGCTCGATGCCACGCTCGGGCTGGTCAACCTCGAGCAAAACAACATCATCAAGCTGTTTTCGGTCATGGCGGTGATCTTCATGCCGCCGACGCTGATCGCGTCGATCTACGGCATGAACTTCAAGAACATGCCCGAACTCGACACCTGGTGGGGCTATCCGTCGGCCCTCGTGATGATGCTGTGCGCCGCCATATTCCCTTACCTGTTCTTCCGCTGGAAAAAGTGGTTGTGATCGCCGCAGCGCTTGCGGCACTGGGCCCTGGCGCGCCAGTCTAGGCCCATGTGCGGTCGCTTTGCCCTGACCTCGACCCCGCAGTCCGTGCGCGCCCTCTTCGGTTATGCCGACGAGCCGGATTTTCCGCCGCGGTCCGCCATCGCTCCGACCGAGCCGGTCGGTGTTGTCACCATGATGGGCGGGGCGCGCCGCTTCATCCTGATGCGCTGGGGCTTCGTGCCGTCCTGGGCGAAGGATCCGGGCGAGTTTCCGCTGCTGTTCAACGCACGGGGCGAGACGCTGGCCGACAAGCCGGCCTTCCGCACGGCGCTGCGCCGGCGGCGCTGCATCTTTCCCGCCGATGCCTTCTACGAATGGCGCCGCGCCGGACGGTTGCGCGAGCCCTTCCGGATTGCGCGCCGCGACGGGGCGCCCATGGCGCTGGCCGGCCTGTGGGAGACCTGGTCGTCGCCCGACGGCGGTGAGATCGACACGGCGGCCATCATCACGACGACAGCCAGCGGGACCGTCGCGGCGGTCCACGAGCGGATGCCGGTGATTCTCGCTCCGCACGACATGGCGACTTGGCTCGACTGTGCGGGGGAGGACCCGCGCGCCGCCCTTGCCTTGGTGCGTGCCGCGCCGGACGGCGTTCTCCAGGTCGAACCCTGCACGCCCCAACTGCCGAAGCCGAACCGGGCGCCCCTGCGCCGAGCCCCGGCGCGAACGGCGTCCGACGATGGCCAGGGGCGGCTGCTGTGAGCGCCAGGGTGCAGGCGGATCCGTCGACGCGACTGCGCCCCTTCGCCCCGTCCGACATCGCCGACTGTTCCAGGATCTATCTCGAGGCGCGACGCCATGCCTTCGACTGGTGCCCGCCCGAGATGTTCTCGCTGGCGGATTTCCGCGCCGACACGCTTGGCGAGCATGTCACGGTGGCGGAATGTGCCGGCGGCATCTGCGGATTGGTGTCGGTGATGCCGGCCGACGGCTTCATCCACCTGCTGATGGTCGATCCGGTTTGGCACCGGCAGGGAATCGGATCGGTGCTGCTGGACCATGCCATGACGGTGCTGGGCTCCCGCGCCTGGCTCAAGTGCCAGTCCGCCAACCATGGGGCCCTGGCGTTCTACCGGGCACGGGGCTGGCACGTGACGCCTGGCGGCAGCAATCCGATCGGTCCGTGGAGCTATGTGAGCCGGCCGGGATCGATCAGCGCGTCTGACGGGTGGCGTGGAGAATGAAGCCGATTACCTGGGCGACGGCGCGGTAGAGATCCTCCGGGATCTCGTCATCGAGCGGCACCTGCGACAGCGCCTCGGCCAGCAGCGGATCCTCCCGCAGCGGCACGTCATGCGCCCGCGCCTTCTCGACGATGCGTTCGGCCACCGCGCCGCGTCCCTTGGCGGTGACACGCGGCGCGCCCTTGCGGTCGTAGTCGAGCGCAACCGCAATCCGGGGCGTCGCCGGGCGCGTCATGACCGCGCATCCACCAGCGAGCCGGGTCTTGCCGGGCGGGGCTGCCGGGGCGCGCCGGCGAGAACGCTGATCGTCTCCACCGAGAATGCCGCCTCGTCGAGTGCCCGGCGCAGGTCCGGCGCGCCATTCTGCAGCGCGGCCAGCGTCGCCGGCCGCTCCGCCCACAGCGTCACGCCCAGCACGGGGCCGCCGAGCCGCAGCCGCGCATGCACCGGGCCGGTGGCGGTCGTGTCGAGAGCAAACTCCACCGTCCAGCCCTTCGGCGCGTCGACGCCCTCGGCGCCGCGGCCGCCATCGCGGCTGACCCGGAGCTGCGCGGCAGCCGTTTCGCCGGGCAAGCGCAGCGGCAGGTCCATCACCCAGCTCTGCGTCGGCCCGTTCTGACTGGCATTTGGCGCACCCTGCTGACCTGCCACCGTCGGTTGCCCGGTGGCCTCGGCCGGCAGCGACGCCAGCTGCGCCAGCACAATGCGGTCGAGCACCGCTTCGGTCCGCTCGATTACCGTCGCCCGGAGCACGCCGGCCGGCATGTCCGGCGGCAGGTCGGCAGCCCTGTCGGGCACCGGCGGGGACGGCGTTGGCGCCCTGTCTGCCTGGGGCGACGGCGAACGGCCGGCTGCCTGTGGAGTAGGGGTAGCCGAAGATGCCGGAGCGTCGGCGGCATCATGCCCAAGCAGTTGCGCCAGCAGCGCCAGTGCTGCCCCCGGGCGCGGCGCATCGGACGGTGCCTTCGGCGACGCCTGTCCGTCTTGGATCGGCCTTGCCGGGTCTTGGTTCGGGGCCGGCCTGTCGACGGCACGGCCTGCTGATGCGGGATCGTCGGGCGCGGTCTTGGGAAGCGCCGTCCGTTCCAGCACGGTTGCGGCGGTCTCGTGTGCCTGTTGTGGCGCTGTCGTACCGGACGGCGTCGGAGCGCCCGTCAATTGCGCTGCCGGTCTTGCCGCCGGGCTTGCATTGATGCCGTCTGCGGCCGTTGTCGTCACTTTGTTGGCTGGAAGAGAGGCAAACTGGGGCGGTACGGCACCAGTTCCCCCGCGTGCCGTGGCCGGCCGCGCGACGGTTCCCCCGGTCTCGTCAGCCTGCCCCGGACGTGCGTCCGCCGGTTTGACGGACGCCGGGACAGCCAGCTTGGCGTCGCCTGCGGCCTCGAGCGGCACGTCTTGGCCTGCCGCCTTGGCGGTCGTGGGCACCCCCGGACCGGCCGCGGTCGGAAGCGAGGAATCGGCGTTGGCAGGCCCATCTGCGGCTGGCTTCCAGACGCTGGCCGCAACGAGAACCGTGGCCAGGGCCGACTTGAAGTCCGGGATGCCCGGTCGTCCTGCCGCCGCTCGCGCTTCCCCAAACAGGCCCGAGCGGGCAACTGCCGATGCCAGCGCTTCTGGATCCGCGACCTGTTCTGCCGACAGGCCATACGCGGTCAACGCAGCCGCAGCATCGCGCAGCGGTACCGGCAGAGCCGTGGAAGGTGTAAGGCGTGCCAGCAGAGCCAGCAGCGGCGCTGGGCCGTCCTGGCCGGCCAGAGCTGCCTGACGCACGGCCTGCAGCATGGCCAACCGGGCGCTGTCTTGAAGGGACGCCTGCGAATCTGCCGCAAATCCGGCCGCCGAGGCCGAACCCGGCGCTGCTGCCGCAATCAGCGACAGGGTCAGCCTTGCGCCGACGCTTTTCACGATGAAGCTCGCACGACTGCCGGACAGCAGATCCGCCGGCAGGTCGGCGTCGATCAGCCCGGCCGCCGTCGCCAGCCGCACCAGCCCGTCAGCCCCCGGCCCAACGACACGCGCATCGATCCGGTCGCCTGGCGCCAGCGGCGCCGGAGCGGCCGCCACGGGGGCGGACGGAGAGGAAGCGGGGGCCTGGATCGTCATCGTATCCCATGACGCCACAGCCTCCTTGCCGCCCCGTTAAGGCGGATGCGCTCCTACAGGACCTTGCCAGGGTTGAGGATGCCGTTGGGGTCGAGCGTCGCCTTGATGGCGCGCATTATCGCCAGCGCCACCGGGTCCTTCACCTGCGGCAGCAGATGCCGCTTCAGCTGGCCGATGCCGTGTTCGGCCGAGATCGAGCCGCCGGCCTCGGCGGTGAGGTCGTGGATGACGGTGTTGACCTCGTCCCATCGGGACAAATAGGCCGCCTTGTCGGCACCGACCGGCTGGCTGACATTGTAGTGCAGATTGCCATCGCCCAGATGGCCGAAGGGCAGGGGACGGCAGCCGGGCACCGCCCGCTCCAGCGCCGCATTGGCCCGGGTGATGAAATCCGGGATGGCGGGGATCGGCACCGAGATATCGTGCTTGATCGAGCCGCCCGCGAAGCCCTGCGAGTCCGACAGGGCCTCGCGCAGCTGCCACAGCGCATGCCGCTGGTCGAGCGAAGTGGCAATCACCGCGTCGGTGACCGCGCCGCTCTCCAGCGCATCGCCGAGGATCTGTTCGCAGCCGCCTTCCACATCCGCCTCACCGGCGGCTGATAGTTCCATCAGCACATACCAGGGATGCGGCTCGGCCAGCGGATCCCGGCAGCCCGGCACATAGGTGGTGACGATCTCGATGCCGAAGCGCGGTATCAGCTCGAAGGTCGTCAGCCCGCTGCCGGCCTGCGCCTTGGCGCGGCCGAGAAGCTCCAGCGCCGCCGCGGGGGAGGGCAGGCCGCACAAAGCCGTCGCCAGCGTGCGGGGCCGCGGGAACAGCTTCAGCACCGCGGCGGTAATGATGCCGAGCGTGCCCTCCGAGCCGACGAACAGGTTCTTCAGGTCGTAGCCCGTGTTGTCCTTGCGCAGCTTGCCGAGCCCGTTCCAGATCCGCCCGTCGGCCAGCACCACCTCGAGGCCAAGCACCAGGTCACGGGCATTGCCATAGGCCAGCACAGCCGTGCCGCCCGCATTGGTACCGAGATTGCCGCCGATGGTGCAGCTGCCCTCCGACGCCAGCGACAGCGGAAACAGCCGGTCCACGCCGGCCGCCGCCTCCTGCGCCTTCAGCAGCGTCACCCCGGCCTCAAGCGTCATAGAGTCCGACAGCGGATCGACCTCGCGCACCGCGTCGAGGCGGGTGAGCGACAGCACGATGGCGCGGCCGCTGGAATCCGGCGTCTGTCCGCCGACGAGACCTGTATTGCCGCCCTGCGGCACCACCGGGATGCCGGCCTCGTTGGCATAGGCCAGAATCGCCGCCACCTCGGCAGTGCTGCCCGGCCGCACCACGGCCGCCGTCGTGCCGGTGTAAAGGCCGCGGCGTTCGACCAGGAACGGCGCCACGTCATGGCTGTCGGTGAGGACGTTGCGCGGCCCGACCCGGGCGGCTAGGGCATCGAGAAGCGCGGCATCGGCCATGGCGATCACCCGAGGATGCGCCGCGCGCGGCTCGGGCGCGGCTTTTCGAACACGCCCACGAGCTCGACATGGGCGGAGTGGAGGAACTGGTCGACGGGCGTCACCGCCACGAGGCGGTAGCCGCCGTCGACGAGGATGCGCGCATCGCGCGCGAAGGTCGCGGGGTTGCAGGATACGCCGAGCACCCCGTGCCACCGTCGAGGCGGCGAGCTGCCGCGCCTGCATGTCGGCGCCGGCCCGCGGCGGATCGAACACCACCGTGTCGAAGCGGGCCAGTTCGGATGTCAGCAGCGGCCGGCGGAACAGGTCGCGGCGCTCGACCATGATGGCGCGCCGGTCGGCGGCCCCCCTGGCAGCCCGGTCCAGCGCTGCCAGCGCTGCGGCATCGGTCTCGACCGCGTGAACCGGAGCTGTGCGCGCGAGCCGCAGCGCGAACGGGCCGACGCCGGCGAACAGGTCGGCGACGGCGCGGGCGCCGGTCGCCGCATGACGGACCAGCTCGCCGAGCGCGGCCTCGCCAGCCTCGGTCGCCTGCAGAAAGCCGCCGGGCGGCGGCAGGACAGCGACGCCGTCCACCGACACCAGCGGCGGCCGGCGTTCGACGATGATGTCGCCATGGATCGAGAGCCGCGCCAGATCATCCCGGACGGCTGCGGCCGTCATAGCCGTGCGCCGGCTCGGCGAAGCCGGGCCGTGGCCGCGCACGTCGACATCCAGCCCGGCATCCGTTGCCGTGACCTGCACGTCGAGAGGCTTGGCGCCGCCGAGCGCGCCCGCAATGGCGAGCGCCACCATCGAGGCCTCACGCAGCCCCGGCACCAGCAGCGGACAGTCGGGAACAGGCACGAGGTCGTGCGACCGTGCCGCCATGAAGCCGGCCTCCCAGCCGGCCTCGCCGCGCCGCAAGTGCAGCACCACCCGCCGGCGACCCAGCCCGTGCGCCGGAACGGTGGCTGCAACGTCGGTCTCGAGCCCGGCATGCGCCAGGGCGGCGACCACGAGCTCACGCTTCCACACCGCTGCCGCCGGTCCGGCGAGGTGCTGGACCGCGCAGCCGCCGCAGTGGCCAAACAGTGGGCAGGACGGCACAACCCTGTCGGCCGAGGCGCGCTCTACCGCGACAAGCCGCCCACGGTCGCCTGAGACGGCCGCGACCACGGTCTCGCCCGCAAGCGCGCCGGTGACATAGACCGGCCCGCCCGCTGTCAGCGCGATGCCATCGCCGTGCTGGCCGAGCCGGTCGATGACGAGGGTTTGCATCTCAGCCAAGCGACGGCCTCCGCTGGCGTGTGGCGCCGAGCAAGAACTCGCTGTTGCCGTCGCCGCCGGCAATCGGCGAGGGGATCAGGCCCGTCACCGTCCAGCCAGCGTCAGCCACATCGATCCGTGCCTGGTCGCAGATTGCCGCGTGGACGGCGGGATCTCGGACGATGCCCTTGCGGGCCTGGCCACGGCCGGCCTCGAACTGCGGCTTCACCAGCACCACCAGGTCGGCAGCCTCAGTCGCAAGCGCCGACAGCGCCGGCAGCACGAGGCGCAGCGGGATGAAGCTCACATCCACCACGACGAGCGACGGCTCGGGGACCAGATCTCCGGCAGCAAGGCTGCGGATGTCGCAGCCCTCGCGCGACAGCACCCGCGGATCGGCCTGCAGCAGGTCGTGCAACTGGGCGGTGCCGACATCGATGGCATGCACGAGGGTGGCGCTGCGATCGAGCAGCACATGGGTGAAGCCACCGGTCGAGGCGCCGACATCGAGCCCGACCCGGCCGGCCGGATCGATCCCGAACGCGTCAAGCGCCGCGGCAAGCTTGACGCCGCCGCGCGAGACCCACGGATGGGGGCGACTGGCTTCCACAACCGCATCGGCCCGCAGCGGCGCCGAGGCCTTGCGCACCACCGTCCCGTCGGCGCACACCAGCCCTGCGGCGATCGCGGCCTGCGCCATGGCGCGGCTCTCGAACAGGCCTCTGGCAACCAGCGCCACGTCGGCGCGTTGAGCGACACTGTCGGTCGTGTCTTGTGACGGCACGGTATCTCACATCCTTGCGGCGGCGCGGCCCTCACCGGGTCGGCCGAGCGCTCTATAACATGGCCGTGCCGGCGATCGAGGGCCGGCCACTCAAACCGGAGACAACCATGCGTTCCATGATCCTTGCGGCCCTGGCCGCCATCGCCCTCCCTGCCACCACGTTCGCGCAGGCGCCGGAAACCCTGGAGACCCCCGTGATCGACACCAAGGGTGCGGCGATCGGGCGGCTTGTGCTGCGCGGCGGCGCGGCCGGGGTCATCATCCGCGTCCAGCTTCAGGCCGGGGCGCTCGCGCCGGGCTGGCACGGCGTCCATCTGCATGCGGTGGGCGATTGCAGCGACACCGAGAAGTTCATGAACTCGAAGGCTCACCTCAACCACGACAACCGCAAGCATGGGCTCCTGAACGGCGAAGGCCCTGACAATGGCGACCTGCCGAACGTGTTTGCCGCCGCCGACGGCTCGGTCAATGCCGAGCTGTTCACGCCGTTTGCGCGCCTCTCGGGCGGCGCCACGGCGCTGCGCAAGCCGGAAGGCTCGGCCTTCATCATCCACGCGGCCGAGGATGACCACGCCACCCAGCCGATCGGCAACGCCGGCGCACGCGTCGGGTGTGCTGTGATCCGCTAGGCGTCCGGAAGCCGGAACTACCAGCGGGGGCCCACGCGCCCCCGCAATCGCTCAGGCAATCAGCCCGCGGCCTGCCACCGAGGCGCGACCCAGGGTCTGCAGGACCTTGCCGACAATGCCGCGGGCGTCGAGACCGGCCGCCGCGTACATCTTCTCCGGCTTGTCGTGGTCGATATAGGTGTCGGGCAGCACCATCGACCGCACCTTCAGACCACTGTCGAGCAGGCCTTCGTCCGACAGGTGCTGGAGCACGAACGAGCCGAACCCGCCGACCGAGCCTTCCTCGATGGTGATCAGCACCTCGTGGTGGCGGGCGAGCTGCCCGATCAGCGCCGTGTCGAGCGGCTTGGCAAAGCGGGCGTCGGCAACAGTGGTCGACAGGCCGCGGGCCGCGAGGTCCTCCGCCGCCTTGAGGCATTCGGCCAGGCGCGTGCCGAAGGACAGCAGCGCAATCCGCGTGCCTTCGCGCACGATCCGGCCCTTGCCGATCGGCAGCACCATCCCGTGCTCCGGTATCTCGATCCCGACGCCTTCGCCGCGCGGGTAGCGCAGTGCAATCGGCCCGGCCTCGTGTGCCACCGCAGTGGCGACCATGTGGACGAGCTCGGCCTCGTCGGCCGCCGCCATCAGCACCATGTTGGGCAGGCAGCCCAGATAGGCGGTATCGAACGATCCCGCATGCGTCGGCCCATCGGCACCGACCAGGCCGGCGCGATCCAGCGCGAAGCGGACCGGCAGATTTTGCAGCGCTACATCGTGGACCACCTGGTCATAGGCGCGCTGCAGGAAGGTCGAATAGATGGCGCAGAACGGCTTGTAGCCCTCCGTCGCCAGTCCGGCCGCAAACGTCACCGCATGCTGCTCGGCGATGCCCACGTCGAAGGTACGGGTCGGGAATGCCTGCCCGAACAGGTCGATGCCGGTGCCGCCCGGCATGGCGGCGGTAACCGCCACGATCTTGTCGTCGGCCTGCGCCGCCTTGATCAGGCTTTCGCCGAACACCCTGGTGTAGGCCGGTGCATTGGCCTTGGGCTTGGACTGGGTGCCGCTGATCACGTCGAAGGTGGCGACCGCATGCAGCTTGTCGGCTGATGCCTCGGCCGGGCCATACCCCTTGCCCTTCTGTGTCACCACATGGATGAGGGTCGGGCCGAGCTCACTGTCGCGAACATTGCGCAGGACCGGAAGCAGATGCTCGAGATTGTGCCCGTCGATCGGGCCGACATAGTAGAAGCCGAGCTGCTCGAACAGCGTGCCGCCGGTGACGAAGCCGCGGGTCAGCTCCTCGGCTCGCCGGGCCGTCTCGAACAGGCCGCGGGGCAGATGCTTGGCCAGCTTCTTGCCGCGCTCGCGCAGGCCCCGGTAGGTGCCGCCCGACAGCAGCTTCGACAGATAGGCCGACAGAGCGCCGACCGGTGGGGCGATCGACATGTCGTTGTCGTTGAGGATGACGACGAGGCGCGAGTTCATTGCCCCTGCATTGTTCATCGCCTCGTAGGCCATGCCGGCCGACATCGCGCCGTCGCCGATCACCGCCACGACATTGTTGTGACGCCCGTCGAGGTCGCGCGCCACCGCCATGCCGAGCGCAGCCGAGATCGAGGTCGAGGAATGCGCCGTGCCGAACGGGTCGTATTCGCTCTCGCTGCGCTTGGTGAAGCCCGACAGCCCGCCGCCCTGGCGCAGCGTGCGGATCCGGTCCCGCCGTCCGGTCAGGATCTTGTGCGGATAGGCCTGGTGGCCGACGTCCCAGATGATCCGGTCGTTCGGCGTCTCGAACACATAGTGCAGCGCCACCGTCAGTTCGACGACGCCGAGGCCCGCACCCAGGTGCCCGCCGGTGACGCTGACCGCCGAAATGGTTTCGGCCCGCAACTCATCGGCCAACTGGTGCAGCTGCGCTTCCTCCAGCCGACGGAGGTCGGCGGGGGTCCGCACACCGTCGAGCAGTGGCGTGTGCGGCCGGATGCCGGGGGCATGGGCGGGGTGGGTGCCGGAAACCTTGGGGGTCTGGGTCACGGGCCTGTCCTGGGAGGGAGCGTGGGGCTCAGGTGAAGTGTCAATCAAAGTTTACGCGCAAAGTGTCAAGTTCGACAACAGGGATCATGCAGCTGTTTTCAACGATCGACGTCGAGTGGCTGCACGCCCTTCGGCCGTCCATCGGCACCCACGGAAATCATTTCCACCTTGGCCTCGGCCTTGCGGAGCAGTGATTCGCAATGCGCCTTCAGCGCTTCGCCGCGCTCGTAGATCGCGATGGACTCCTCGAGTGCGACCTCACCGCGCTCAAGGCGCGTCACGATGCCCTCGAGCTCGGCGAGCGCCGTCTCGAAGGACAGCCCCGTGACATCGGCGGGCGGCAGAGCGACGGAATCAGACAAGGCGCGTCTCCACAGGGCGAAGATAAGGCGAGCGCGCTATATCGACTGACCGTGCGGCGCTTTCAAGTCTGACATTTGTTCTGGCTCAAGCGCGGCGGTGCCGCAGGCCGTCACCGGCGTCGGGCGTGGACGTAGCAGGCGCCGCCGCCTAGTGTGCCGGCATAACCGGAGTCTCCCATGGTCCAGCTCGTCCTCGGCCTCGTGATCTTTCTCGGCGGCCACACCTTCACGACGTTGCGCGCCCAGCGTGCGGCGTTGATCGAACGCACCGGGGAGGGCTCGTACAAGGGCCTTTACAGCCTCGTGGCGCTGGTCGGGTTCGTGCTGATCATCCACGGTTTCGGGGCCTACCGGGCGGCGGGCTATATCCAGGTCTGGAACCCGCCGACCTTTCTCCGCCATCTCGTCCTGCTGCTGATGTGGCCCGCGATGGTGGCTCTAGCCGCCACCTACTCGCCCGGCCTTATCAAGGCGAAGCTGAAGCATCCGATGCTGGTCGCCGTAAAGATCTGGGCACTGGCCCATCTTCTGGCCAATGGCGACCTTGGCTCGATCCTGCTGTTTGGCAGCTTCCTCGCCTGGGCTGTGTATGACCGCATCGCCGTGAAGCGCCGTGGCGCACCGGTGCTGCCTTCCGACACGCCGTTCGGCCGCGGCGACATCATCGCACTTGGCGCCGGAACGGTTGCCTATCTGGCGTTGATCTGGCTGCATCCGCTGCTGATCGGCGTCCCCGTCGTCGGCTGACAGACCCGGCGCATGACAAGCAGGGCCTGCGCGTGCTAAGCGCTGCCGCCTGATAGGCGAGCGCCTGCCCGGGCGGGCCCGCGTCGCCGGGAGAGCCGAGCCGGTCATGGCCGATATATTTCGCGAGATTGAAGACGACGTCCGCCGCGACAAGGCCGCAGATGTCTGGAAAAAACACGGGCCATTTCTGGTCGGCCTTGCCGTCCTGATCGTCCTTGCGACGGCTGGATGGCGCGCATGGGTGTACTACGAAGACAAGCGGGCCGAGGCCGCCGGCGCCCGCTTCGAGGCCGCCATCGAGGCCTCGCGG
>JBEIIL010000057.1:0-22831 GCA_040380755.1 Methylobacteriaceae bacterium | reverse complement strand
AGCAGCCGGACATCGGTCGCCCGGCCCATCGCCATCAGGTTGGAGAGCACGTCCGACAGGTCTGCGACGACGGGCGCCTCGGCGTGGTGCTCGGCGACGAAGGTGCCGGCGCCGCGGCGGCGCTGGATCAAGCCTTCGCGCTCCAGCTCCGCCAGGGCGCGCCGGACGGTGATGCGCGAGACGCTGTGCTCGGCCGCCAGCGCCTGCTCGCCCGGCAGCGCGTGACCACCGGCAAGCCCCCCTCTGGCAATGCGCTCGCGCAGCACCAGATACACCTGACGGGCCTTGGAGACCTCGACGCCGCGCATGTGCTCTCCGGCCGGACGGCCATGCCCAATAGGACTGTTATTTGTTCACAGTATAGGACAACATGGGTCCGTCAAGCGGCCACAGGCAGGCCGCCGGAGAGGATCACGCAGCATGGGGCAGGCCCCCCGTACCATCATCGACAAGCTCTGGGATGCCCACGCGGTGACCACCCGCGAGGACGGCCAGACGCTGCTGTGGATCGACCGGCACTACCTGCACGAGGGCTCCTTCCACGCCTTCGACCAGGTGGATCGCCGCCGCGCCCGTGTCGCCCGGCCAGACCTGACCTTCGCCATTGCCGACCACTACGTACCGACACGTGGTCGAGCAGGCGGCATCGCCAACCTCGAGATTGCCCGGATGCTGGCCCAGCTTGAGGGCAACACGCTGCGCCACGGCATCCGCCTCGTCGGCCTCGACGATCCGCGCCAGGGCATCGTCCACGTGGCGCTGCCCGAGCTGGGGCTGACGTTGCCCGGCCTGACCATCGTGTGCGGCGACAGCCACACCTCCACCCATGGCGCGTTCGGCGCCTATGCGTTCGGCATCGGCGCCTCCGAGGTGGCGCATGTGCTGATGACCCAGACGCTGTGGCAGAAGCGGCCGGCGCGCCTGCAGGTGCGGGTCGACGGCGTCCTGCCGCCGGGCGTGTGTGCCAAGGACATCGCCCTGACGCTGATCGCCCGTATCGGTGCCGATGGCGCGCGCGGCCATGCCGTCGAGTATGCCGGCTCGACCATCCGCGGCCTGTCGATGGACGGTCGGATGACGCTGTGCAATTTGTCGATCGAGTCCGGCGGCCGGCTTGGTCTCGTGGCTCCCGACGCGACGACCTTTGCCTGGCTCGCCGGCCGGTCGTCCGCCCCGCGGGGGGACGTCTTCGACCGGGCCGTCGAGGACTGGCTCAGCCTCGCCAGCGACGCCGACGCGGCATTTGACCGGGACGTGGTGCTCGACGCCGCCGACATCGTCCCGACGGTGACATGGGGCGTCAGTCCGGAGCACGCCGCGCCGATCGACGCCGTCGTGCCCGATCCCGCCGCCATCGCCGATCCGGCCCGCGCCGCGGTGGTTGCCGACGCGCTCGCCTACATGGATCTGCGGCCGGGCCAGCGGCTGCGCGGCATCCGCGTGGACCGCGTTTTCATCGGATCCTGCACCAACAGCCGCATCGAGGACCTGCGCGCCGCCGCCGCCGTGCTGGCGGGCCGCCGCGCCGTCGTGCCGGGCCTTGTTTCGCCCGGCTCCTCGGCGGTGAAGCGGCAGGCCGAGGAGGAGGGGCTCGACAGGATCTTTGTCGATGCCGGCCTCGAATGGGCGGACTCGGGCTGCTCGATGTGCGTGGGGATGAATGGCGATCTCGTTCCGCCCGGTGAGCGCTGCGCCTCCACCACCAACCGCAACTTCAAGGGCCGGCAGGGGCAGGGATCGCGCACCCACCTCATGTCACCCGCCATGGTGGCGGCCGCTGCCGTCACCGGTCACCTCACCGACATGCGCGAGTTGCTCGCGGGGAGGCACTGATGCAGCCGTTCCGCACGCTGGAGGCGCCGGCCTGCGCGCTGGCCCGCGCCAATGTCGACACCGACCAGCTCATCCCGGCCCGCTTCATGAAGCGCTCGCGGGCGCAGGGCTACGGCCCCGTGCTGCTGCACGACCTGCGCTTCGGCCCCAACGGCGAGGCCCGTCCCGACAGCCCGCTCGACCGGCCGGACCGGCCGATGCCGGGGGTGATCGTCGCTCGCCGCAACTTCGGCTGTGGCTCGTCGCGCGAGGCGGCGGTCTATGCCCTGCTTGATTATGGCATCCGCTGCGCCGTGGCACCGAGCTTCGGCGACATCTTCGCCTCCAATGCGGTGAAGAACGGGCTCCTGCCGGCACAGGTCAGCGAGGCCGAGGCAGAGGCGCTGCTGGCGTCGGACTGGGTCCTTGACGGCCGTCCGGTCGTCGTCGACCTCGCCGCCCAGACGCTGACCGCCGGCAATCGCGTGGTCACCTTTGCGATCGACCCGGTGTGGAAGACGCAGCTGCTGAATGGCTGGGACGAGATCGACCTGACGCTGGCCCAGGCCGATGCCATCGCGCGCTTCACCGCTGCCGACGCGCTGGCGCGGCCCTGGGCCGCGCCAGCGGACGCCGGGGGCGGCACCGCCTGAGGCGGCGCGCCTGTCCTGGCTCCCGGCCTTACTTCTCAAGCCGTGCGACCAGGCTGGACGTATCCCAGCGCTTGCCGCCCATTTTCTGCACTTCCGAGTAGAACTGGTCGACCAGCGCCGTGACCGGCAGGTGGGCACCGTTGTTGCGCGCCTCGGCGAGGCAGATGTCGAGGTCCTTGCGCATCCAGTCGACGGCGAAGCCGAAGTCGAACTTGCCGGCATTCATGGTCTTGTAGCGGTTCTCCATCTGCCAGGACTGGGCCGCACCCTTGGAGATGGTCTCGATGACCGCCTCCACGTCGAGCCCGGCCTTCTTGGCGAAGTGGACACCCTCCGACAGGGCCTGGACCAGGCCGGCGATGCAGATCTGGTTGACCATCTTGGTGAGCTGGCCGGACCCGGCCGGGCCGAGCCGGCGGCAGGCGCGCGCGAAGCTCATGATCACCGGCTCGACGCGGTCGAACACCGCCTGGTCGCCGCCGCACATCACCGTCAGCACGCCGTTCTCGGCGCCGGCCTGGCCGCCCGACACGGGGGCGTCGACAAAGCCGAGACCGAGGTCTCCGGCCGAAGCGTAGAGGTCGCGCGCCACATCCGCCGATGCGGTGGTGTGGTCGACGAACACCGCACCCTTGCCCATGCCGGAAAAGGCACCGTCGGCGCCCAGCGTTACGGCGCGCAGATCGTCGTCATTGCCGACGCAGGCGAAGACGATCTCCTGGCCAGCGGCCGCCTCGCGCGGCGTCCGGGCAGCGCTGCCGCCGTTCTCCGCCACCCATTTTTCTGCCTTGGCGAAGGTGCGGTTGTAGACCGTGACGGTATGACCCTTGGAGGCGAGGTGGCGGGCCATGGGATAGCCCATGACACCAAGGCCGAGGAAGGCGACTTTCATGGCGTGCTCCTGATCAGGCGGGCGGCCCCGGACGGGCCGGCGGTCAGCTGCGCACCAGATGCCGGGTCAGCCGCCGCTCGGCGACGTCCCACAGCCGGCGCACGGCTTCGACCATGACCAGATAAAGCAACGCCGCGAAGAGGTACACGGAGAGATCGAAGGATCGCGCGAACGCCAGTCGCGTCGTGCCCATCAGGTCGAACAGCGTCACCAGCGAGGCGACGGCCGACGACTTGATCATGATGACGACCTCGTTGCCCAGCGGCCGCAGCGCCACCATCAGCGCCTGCGGGGCGACCACGGTGCGCAGGATCTGGCTCCAGCGCAGGCCCAGCGCGCGGGCCGCCTCCCACTGGCCGCGCGTCACCGCCTGGATGGCGCCGCGGTAGATCTCGCCCTGGTAGGCGGCCGTGTTCAGCGTGAAGGTGAAGGCCGCGCAGTACCAGGCTTCGCGGAAGAACCACCACAGGTTCACGGCCTCGAGGCTCGTGCGGAACTGCCCGGCCCCGTAATAGACGAGGAACAGCTGGCAGATCAGCGGCGTGCCGCGGAAAAACGTCATGAACGCGTTGGCGGCACCCGCCGCGATTGTGCCGCCGAACAGGCGGGTCAGCGCAAGGCCGACGCCGAGCAGCGCGCCGAGCACGATCGACACGGTGACGAGCTGGAGCGTCAGGGCGAGACCGCCGAACATGCGGCAGCCGTAATTGGTGATGGCCTCGTTGCCGATCAGGACGCCCGGCCATTCGCACCAGGTCATCGCTGACCTCCGGAGCCCGAGACGAAGCCGCGGCCGACCCGCCGTTCCAGCATGTCGATGCCGGCCGACGAGATCAGCGAGAACACCAGGTAGATCATGCAGGCGACGCCGAAGAAGAAGAACGGCTCCTTGGTCACCACATTGGCCCGCCCGGTCCAGAACATCAGGTCGGGCAGCGCGATCACCGAGATCAGCGACGTCTCCTTGAGCAGCACCATCCAGTTGTTGCCGAGCCCCGGCAGCGCGAGCCGGACGAGCTGCGGCAGGACCACCAGCCGAAAGGTCATGCCCTTGGTCAGGCCCAGCGCCTGCGCGCCCTCGCGCTGGCCCTTGGGGATCGCGTTCAGCGCGCCGACCCACACCTCGCTCGAGAACGCCGCCAGCACGAGGCCGAGCGCGATCATGCCGGCGACAAAAGCCGGCATGTCGAGGTTGCTGCTGAATCCGAGCATCTTCCAGCCGCGCTGCAGGCCAAGCTGCAGGCCGAAATAGACGATGTAGAGCGTCAGAAGCTCCGGGACGCCGCGGAAGACGGTGGCGTAGACCGTGGCGAGCCCCCGCAGGATCACGCTCCCGGAACGCTTCGCCAGCGCCACGGCGAGGCCGAGCGCCAGGCCGAACGGCAGCGTTGCCAGCGCCAGGCTGATGGTGATCAGTGCGCCGGAGGCGAGATTGCCGGCCCAGCCCTTGGGGCCGAACAGCAGGCCGAAAAAATAGTCCATCGGGGGACCGGGAGGGGGAGGGCGGTCGTAACCGCGTGGCGGGGCCTTTATCCTGCATCGGTGCAGGCAAGCCCTGTGCCGAGGGGCGCCTGCCCGGGGAGATGCCGGAGCGCGTGCGCCCCGGCCGGCCGTCGCGAAGCCCGCCCGGGTTGATCCGGGCGGGCCGAGCCCTCAGTCGGCCATGATGCTGACCTTGAAGTACTTGTCGGCGATCGCCTTGTGCGACCCGTCCTTCAGGCTCTCGTCGATCGCCTTGTTGAACATGTCGCGCAGGGCCGTGTCCTCCTTGCGGATGGCGCCGCCAACGCCCGGACCATGGATGGCCGGATCGCGCTTCACGTCGGCGACCACCTTGCAGCAGTCCTTGCCCTGGCCGTTGGTGAAGTCCTCAAGCGCCAGCCGGTCGGCGACGATGTAGTCGAGGCGGCCGTTCTTGAGGTCGAGGTTCGCCTCTTCCTGGGTCGGGTACAGCTTGATCGAGCTGTCCTTGTAGTACTTCTCCAGGAAGTTGGCGTGGATGGTCGAACCCTGGGCGCCGACGGCCTTGCCCTTCAGCGCGACCGGCGACACGTCGGCCGACGTCACCGACTTGTTGGCGATCATCGAGATCGGCGTGCGGGTGTAGACGGCGGTGAAGTCGACGCGCTTCTTGCGCTCGTCGGTGGCGTTCATGCCGGCGATGATGATGTCGTACTTTCCGGCCAGCAGGGCGGGGATGATGCCGTCCCAGTCCTGCGCCACCCAGCTGCACTTCACCTTCATCTTGGCGCACAGCATGTTGGCGTAGTCGATCTCGAAGCCCTCGAGCTCGCCTTTGGCGTTGAGGTTGTTGAAGGGCGGGTAGGCGCCCTCGGTGCCGATGCGGACCTCCTTCCACTCCTTCTGCTGGGCGAGCGCGATGCCCGGACCGGCCAGAAGGGCCGCAATGGCGACGACGGCAAGACGCGAGACTGTCATGGGAACCCTCCGCTTTTCCCCCGTGGGGACCTGTTCGACGCGGGGCGGTCCGACCGTTGCGGTCGGTTCCCGCCACCATCCGGGCATTGGACACTGACGTACCGACGAGCGCAACCACGGCCGCAGCCTATAAGCCGGTCAGAGGCCGCCCGTTGACGCGCCTTCCTGCCGCCTTCGCACGCAACCGTGCGTCACAGAGTCCGGCGGGCGGTCAAAGTGCGGCCATCACTCGCGTGAAGGGTCAGGGTTCCGTCCGCGGCGATCGTGCAGCGCGTCGTGCCGGTGAGCACCGCCAGGAACAGCGCCTCCTGCTCCATGATGGGCTGCGGACAGGCCATCATCGTCGTCGCCGCCTGGCTGATCGACAGGCTCTCGCCGGTCAGCGTCACGCCGGTGACGAAGCGGTTGCAGGAGCCCTTGCCGGACAATTTGCCCTCGTCGGCGAACTCCAGCGTCGGCTCAGCGGTGGCGATCGGCGCCTTGCCGTTGATGGCGGTGACGGTCCAGCTGCCCCGCAGCGCCTCGGCCGTGGTGCCGCCGCAGCCGGTCAGGGTCTGCCAGTCAACGGCCACGGCGACCTGTCGGGGAAACGGCATGCCGGTCATTGGGTCGGTGCAGATCCGTTCGACCACCCGGACGGTCAGGGGCTTTGCGCCTGCGACCGTATAGACCGTCGCGCCATCCGGAGCCTGCGCGGGCTGCGGTGTCGCGGCGGTGATCGGCTCGGCCAGCATCATGCCACGCAGCGTCAGTGTCTCGGACGTCACCGTCAGGGCCCATGATGGCTCGTTCCCCCGCGCCTCCAGCAACACGCGACCGGTTGTCGCCGGCTGGCTCTGGGCGAGCAGGGGGGCGCTCATCAGCCCCACGGCCAGCGCCGCGGCGCCTCGCCACCACGCGTGATGTCTCATGGGTGTGTCTCCGCCCGGCCCACCGTGTTCTAGCAGGGGTGGCGGCTCGCCGGAAAGCAACCTTTGAGCGTGTCAGCTCAGGGGATCGCCAGATAGTTGTGGCCGTTTCCGACCCCGCCCTGCAGGAATTGCTTCTGCTCGTTGACCTGCTGCTCGTGCCGGTGCTTCTGGTGGAAATAGTTCCAGCCCGCCGCGACGATGCCGACGACCGCGGCGCCCACCGCCACCGCCGGCAGCAGCGGGCCACTCAGGGCGGCCACGCCGAACAGGGTCCCCACCGTTGCGCCGATGCCGACGACGCCGGAGGCGACGGCCGAGGCGCCTGTCAGCCCGCCGCCGGTCTCGTCGCCCTCCTTGAAGCTCTCCTGCGCATCGTGGACCGAGCGGCCACTGGACAGCAGGCTGGCGACGGAACCGAGTCCGCCAAGGCCGCTCAGCACCTTGCTGACCGTGAACAGTCCCGCCGACGAGACCGACGATTCAGCCAGTGTCAGCGTCTGGGCGCCGGGCAGGCCCTTGGTCACCGCATTCCGGACGACCTGGGCGGCTGCCTTGGCCTCCGACGCGGACAGCCCGGCCCGGTTGGCTCCGACAAGAAATTCATGGGTTGAGCCTGTCACCTTGCCGAGTGACGCGGCGTCCAGGGACTTTCCGGCGCGCAGATCGGCGGCCAGCGCGGTTGCGGCGGCATCGAGCTGCTTCGCCAAGAGGCGCTTGAGCGCGTCGCCGAACGTGTGCAGGGCCCCGGCTGTGAACCTGGATTGTGTCAGGGCCACATCGAACACGGACTTGACGGCCACCGCGACCGCCTCCGGCGAGGCGCTGCGCAGGGCGCGTGAGGGATCGCTGAAATCCAGCTGCGCGCCGACGAACTGTCGGTAGGCCTTCTCGGCCGCGAACGGCACCAGGACGGCAACCGGCGCGATCATCGCATCGGCGGCCTCGCGGCGCTCCCTGGCCGGCAGGGAGCGCAGGTGGGCGATCGTGGCGGGATCGTTGAGGCGGCGCCGCAGCGCGTCGCTGACCTCGACCGGGGTCTAGTGCAGCACCGCCTCGGTCGCGTCGCTGCGGGCGCGCTCGAGCAGGGACTGGATGCGGGGATTGGCCGTCAGCGCCGCCGTCTCGCGGTCGAGCCGGTCAGTGTCGACCTTGCCCTTGAACTCGCTTGTTCCGGCCATGGCGCGGGCGGTCATCAGCCGCTGCAGGGTACGGCCGGCGACCCGTCCGGCTCCTGTTCCAGCAGCGCCACGAAGCCCTTGCCGGTCCGCTCCTCGACGGCCTTCAGCTGCGCCTCGGAGAACGGCGCGGGTGCGGGCTTCGGCCGGACCGGGGAGGGGAATGCGGCCGCGGGACCGGCAGCCGCCAGAGCCGTCGCCACCTGTGCGGCCGCGGCAGGTGCAGCCGCCGGAGCGGGCTTGATTGTCCTTGTGGTCTCCGGCTCGCTGGCCGGAGCCGATGCTGGAGAGGCACGTTGCCCCGCGGCCCGCTTCGCCGGACCTGCCGGCGGTTTCGGACGCGACTCCGGCCCGAACTGGGCCCGGGTGAGCGCGCCCGCAAAGGCGGTCTCGGTGCTGCGACGGGCGCTGCGCACCGGGCGATCGACGGTGGTGGACTGAACCGTGATCGCGGGATTTCCAGAAGGGTGGGCGACCGAAAGCAGTATCGGCGCGCCATCAGCGCGGTTTTTCCTTCGCGGCGTCGAGGAAGGGCTGCATGGTGATCTGGACCTCCTGCAGCTTGCGCTGGGTCTCGATCGCCCTCTCAAAGGCGCTGCTGAGCTCGGCCGCGGGGTCTCTGCCAGTGCTGCTGCCCCCTGCGGCCCTGGCACCGCCGCCACCCGTGGCGCCAGCCTTCTGGCTGCCCCTGGCGTCACTGCCGTTGAGCAACGCCATGCCGCCGCCAAAGAGTGCGCCGGCAGCTCCGCCGGTCAGGAACCCGGACACTGCACCGCCTAGAACGGATCCGATATTCATCGTCGCCTCCGATGCTTAAGGCCTGCGCCTCAGTCCCGTACCACGGCGGCACAGGTCGAGGATCCAGGCCGGTAAGGTTAACAAGTCATGGCACGATCTAATCGAATCAATGGTCATGGAGGAAGCCCCCAAAGGTCTGGAAAATCTGGAAATATTGCGAAATGATGGAACATTGCGGGACCGGCCGGGACGGCCCGCGACGTCCTGTAACAGGGCGCAACACCAGCGGACATTGCCCGGGACCCGCAGGGACCTGATGGCGGCAAGAACCCATCGGGCAGACGTTCTCGAACGCCCGGTCAAGCCGCTTCCCCAGGGCATCGCACCGGAGGGGCGGCCCATCAGTGAACAGCGGCAGCGCCAGCCGGATTGAATGCCAAACGCCCCGTCATGCCGGCCCCGCTCATCGCAATCATGGGCGGGGTGCCGGGGCTGGCGGGATCAGAGGTGAAAGATCGGCGCGAGACTGCCGCAAGACGGACCAGCAGCGCTGGCATGTTGTCTAACACAGCAGGGCGTCAATACGCGGAATGCCTCCGGCCGGTCCTTGATCAAGGAAGGTTCAGGCTGGCGTTGATCAGCGCACGCAGCTGGCTTCGCTCCGCCTGCGGCATCGCAAGAAACGCGTCGTAGAGAGCCTGAGCGGAATAGGTACGGTTTGCCTGCCGCACTTTCGTTTCCAGCACCTGATGCAGCGCCTGCATGGCCTGTTGCTCGTGGCGGGCGTAAGCCGCTCCCTGTCGTCCGCCCGACGGAAGACTGAGCGCCCGGAGCACGCCGCCATGCGTGGCGTTCAGCCGGCTTTGAAGCCCGCTGATGGCGGAGTTGCGCTGCTGCAGGATGAGCGAGTCATTCGCCGTCGGCTGTGGGTCGAACACCGCAGCGACGATCGCGGTATACCGGTTCAGCCCGAGGAACACGTCCCTCGCGAGGTCGCCAGCATTGTAGGACCCGATGGGGCGGAAACCGCCTTCGAACACGTCACGAACGAATTGCCTGTCGCCCGGAGTACCGGATACGCCAAGGTTCCGGGCCTGGAGGGCCGCTTCCTGCTGGACCTTTGGTCCGTAAAGGCCGGCAATTCCATACTGGTGCAGGGTCGCAAGCGTCTGGTTCAGATAGGCACGATCCTGAGCCTTGAAGGTCCGCGAGCCAGCCGGAGCAACAGGAGCCAGGGCCGGCCCCCCCGGGGCAATCCAGCGGCCCAGCTCATTCATCCAGCGACGCCGGTCCGGCGTCATCAAGGACGCGTCGCGCGCGTCTATCGCGCCAAGGAGAACCGACTGGACATCGCGATTGGAACGAATGTTGCGCAGAGTGTCTGGATAAAGCTGCTCCTGCACATGGTGGATGCGCGCGGCGATATTCGAGACGCTGTCGCCGTGATTGATGAAGGTCCCGTTCGGCCGGCGCGTGTAACGCGCCAGTTCAAAGGGGTTTGCTCCCTGCAAATAGGAATCAATATTATTGTTTCGCGCAGTGCTCGCGTCGCCATAGTTGTAGGAGACGGGGATATCGAAAGATTTCTGAAAATCCTTCAGCGGGATTTTCAAGCCGGAAATGTCCAGGAAAGCCTGCTTGCTCTTGGTGTCATAACTCAGCGTGCCGCGCCAGGCGAGCCCGACCTGCTGGCCGGATGCAGCCGCGGCCCGCAGCGTCTTGTCAATGCCCTCACCAATGGCGCGCATCCGTCCAGTGCCGGACCGGCTCATCGCGTCGGCCACGTCCCTGACACGCGCCGGCGAGCCGAAGAAGCCGACATTGCCGCTCAGGCCATTGACGTTGTTGACGAGGTTGGTGTCGCCGCCGCGAACGTTGACGAAAAAAGTGAGGTCTTTCGCTGCATTGGATTTTGAAAAACCATAACCGTCCTCACGGCGTGTGCCAGTCCCCTCAAGTGTGTAGTGAATCGTCTGTACACGGTTGAATTGAACTCCCCACATCTCCTTTTTGAGAGAGTCTTTGTGGCTGATGAAATGCGAGGCCGTTCCGGCCAGCGGATTGACGAGGACAAAATGGCGGGTGTGGTCTTTGGTGAGCCAATTGTTTGAATAGACGATCGCATCTGGTGCAACCGTCGAGAGGATTTTGTGTGCCGGGCCCTCAGCGCCGCCTGGGCCTGGAACCTGCTGCTGTCCACCGGTCGACGTCGGTCCTCCGCGGTGCCCGCCGCTACCGCTGTTGGACGCTGGCGGGTTTGCGGGCGTTGACGAACCGCTCGCCCTGCCCGTGGCCTTGGCGAGGCTCGTCTCGAAGGCGTTTGCGAGATCTGGCCTTGCATGGGCCACGACAGAATTGCCTGTCGGAACACGATACGTTGCTTCGGTGGCCATGACCCGTCCCCTCCCTTGTTTCCCCAGGGCTGCGCCGGTTGCGCTGCCAATGGCGGCCCGCCTTCGCCTCGCTGTCGCCGTCCTCAAGGCCATGGCCCGACGAGGGCGAGAACCCGGATCAAACGAGGTCTGTGGTGCTTCAGGCCCGAGGTGCCAGCCTCGGTCGATGCGGCACGAGTGTCCGGCTCACGACATTAAGGTTAAGAGCCGAGGATCGAATGTAATCAGATGAATGAATGGTGCGAAAGTAGTCATATAATTGAAAAATGCAGTTTTCTTGCGACGTGACGTATAATTGTGGGATCAGGCGGAACGAAACGAAGCGTTCTGCAACAGGATGAAACGTTAACGGACGTCGAAAGGAAAATACCGGGTCCGGATGGCCTCGTAGGTGCCGTCGGCCTGGATGTCCTCGATCGCCTGGTCGAGCCGCTTGCGCAGGGCCGTCTCGCCCTTGCGCAGGCCGATCCCGTAACCCTCGCCGAAATAGAGAGGATCGTTCGGCGCATCGGCGAGGAAGCGGCAGCACTGCGCCTCCTTGCCCCGGTTCAGCCACTCCTGCAGGGCGATCTTGTCACCCAGCACGGCATCAATCCGGTCGAGTGCGAGATCGAGGCTGGCCTCGTCCTGGTTGGCGTAGAGCTTGATCTCGGACCCGGCCTTGTAGAGCTCCTCCAGATAGGTGGCGTAGACGATCCCGGCCATCGCCCCAAGCCTCCGGCCCTTCAGCCCCGTGGGCGACACGTCGGACAGCGGACTGCTCTGGCGCACCATGAAGACAGCAGGGGTCCGGTAGTAGCGCTGCGTGAACGCGATCTTTTGCCGCCGCTCCTCGGTGATCTCGAGGGATGCGACAATCGCGTCCACCTTTGACCGGCGCAGGTCCGGCAGCAGGCTTTCCCAGTCGGTCTGGACGAAGCTGCAAGAGGCATTGATCCGGTCGCACAATGCTCGCGCAAGGTCGATTTCGAATCCTTGCAGCTGCCCGTCCGTATCCACATAGTTGAAGGGCGGATAGGCGCCTTCGGTTGCAATGCGCAACTCGGCGCGGGGGCGCAGCGGGCCTTCGGCCCGCGCGGGCGCGATTGCCGCCACAAGGCACGCGATCAGCGCGAACAGGATTCGGCCGGCACAGGTCACGGGGGCAGACTGCTTTCACGATCCGCCGGTTCTCCGGCGATTGCGCCGATTATGCCTCGTACGGCATCGCTGCCGCAATGGCGTCGGCCGCACGGCGATTGACCGCCTGCAGGGCTGGCCTATAGACGAGCGTCGCCCTGCCGGGCGCTGCCGGGAGAACGCCGCGTGCCGACCGAGAAGGAAGTGCTGGCGGCCCTTGCCGCCGTGATGGGCCCCGACGGCCGCACCCCGCTGCCCGGCTCCGGGGCGCTGGCCGGCGTCTCGATCCAGGGCGGCAAGGTCTATCTGTCGATCGTCGCCGATCCCGCGCGGGCGTCCGCCGCCGAGCCGCTGCGCAAGGCCGCCGAGGACGCCGTGCGCCGCCTGCCGGGGGTCGACGGCGTTCTCGCGACGCTGACGGCCGAGCGTCCCGCCCAGGCGGGGGCAGCATCTCCGGGGCCGGCCGTGCCCGGCCCGCGCGCCGCCGCCGCCACCCAGCGGGCCGGCGTGACCGGCGTGCAGCACATCATCGCCGTCGCCTCCGGCAAGGGCGGTGTCGGCAAGTCGACGACCGCCGCCAACCTGGCGCTCGGCCTGGCCGCGCTCGGCCTCAAGGTCGGCGTTCTCGACGCCGACATCTATGGCCCGTCGATGCCCAAGCTGTTCGGCATCAACGAAAAGCCGCAGCTGCTCGAGAACCGCATCATGCGGCCGCTCTCCGCCTTCGGCCTCAAGATCATGTCGATCGGGTTCCTCATCGAGGAGGAAGCACCGGTGATCTGGCGCGGGCCGATGGTCATGTCCGCCATCCAGCAGATGCTGCGCGAGGTCGCCTGGGCGCCGCTGGACGTGCTGGTGGTCGACATGCCGCCCGGCACCGGCGACGCGCAGCTCACCATGGCGCAGGCGGTGCCGCTGGCCGGGGCGGTGATTGTCTCGACACCGCAGGACCTCGCCCTGATCGACGCCCGGCGCGGCATCGCCATGTTCCGCCGCGTCGAGGTGCCGATCCTTGGCCTTGTCGAGAACATGTCGACCTTCATCTGCCCGCATTGCGGCGGACGGTCCGACATTTTCGGTCATGGCGGCGCCCGCGACGAGGCCCAGCGCCTCGGCATCCCGTTCCTCGGCGAAGTGCCGCTTGCCATGTCGATCCGCGAAACCTCAGACGCCGGCCTGCCGGTGGTGGCCACCGCGCCGGACGGACCGCATGCGGCGGCCTACCGCGAGATCGCCGGGAAGGTCTGGGCAACTCTGTCGGGCGGTGGCCGTCGCGCTGCGCCGCGCATCGTCATCGATTAGCTACGGCCAGGCCGGCACGGCGTGCAGGGCCACTCCGAGGCCGAAGACCAGCGTGATCGCCTTCGAGGCCGGGTGGGCGAGGCCGAACATCGGCCCCTGCAGGGCCGCACGCACCAGCCAGAGGCCCGCGGCGGCAAACAGCATACCGCGGCCCAGCCTGTCTGCCACGACCACTTCGGGCAGAAGCGCGAAAGCCATGCCGCCGGCCAGCATCACCAAAGCCAGCATGATGTTGAGGGTCCGCATGATGGCCCGGTTCACCGGATCAAGCCGCTTCAGGCGTTCATCCCAGCGGAAAATGATCGGGAACAGGGCGTGGAACGCCGCAAAGGCGATGTCGAAAATCCCGGCCGCCACGATCCAGCCCTGAACGGGAAATCCCATCGCCATCGCTCCAGCTTGCGGACGCACCCATCAGCAGCCATCGGCGGCACGCTGGCAAGTCGGGTGATCGGACCGGCTTGGCGGCACAGGTCAAGGCAGACGATGGACACGGGCTGGGCGCAAGCTCGGGCACGGGTGCAGACTGAATGCATGACAACTTCGTGATCTGCGTTCGATCCCGCACCGGGCGCCAAGTCCCGACTCCTGCTCCTGAAACAGGCACCGGGAGGCAAACTGCCGGTCATCTTGCGCGAGCCCGCCGGATCAGCGCCTCCACCCATTTTACGACCCGGGGAAACGTGCTATGCGCGGTCAGGGACGGTACCAAGTGCATAACGCATGGGTGCCTGTCTGAAGGCAATAAGCCGGGAGGGATACCCAATGAAGCGTAGGCAGTTCATCAAGGTTGCGGGCGTCGGCATGGCCGCCACCGCCGTGGCAGCGCCGGCCGTCGCCCAGTCGATGCCGGAGGTGAAGTGGCGCCTGACGTCGAGCTTCCCCAAGTCGCTCGACACCATCTTCGGCGCCTCCGAAGTCATGGCCAAGCTGGTCTCCGAGGCCACCGACGGCAAGTTCCAGATCCAGGTCTTCGCCGCCGGCGAACTCGTCCCCGGCCTGCAGGCCGCCGACGCTGTCCAGAACAGCACCGTCGAGTGCTGCCACACGGCGTCCTACTACTATGTCGGCAAGGACCCGACCTTTGCGTTCGGCACCGCTGTGCCGTTCGGGCTCAACTCCCGCATGGAGAACGCCTGGTTCTATCATGGCGGCGGGCAGGAGTTGCTGAACGAATTCTACAAGAAGTACAACATCTACTCGCTTCCCGGTGGCAACACGGGTGCCCAGATGGGCGGCTGGTTCCGCAAGGAAATCAAGACCGTCGCCGACCTTAACGGCCTCAAGATGCGCATCGGCGGCCTCGCCGGCCGCGTCCTGCAGAAGCTTGGCTCCGTGCCGCAGCAGATCGCCGGTGGCGACATCTACCCGGCGCTGGAAAAGGGCACCATCGACGCCGCCGAGTGGGTCGGACCCTACGATGACGAGAAGCTGGGCTTCAACAAGGTTGCCCCGTTCTACTACTACCCGGGCTGGTGGGAGGGCGGCGCCGCGCTGCACTTCTTCATCAACCAGGCCAAGTGGAACGAGCTGCCGAAGCACTACCAGGCAGCCGTGACGGCGGCCGCCGGCTACGCCAATGTCGACATGCAGGCGAAGTACGACGCCCGCAACCCGGCTGCGATCAAGCGTCTCGTGCAGGGCGGCGCCCAGCTGCGTCCGTTCCCGCAGGACGTCATGGATGCGTGCCAGAAGGCGTCTCTCGAGCTCTACGCCGAGATCGCCAAGGACAATGCCGAGTTCAAGAAGATCCACGACCCCTACATGGCCTTCCGCAACGACCAGTATCTCTGGCTGCAGATCGCCGACTTCACCTACGACAACTACATGATCCGCTCGCGCGCCAAGGGCTGAGCCCGCTCGCGTCACGACGACAAGGAAAAGCCCCGGAGGATCATCCTCCGGGGCTTTTCCGTTTGACCAGAGCCTTGGCCCGAGGTGGCGCCGGATAGAGCCAAACCCCGCCCGGCGTATTGGACAGCAGCCTTCTGCGCGGCAGCAGTTGGCCGGGCTGCTACTGGATCTTCGGGGGCTGTCCGAAATCGATGGCCGGAGGGGCAGCCTCGAGCCCGGGAGACAGGTTCTGCAACTGCTCGATCGCTTTCTTCTCGTCTATCTGAACCGCTGACGACTTGTAGTGCATGACCATCTGCGGGAACAGAATGACCAGCGCCACCATGATGCATTGGATCACGACGAATGGAACTGCGCCCCAATAGATCTGCCCCGTCGTAACGGGTTCCATCATCGTCCCGGTGACCTTGTCCTTGTAGGGCTGCCGGGCTGCGACGGAGCGAAGGTAGAACAAAGCAAATCCAAACGGTGGATGCATGAAGGACGTCTGCATATTGACGGCCAGGATGACACCGAACCAGATCAGATCGATCCCCAGCTTCTCGGCGACAGGGCCAATCAGCGGAATGGCGATGAAGGCCAGCTCGAAGAAGTCCAGGAAGAATGCCAGCACGAAGATCATGATGTTGACGACGATCATGAACCCGAGCTGGCCCCCGGGCAGCGACGTCAGCAGGTGCTCGACCCAGACATGGCCGCTGACGCCATAGAAGGTGAGGGAGAAGACCCGCGCTCCGACGAGAATGAACAGGACGAAGGCTGACAGTTTCGCCGTGGATTCGGTCGCCTGGCGCACAAGATCAAACTTCAGCCGGCCTTTCATTGCCGCCAGGATCATTGCCCCTGCGGCTCCCATCGCACCGCCCTCGGTCGGTGTCGCCAGCCCGATGAAGATCGTGCCGAGCACGAGGAAGATCAGACCGAGCGGCGGCACCATGACGAAGGTGACCTGCTGCGCGATCCGCGACATCAACCGGATGCCCGAAAACCGCTCGACGAGACCGACAACGCTCGCGTAAAGCGCGCCCGCCGCCAGTGCCTCCGCCAGCAGTGCTGTCTTTTCCCAGCCGGCTCCCTTCAGGAACCACCACGCTGCTACGAAACCAATCGTGACCAGCAGTGTCAGGACAACGCGCTTTGCACCGAACACCGAATTGAACACGGCGCACACAAACGAGACGGTGACGCCGATCGACATGGTGAGGATGACGAAATCGGCTCCGCCCTTGATCGATGTCTGCTGCATCACCCAGACGCCGACCAAGCCTGAAAACAGCACCAGCACGCCCAGCTGCCATACGCCGCGCGTGCCATTGGGCTCGATGAAGTCGACGGCGTCCTTGGGCAGACCGGGCGCTGCCTTGGGGAAGAAGACCGTCACCAGGAACACGTAAAGCGCATAGAGGGCCGACAGGACGAGGCCAGGAATGAAGGCTCCCTCGTACATGTCGCCGACCGAGCGACCGAGCTGGTCGGCCATGACGATGAGGACCAGCGAAGGCGGAATGATCTGTGCCAGCGTGCCTGAAGCCGCGATCACGCCCGACGCGAGGCGCCGGTCATAGCCGTAGCGCAGCATGATCGGCAGCGAGATCAGGCCCATCGAGATCACCGATGCGGCAACGACACCGGTCGTCGCCGCCAGCAGCGCCCCGACGAAAATGACGGCATAGGCAAGGCCGCCTCTCAGTGTGCCGAACAGCTGACCGATCGTGTCGAGCAGATCCTCGGCCATCCCCGACCGCTCGAGGATCAGACCCATGAAGGTGAAGAACGGGATCGCCAGCAGGGTGTCGTTGTTCATCACCCCGTAGATGCGTTCAGGCAAGGCCTGCAGAAAATCCGGTCTGAACAGGCCGAGTTCGATGCCGAGAAGCCCGAATACAAGACCATTGGCAGCCAGTGCAAACGCCGCCGGGTACCCCATGAGCAGGAACACCACGAGCGAGCCGAACATGATCGGCGCCATGTTCTGGATCAAGAAAGCGGTCATCGTGTTCGAACTCCGGACACCGGGGTACGGGAAGGGGGACTCAACGAGATGCGGCGGCTTCGGCGCTTGATGCGAGCAGACGCTCGGCCTCGGCCTCGGCGGCGGCATGGTGCCCGCCACCCGACACGGTGTCCTGCAAGTCTCCGCGCATGATCGCGATCCGCTTGATCAGCTCGGAAATACCCTGGAAGAACAGCATGATGAAGCCGAGCAAGACCAGCGTCTTGGCCGGCCATTGCGGCAGGCCGCCGGCATTCCCCGATTGCTCGTTGATCGCGATCGAGCGGTACACGAACGGCGTCGTGACGATGATCATCACGATCGTGAACGGCAGCAGGAACACGACGTGACCGAACACATCGATCCAATCGCGTACCCGCTTGGAGAAGTGACTGTTCACAATATCGATGCGGATATGCTCGTTGGCCAGCAGCGTCCACGATGAGCAAAGCAGAAAAACTGCACCGAAGAGAACCCACTGTAACTCAAGCCAGGCATTCGAAGACTGGTCGAAAATCTTTCTGATCAGTGCGTTGATCGTCGATACGCCCACCGCCACAACGATAAGCCATGACAGCCACCGACCCACGAGTGTCGAAAACGCATCAATGGCCCGGCTTATCTTCAGCATTCCCTGCACGATCGGCCCTCCCTGGGCTGACTGTCATCAGAATTTGTCGTCTTTGGACGATCGAACTGGCAAGCGGGTACCGATCAGCGATCGTCATTTGGCTCTTATCATCTGCGATCAGGCTGGGCTAGGTGCTTGATCTGACATCATGTCGGGTCAGCAGTCGGGCGGCCTCGGCAGCCCGGATCCGCTCACGATGCACGGTGTAGAGTCCACTGCCCGCGATCAGCGCGGCGCCGGCGAGGGCCGCGGCGTCGGGCACATCGCCGAACACGAGGAACCCCGCCAGCGTCGCCCACAGCATCACCGAGTAGCGGAAGGGCGACACGACGGCGACATCGACGCTGCGGAAGGCGATAATGGCAAACAGATGGCCGACGGCGACGCAGAAGCCGGCCAGGCCAAGCATGGCGACGGTGCCGACGCTGACCGGCTTCCAGTTCTCGACCATGCTCAGCGCTCCTCCGGCCGCCGCCACGATCACGGAGGTCGCAAACAGCACGACCACCGACGGAATGGCATCGTCGAGCCGCCGCGTGACCATGTCGCGCGATGCCACCAGCACGGCGGAGCCGAGCGCCAGTGCGGTGTCGAGGCCGATGCCGGCGCCGCCCGGCTTGACGACGAGCAGCACGCCCAGAAAGCCGACCAGCACCGCGGCCCACCGGCGGGGACCCATCGGTGCGATCCCGGTCAGCGCGCAATACAGCGCGATCAGCAACGGCGTGGTCTGCATGATCGCCGTGAGATCGGCGAGTGGCATGTGGCCGATCGCCAGGATGAAGGTGAAGGCCACCGCGGCCTCCATGCCGGCGCGGGCCAGCACCGGCGCGCGAAAAGCCAGGTGCATCTTCCGCGTTTCGCCAAACGCCACCACCAGCGCAAGACTGACCATCCCAGCGAAAACCCCACGAATGAACAGCACCTCGCCGACCGGCAGGTCGACGCGGGCAAGTTTCGTGAACGTGTCGTTGGCAGTGAAAATGGCCATCGACGCAACCATGGCGAGGATGCCGCGGCGGTTCTGTGCCGGCGTCGGCGGGAGGCTCATGGTCGGGTCCGTCAGGTGAAGCGCGACAGCGCAAAGCCGCTGATGTCGAAGGCGGGCGTCCGCCCGCAGGCCATGTCTGCCAGCACCTCGCCCATCACCGGGGTGAACTTGTAGCCGTGGCCGGAGCAGGGCGACGCCACGATCACCTGTGGCAGGCCAGGTAGCCGGTCGACGATGAAGTGCTCGTCCGGCGTCATCGTGTACAGGCAGGTGCGCAGCGCCAGCAAGGGCCCTGCCGCATCGGGGATGAACCGCGCCAGCCAGTCGGCCAGGCCGGCGATGTCGCTGTCCCGGATGGCGCGGTCGACCGTGTCCGGGTCGCAGGCCTCGCGGCCGTGATGCGGCCCGCCCACCTTGAAGCCGGGGTGCTGCCACAGCGGGAAGCCATAGAAATGGCCGCCCTCCGCCAGCATCGTGAAGGACGGAAACCGCCCTTGCGCGAAGGCCTCCGGCGTGCGTGGCCGGAACCAGCCAAACACCTGCCTGTAGGGTTGCGTCACCGCCGCCAGCGGCGGCACGAACCGGCTGATCCAGGCGCCTGCCGACAGCACAAGCGCGCCGGCCTCGTAGGTGCCGCGTTCAGTCCTCACCCGGACGCCATCGCCGATGGGCTGCCAGTCGAGCACCCTCTCGCGGGCCCTGATCTCCGCGCCCGCATCCAGCGCCAGGCCCACCTGAGCGACAATGCCGCGCTCGCTTGCGACAAATCCGCCCTGCGGCTGCAGCAGCCCCACATGGCCAGCCGGCAGCCTGAACACCGGCCACCGCTGCATCACGCCAGCGGCATCGAAGGTCTCGTGCGCGAGGCCGTGGGCGCGGCAGGCGGCCTCGGCCTCCTCGACCACGCCGGCACCCGCGGGGGCGAGATCCAGCGTTCCGGTCTCCCAGATCAGCGGCTCACCGGCTTCGCGGCCGAGGTCATGCCAGAGCGCGTGGGCGCGCAGGACCAGCGGCATGTAGGCGGCACCTTCGAAATAGGCCAGCCGGATCATGCGGTTGCCGCCATGCGATGAGCCTTCCGCATGCGGCACGTCGAAGCGCTCGAGCCCGAGCACGCGCTGGCCGCGGCGTGCAAGCTGCAGGCAAGTCGCCGCGCCGACACCACCCACACCAACGACGATGACGTCGTATGTCCGCCCCATCGCATGTCCTCCCTGGTCCGATCCTAGCAGCAACCCCGGCTGCTTTCGCACCCTGCACAGCCGGGCCGTGCCGAGGTCAATTCCATGATGGCATGGACGGAGGGGCCTGTTGGTTAGTCGCGCGTTAAGCCGCAGCTGCTAGGTCAGAAGGATTGGATTGAGGACTGACGATGTCGTTCGAGAGCGATCTGCAGTCGCGCCGCAAGGCCTTTTTCATCGATGACAAGGTCGTCGCCGTGGTGCGCGACCTGCAACCCGTTGTCGAGCGGGATGCCGCCCGTGTTCTCAGCGACTATTATGACAGCTGGCGCGACCTCCCGGGCTTTTCCGAGTTCGTCGCCCGTCACCAGCGCGACTATGTCGGCTTCCAGTCGCGCTACTATATCGACATGTTCGACGGCGCCATGGACGCGGCCTACGTGGTGCGGCTGCGCGCCACCATCGCCAGGGAGATGCGCGACGGCTACGGCCCGCGAATTCGTCTCGCCACGGCCGCCACGCTGGCCGCCCACCTGTTCACGCATCTGGGGCGGCGCCACCGGTTCTCCGGTCCGGCCACCGCCGAGCGATGCATGGCCGTGCTGCGGTTCATCACCGTCGATGCCCTCAACGCAATGGCCATCGAGCAGGCGGAGCTGAAGCGCTCGCTCGAGGACCGCCGCACCCACGTCGAAAAGGCCATCGCCGAGTTCTCGTCGGGCGCCGGTTCGATCTCGACCTTCGTGGCCGCCGCCGCGAAGGCGGTGCAGACCACTGCTGGCGCAACCCTGACGGCGTCCGAGCATGCCCGTTCGGAGGTTGACCGGGCCGAGGCAGCATCCCGCGACAGCCTCGGAACGATCACGGCCACCGCGACCGCGACCGAAACCCTGTCCCAGTCGATCGGCGAGATCGGCGGCCAGGTCCACCGCTCGCTCGACGTCGCCAACCGCGCCTCGGCCGACGTGGCCGAGATGGATCGGGCGATGAAGCAGCTCGCCGGGGCCGTGGCCCAGATCGGCTCTGTCGCCGGCCTGATCTCCGAGATTGCCGCCCAGACCAACCTGCTGGCACTTAACGCCACCATCGAGGCAGCGCGCGCCGGCGAGGCCGGTCGCGGCTTTGCGGTCGTCGCCTCCGAGGTCAAGTCGCTGGCGTCCCAGACCAGCCGCGCCACCGAGGACATCGGCGAGCAGATCCGCGCGATCCAGGAGGCGACCCACCGCTCCGTCAGCCAGATCGCCACGATCGTGCAGACCATCGGCGAGGTCTCGGGCATCGCCCGCGCCATTGCGACCGCCGTCGAGCAGCAGCGCAAGGCCACCGATGACATCGCCGGCAGCGCCCAGAAGGCGGCGCGCAGCGCCGCGACCGTTGGCGAGGCCGCCCATCACGTCCGCTCGGCGATGGATGCGCTCGACAGCTCGGGCGGCGAGATGCGCCACCGTTCGGTCGAACTCGCCAACCAGTCGCAGACCTTCGGCGCCCAGCTCGAGCTGTTCGTGTCCCGCCTACGCTCCGCTTGACGCCGGCGCCGCCACCGCCACTCTGGTGACCCAACCGGAGAACGTCGTGCCCCAGGTCCCGCTTCGTCTTGCCGACACTTTCGCCCTCGTCACCGGCGGCTCGCGTGGCATTGGCCGCGCCGTGGCCGAAGCCTTCGCAAGGGAGGGTGCCACCGTGGCGGTCAACCATGTCGGCGACGCCGATGGGGCGGCGCAGACGCTGGCCGGCTGCCGGGCCGCGACGGCGGCCGCCGGCCTGCCCCCGGCAGCCCACCGCGAGGCCCCGGCCGACGTGGCCAACCCCACGGCCGTGACGGCGATGATCGACACCCTGCTGGCGGCCTGGGGACGGCTCGACATCCTCGTCAACAATGCCGGCATCCAGAGCGAGACGCCGGGTGACAGCTTCGATCCCGCGGTGCTGTCGCGGATCCTCGCGGTGAACCTCGAGGGTCCGGCGCTGTGCGCCAGAGCGGCCATCGCGCATTTCCTGTCGCGTCCCGGCAGCGGCGTCGTGATCAACACGACCAGCGTGCATGAGACCATCCCGAAGCCGGGCTTTGCCGCCTATGCGATGGCCAAGAGTGGCCTCGGCCATCTGACACGCACACTGGCGCTGGAGTTTGCGGACCGTGGCATCCGCGTCAACGCGGTGGGGCCGGGTGCTGTCGCCACCGACATGAACGCCGCTTGGGCTGGCGATCCGGTTGCGCGCGCTGCCGTTGGGAGCCAGATCCCGATGGGGTTCGCGGCCTCGCCGGACGACATCGCGCCTGTCTATGTTTTCCTTGCCTGCGACGAGTCCCGCTATGTGACCGGGCAGACAATCTACGCCTGCGGCGGCCTGACGCTTTACCGCGACTTCAAAGCGAACTGGGCGTCCTAGCCTCCCGTCACGCTCATGTGACGGCCGACGGCGGGCTGCCGCGTGACGCGGTCGATGATGAAGTCGTGGCCCTTGGGCTTGCGCGCGATCGCCGACACGATGGCGGCGTCGAGGGCGCTGTCGGACTCGCTGGCCCGCAGCGGCGTGCGCAGGTCGGCGGCGTCCTCCTGGCCAAGGCACATGTAGAGCGTGCCCGTGCAGGTGACCCGCACGCGGTTGCAGCTCTCGCAGAAATTGTGGGTCAGCGGCGTGATGAAGCCGATTCGGCCGCCGGTTTCGCGCACCCGCACATAGCGGGCGGGACCGCCGGTCCGGTCCGGCAGGTCGTCGAGGGTGAGGCTGCCTTCCAGTCGGGT
>JBEIIL010000056.1:0-23050 GCA_040380755.1 Methylobacteriaceae bacterium | reverse complement strand
GAGCGAGTTCACCGCCTTGATCGACATCAGCGGACCCTCGAAGGTCGACATGCCGTAGAAGGCGACCGACACGACCATCATGCGCAGCACCGGATCGGTGCGGAGCTTGTCCCAGGCCCCCTGCAGGGTCATCAGGCCGTTGATCATGCCGCCCCAGGACGGCATCCACAGGATGATCGAGAACACCATGCCCAGCGTCTGCGCCCAGTCCGGCAGCGCCGTGTAGTGCAGGTGGTGCGGGCCCGCCCAGATGTAGATGAAGATCAGCGCCCAGAAGTGCACGATCGACAGGCGATAGGAGTAGACGGGCCGGTTGGCCTGCTTCGGCACGAAGTAGTACATGATCGCCAGGAAGCCGGCGGTGAGGAAGAAGCCGACGGCGTTGTGGCCGTACCACCACTGCACCATGGCGTCCTGCACGCCGGACCAGACGATGTAGGACTTCGGCGAGAAGATCGACAGCGGGATGGCGACGTTGTTGCCGATATGCAGCATCGCCACGGTGACGATGAAGGCGAGGTAGAACCAGTTCGCCACGTAGATGTGGGGTTCCTTGCGCTTCGCCAGCGTCGCCAGGAAGACCAGCAGGTACGCGACCCACACGATGGTGAGCCAGAGGTCCGCATACCATTCGGGCTCGGCGTATTCCTTGCTCTGGGTGATCCCGAGCAGGTAGCCGGTGCCGGCGATGAGGATGAAGAAGTTGTAGCCCAGCACCACGAACCAGGGCGCGATGTCACCGGCAAGCCGCGCATGGGACGTGCGCTGCACCACGTAGAACGACGTCGCCAGCAGCACATTCCCGCCGAAGGCGAAGATCACCGCCGAGGTGTGCAGCGGCCGGATGCGGCCGAAATTGAGGAAGGGCAGGTCGAAGTTCAGCGCCGGATAGGCCAGCTCGAGCGCCGCATACAGGCCCACGGTGAAGCCGGCGATCCCCCAGAACAGGGCGGCGATGGTGGTGAACTTGATCGGCCCATAATTGTAGTTCGGCTTGCCGTCGATCACCTGCGGAACCGGTTCCGCCGGACGGGCGAAGAACCGGTTCATGATCACGAACACCGTCGCGATGCTGCCCGCGGCGAACAGGGCGGCGTGGAACGCGTAGGCCGCCGTGTGGGCCTTGGCCGAGATCAGGATCGACAGGGCTGCGAGCGCCACCATGGCGAGCGCCGTGCCTCCCTCTCCGATCGTCAGTGTTTTGCGGATGGACGCGGCTTGCGCCATTGGAAACCCCCTTCGACCCCACGGCCTGCATCGATGACCGGAGTAGGACGGCACCGTAGCGATGACGGGCCGTACCGAAAGCTCGGTCGATTGCGGATGCACCATGGCCGCGGGTCGATGACACAGCGTTGACCGAGATCAACCGCGCGGAAACGGATTCATCCAAGGGGGGAATTCCGGAGGGCAAGGCAGGGTTTCGCGCCCGACCGCAGACGCACTGCGGCAAGGCGCCGCATCAGAGGATCAGGCGCGAGCGGCCATCCGGGACGGTTCGCCGAAGGCGGCAGGATGGCGTGCCGCAAAGGCCGCCAGCGTCTCGGTTAGCAGCGCATCGAGCGCCGCCGCGTGCCCGGCATCGACCCGTCCGCCATCGACCCGGATGATCCGCTCGATCTCGCCTGCGGCCGCCGCGATGCGGGCGGCACCGACATTGTAGCTCATCGATTTCAGCGCGTGCGCGGCCTTGGCCTGGTCCTCGGCTGCTCCGCTGGCGACGCAGGCCACGAAGTCGGAGACGGTGCGCGGCGCATGCTCGCGATACAGGCCAAGGATGCGGGCCAGGAAGGCACCACCATCGGCGCTCGCCATGGATTCGAGCTGTTCCATCACATCCGGATCGATCAGCGGCGGCCCTTCGGCGGCCGGAACCGCGGCCATATCGGCGGCCGCAGCGGGCGCCGGGGACACGTCCACGCTATCGACGATCGCAGCAAAGGCTGCACCGGCCTCGCCTTCGGCCTGCTGCAGGAAGGGCGCAAGACACTCGGCCATGGCCGCGATCGTGAACGGCTTGTGCAGGATTCCGTCCATGCCGGCGTCGCGCCACAGATCGGCTGCCGAACCGACCACATGGGCGGTGAGCGCGACGATCGGCAGGCGTGCACTGCCGTCCGCGGCCTCGCGGGCGCGGATCTGCCGGCTGGCCTCGAAACCGTCGATGTCCGGCATCGAGCCGTCCATCAGGATCAGGTCGATCCCGCCGCGGCGTGCTGCCTCGACGGCACTGCGGCCGTCCTCGACGACTTCGGCACGAATACCGAGCCGCGACAGCGCCTCGACGGCAACCTCGCGGTTGACGGCGCTGTCGTCGGCCACGAGGACACAGCGGCCGGGAAACTGCGGCACGGCGGCGAGGCGCGCCTTGCGCTGTCCGGCCGCACCGTCGAGCGGACGTCCCTCGACAACGCGGCGCAGCAGCGCGAGCATCTCGGTGTGGGCCAAAGGCCGCACCAGGGCGGCATCGCACCGCCGCCCGTCTTCAAGATGACGCTCGGCACCGTCGCCCATCGTGGTCACGGCAATGATGTGGCGGGGCCGCAAATCCGGCGCCGGGATTGGCAGGCCAGCCAGCACGGTCCCCTCGACCACGACGAGATCGACCGGTGGCAGCCCGGACGTCAGGTCGTCGGCGTCGCGGCGCTCCACCGCATAGCCGCACGAGGCGATGAGATCGGCCGCGATGCGGGCCGTCGCATCGCCCCGGATGGCGACGACCGCGCGCCGGCGCGCGATGAGGCCCGGTGCCTCGACCTGCGGCACCTCGCGCGGGGCAGCCGGCCCGAGGATCGGGAACGAGAACGCGAAGGTCGAGCCGCGCCCTGCCTCGCTGGTGACGCGGAAGCTGCCACCCATGGCATCGACCAGGCGCTTGCAGATCGCCAGCCCGAGGCCGGTGCCGCCGAATTTGCGTGTCGTGGTCTGGTCGACCTGGGCGAAGGCCTCGAACAGCGTGTCGATCTTGTCCTGCGGAATGCCGATGCCCGTGTCGGTGATGGCGAAGCGGATGCGCGAGGGATCATGCGGATCACGCCCGATGGACAAAAGGACGTAGCCGGCCTCGGTGAACTTCAGGGCGTTGTTGACGAGATTGCCGATGACCTGGTTGAGGCGGACCGGGTCGCCGATGATGCTGGCTGGCACGTCCGGCGCCACCGAGGCCGCAAGGTCGAGATTCTTGCGCTGCGCCCGCTCCCAGAACAGGTTGAGCACCGTGTCGGCCGTCTCCGCCGGGTCGAGCGGGATCGCCTCCAGTTCCATCTTGCCCGCCTCGACCTTCGAGAAGTCGAGGATGTCGTTGATGATGGCGAGCAGGCTCTGCCCCGACCGGGCGATGACCTCGGCGTAGCGGCGCGGCCTTGCCGGCATGTCGGCTGCCGCGAGCAACTCGGCCATCACCAGCATGCCGTTCATCGGCGTGCGGATTTCGTGGCTCATCGTCGCCAGGAAGTCCGACTTGGCGGCGTTGGCCGTCTCGGCCGCAATCTTGGCAACCCGCAGGTCGCGGGTCCGGTCGGCGACGTCCTGCTCGAGCGTGGCACGGTGACGCGCGAGGCGGATGTCGCGCTCGCGGATCTCGCCGATCATCGCATTGAAGCTGGTGACGAGATCGCCGACCTCATCCTGCGTCGTGCGCTTTGCGCTGATGCCGAAGTCGTGCACCACGCGCACATGCGCCATGGTCGCGGCCAGCTCGGTGATCGGAGCGGTGATGCGCCGCTGCAGCCAGAACGCCACCCCGAGCCCCAGCAGCAGGGCGACCAGTCCGCCTGCCGTTGTCGCAAGCACGGTCCAGCCGACCCGTTCCTGAAAGTCGCTGGCGTCGGCCACGATGGTGATCGACCCCACCGTCTCGTCGCCATTGTGCACGATCGGCACGGAGGCCACGATCGAGCGGCTCTGGTAGACCGACCAGACCAGGCTCGCAAAGGCGCGCGAAAACACACGCACAGGCTGGAGCGACACCACGGCGTCGCGACCCAGCACGACGGCCTGGCCCAGATCCGTGATCAGCGTGCCGTCGGGCGCATAGACCTCGACGCCGCGCACCCCGTCGACGTCGCGCAGGCCGGCGATCGACACCAGGATCGCCTGCTCGTTGCGCTCGGCCACCGGCTTTGCCGAGGCCCGCGCGAACACCACGGCGGTCGCCAGCAGGGCCTCGCGCTTGGCGGAGACGTACCGGACCGCCTCCTGCAAGGCGGCGACGCTCGTGCCGATGGCAACCGACAGCCCGATCGCCGCCACCACCAGCAGGGCGAGCTTCGTTCTGATCGAGCGGATGGCAAACCGGGTCGACGGCTCGCTGGCGGATTGGCGCATCATGCCGGCATTAAACGCTAAAAGCCTCATCATTCGCTTAACGCCGCGGTGATAATCGGATCGGCGGTCAATCGGCTCACGCCGGCCCGTAAGGTTTGCGAAACCGCGTTGCAAGCGCGCTTTATGGCTTCAACGCATTGAAACCATTGCTTCACCTTTCCCGATCATCGTGAGTGACTGACCTTTAGGATCGCGAAGCTCATGCTCCTCGCCAAGCGCAGTCCGTTCGAGTTGGCCTATGTGCTCGACGACCAGGCGCGACTGCTTGTCGCGGATGATGATCCGATCCTGCGGGAATTCGCCAAGGTCCATCTCGCCGGGCCAGCCGTGACCATCGACACCGCGGGTGACGGCATCGAGGCCTGGGATCGGCTGGTCGAAACCCCGTTCGACATGGCGCTGGTCGACCTTGACATGCCGCGCCTTGACGGCCTGGGCCTGATCATGCGGATCCGCTCCGACGAACGGCTGGCAACCCTCCCGGTCGTGGTCATCACGGGCCGTGACGACCTGTTTGCGATCGACCGGGCCTACGAGGTCGGTGCCACGTCCTACGTCACCAAGCCGTTGAACTGGCGGCTGCTCAGCTACCAGCTCCGCTTCGTGTTGCGCGCCGACCGGGCCGCCCGCGCAGCGGCCGCCGCCGCCGGTGCCTCGGCCGCGGTCGAGGTCGCCGACGCAACCGCAGCTATCACGGACACTGCCGCCTGACACCGGACCGGCATTGACGCATCGACCCGGCTGACGCGATATCGCGGCCGCCGCCCCGGCCGCCGGTCCTCCCGATGCTGATTCCCGACGCGCTCCTGCGCCCCAAACCCGCCGTCGCGGCCGTACTGGCCCTGACTGCCGGAACGCTGTGGAGTTTCGGCGGCATTACGGTGCGTCTCGCGCCCGACAGCGACAGCTGGCAGTACCTCGTCTGGCGGTCGGTTGGACTGCTGGTTGCCGTCGAGGCGACGGCTCTGCTGAGGGGGCGCGGGCTGCTGCTGCCCCGCTTCGCCAGCGGCGGCCTACCCGGCTGGGTGGGCGCAGCCGGCCTGTCGCTCGCCGCCATCGCCTTCGTGTACGCCCTCAAGGCGACGACCATCGCCAATGCGATCTTCCTGGCGTCGATCACGCCGTTGCTCAGCCTCGTGCTCGGGCGTGTCATCCTCAAGGAGCCGCTCACCCCGGTGGCCATCATCGCCATCATGCTCGCCGGTGCCGGCCTGCTGGTGATGGTGGGCGGCGACATGGGCGGCGGCAGCATTCTCGGCAATGCCGCGGCGCTGCTCTCCTCGGTCGGCTTTGCCGCTTACTCGATCTGCGTCAGGATCGCTCCCGGTCGCGACTTCACGCCGGCGCGGGCCGGCACCGCGGCCATGACCCTGGTGGTCTGCGCCGTCGTCACCCTGGCGTCGGGCCGCACCCTTGTGCCACCGGCCCAGGACATCGCCATGGCGCTTCTGCACGGCGCCGTCTTCATCGGCGTCGGCGTGGCCTGCTTCAATCTCGCCTCGCCGGTCGTGCCTGCCGTCGGCCTTGTCGTGCTCGCCCAGACCGAGGCCGTGTTCTCGCCGGTCTGGGGCTGGCTGCTCCTCGGCGAGACGCCGGCGCTGACGACGCTCGCCGGTGGCGCGCTGATCCTCACCGGCGTCATCATGACGGCGGTCGCCGGACTGCGCCCGTCGGCGCGGTGAATCGGCTAGGCTGATCCGATGCAATGGTCGCCCCAGCAGGAGGATGCACTGGCCCAGGTCTCGGCCTGGCTGAAGTCGGGCCGGCCGCAGGTCTTCCGGCTGTTCGGCTATGCGGGCACCGGCAAGACCACGCTGGCCCGGCATTTCGCCGAGGGTTTCAAGGGCGAGGTCGCCTTTGGCGCCTTCACCGGCAAGGCCGCGCATGTGCTGCGCCAGAAGGGCTGCGAGGGCGCGACCACGCTGCACGCCCTGATCTACCGGCCGCGCGAGGTGGAGACCGAGGAGCCGTCCTTCGTCCTCAACCGCGAGAGCGCCGCCGCCAAGGCTGACCTGATCATCATCGACGAGTGCTCGATGGTCGACGAGGAGCTCGGCCGCGACCTGCTGTCCTTCGGCACGCCGGTGCTGGTGCTGGGCGATCCGGCCCAGCTGCCGCCGGTGAAGGGCGGTGGCTTCTTCACCGACCACGAGCCCGACATGATGCTGACCGAGGTGCATCGCCAGGCCCGCGACAACCCGATCATCCGCATGTCGATGGCGGTGCGCGAGGGCGAAAAGCTCGAGCTTGGCAGCTTCGGCGACAGCCGCGTCATCCGCCGCGACGCCATCGACGCCACGGCGGTGCTCGCCACCGACCAGGTGCTGGTCGGCACCAACAAGACGCGCAAGCTCTACAACCGCCGCATCCGCGAGCTGATGGGCTTCCGCGATCCGATGCCGGCGGCGGGCGAGAAGCTGGTGTGCCTGCGCAACGACAAGAAGAAAGGCCTGCTCAACGGCGGCATCTGGACCGTCAAGGCGTTGCGCGAGCCCGTGAAGGGAATGATCCGCCTCGAGATCGTCCCCGACGACGGCGTCGTCCGGCGCAAGAGCGTGCGCGTGAAAGTCCTGCGCGACTTCTTCGAGGGCGGCGACGAGGAGATCCCCTGGCTGCTGCGCCGCGACACCGACGAGTTCGACTACGGCTACGCCCTGACCGTGCACAAGGCGCAAGGCTCGCAGTGGGATGACGTCGTGCTGTTCGACGAGGGCTGGGCCTTCCGCGAGCACCGCGCGCGCTGGCTCTACACCGGCCTGACCCGCGCCGCCCGCCGCATCACCGTGGTGGTGTAGGCCAAGCCCAAAGGCCGCCCGAGAGGCAGCGGACCACCCGGCGGTTTGCGAGGCCGCAATCAGCGATGCGCCCCTCGCGCCGCTGTCTCAGATGATCTGGTTCAGAAGCTCGCTCTCGCCGCGCCAGAGCCGGCCGAGATTGTCGTCGAGGATCGCCATGATGTTGTCCTCATAGCGGCACGTTTCGCCGGCGGTATGCGGCGTCAGCACCACCTGCGGCATCGCCCACAGCGGCGAGCTCGCGGCGAGCGGCTCCTCCTGCGTGCAATCGATCCCCGCCGCGGCGAGCCTGCCGTCCTGCAGCGCCGTGACAAGTGCGGCCTCGTCGACGACCCGGCCGCGCGCCACATTGACCAGCATCGCCTGGGGCCGCAGTGCCGCCAGGGCGGCGGCATCAATGAGGTTGGTGGTCTCGGGCGTCAGCGGGCAGGTGAGCGCAACAATGTCGGCCTCGACCAGTGCCTCGTGCAGCCGGGCCGTGGGGACCATGCTGTCAGCCAGTTCGGGCTGCGGATCGGCGTTGCGGCGGACCCCGATCACCCGCATGTCGAAGGCCCGCGCCAGCCGGGCGAGCCGGCTGCCGATCCGCCCCATGCCGACGATCACCAGCGTCTTGCCGCCCAGCTCGTCCTCGCGCCGGCTCCGGTCGCCAATCATGCCGCGCCAGTGCGCCCTGGCCTGGTTGTCGCGCGCCTCGCCGAGCCGGCGGGTCAGCGCCAGGATCAGCGCCATCGCGTGCTCGGCCACGGCCCGCTCATTCGCCCCCTGGGCGGAGGCCAGCCGGATCCCGCGGGCGCGCAGCGCCTCCTTGGGAAAATGATCGACGCCGGCGCTGACCGACTGGATGAAGCGCAGTTTCGGCGCATGATCGAGCAGGCTGTCATGCCAGAGGAACGACGCCACCAGCACGTCCACCTCGGCCATGCGGGACTTGAGCTCGTCGGTCGAGAACGCCTGGAAGTGCGCGATCTCGGGATGACGCGCCCCAAAGGCATCGGCGAGTCGGTAGGCGCGATGGCCGAAGGCGATCGTCAGGTCGGACGGTTCGGGGATCAGGCTGGGCATGGCGCCTCCGCACGCTGGTCCTCCTGTTTAGCGGCCGGCCGCGGCGCCCGCCAGCATCGCATCATCCGGCAACCGGATCCGGATTCCTCCGGATGGCGTTGCGCACCCCGGAACGGACATCATCCCGCTGTCGTCTCCCATGCTGCGGCCAGGCCGCCACAGACCGAACGCCGTCCCGAACGGCGCGCCGCCGCCGGGAGGCCCCCCGATCCCGGCCCCGTCAGGACCATGGCGCCTGATCGTGCGCCCGTGACCGGAGTGCTCCATGCCGTCATTCAACGCCCAGGCGATCGTCATCGCCGCTGTCGTCGCCGCAGGTTTCATCGTACTGTTGGCTGCCCGCACCCTGCCCGGGTTCGGCTTGGCGATCGCGCTGTTCCTGGCACTGGCCGCCGGCCTTGCGGCCCTGCTCCTCGCCATCGGCCGCAGGGCCGACGGTAGCCAGACCACCGGTCAGGCCGCCCTGTCGCGGACCTGATAGTCCTTCACGTCCGAGAACACGATGCCGCGTGCCCGCTCCTGGTCGTAGCGCAGCGTGAAGGCGCTTTCGGCCATGAACACCGGCGCTCCGTCGAGGTCGACGGCAATGGCGGACGACTTCGTCGCCATGAAGCTGTCGAGCGCGACGCGGTCTTCGGCGGTGATCCAGCGGCACAGGGAGAACCGGGTCTGCTCATAGCCGACCGGCAGGCCGTATTCGGCCTGCAGCCGGTCGGCCAGAACGTCTAGCTGCAACGCACCCACCACCCCGACAATGGCGCCGGACCCGTCCTGCGGCACGAACAGCTGCACGACGCCCTCCTCGGCCATCTGCTGCAGCGCCTCGCGCAGTTTCTTGGCCTTCATGGCGTCCTGCAGCTTGACCCGGCGCAGGATCTCGGGGGCGAAGCTCGGCACGCCGCGAAACAGCAGGTCCTCGCCCTCGGTCAGTGTGTCGCCGATGCGCAGCGTGCCGTGGTTGGGGATGCCGACCACGTCGCCTGCCCAGGCCTCGTCGGCGATGGCGCGGTTGCGGGCGAAGAAGAACTGCGGCGTGTTCAGGCTCATGCTCTTGCCGGTGCGCACCAGCTTGGCCTTCATGCCGCGCACCAGCCGGCCCGAGCACACGCGCATGAAGGCGATGCGATCGCGGTGGTTGGGATCCATGTTCGCCTGGATCTTGAACACGAAGCCGGTCATACGCGGCTCCTCGGCCTCGACCCGGCGCAGGTCCGCATCCTGGCCGCGCGGCGGCGGCGCATAGGCGGCCAGCGCGTCGATGAGGTCGCGCACGCCGAAATTTCTCAGCGCGCTGCCGAAGAACACCGGCGTCAGATGGCCCTCGCGGAAGGCCTTCAGCGTGAAGGGTTTCAGCGCTTCGGATGCGAGCAGGATCTCCTCGCGGAAGGCCTCGCGCTCGTGCTCGGGCAGCAGCTCCGCCAGCACCGGATCCTCCGGGCCGTTGACCTTCTGCAGCGTGTCGTCGTTGTCGATCCGTCGCAGGCTGGAGCGGCCGATGTCGTAGGTGCCGGCAAAGCTGCGACCCCGGCCGATCGGCCAGGTCACCGGGGCGGTGTCGAGCGCCAGCGTCTTCTCGATCTCGTCGAGCAGGTCGAACGGATCGCGGCTCTCCCGGTCCATCTTGTTGATGAAGGTGACGATCGGGATGTCGCGCAGGCGGCAGACCTCGAACAGCTTGCGGGTGCGCGCCTCGATGCCCTTGGCGGCGTCGATCACCATCACGGCCGAGTCGACGGCGGTCAGCGTCCGGTACGTGTCCTCGGAGAAGTCCTCGTGGCCGGGAGTATCGAGCAGATTGAACACGCAGTCGGCATACTCGAACGTCATCACCGAGGTGACCACCGAGATGCCGCGCTCCTTCTCGATCCCCATCCAGTCCGAGCGCGCGCTGACGCGGTTCTTCTTCGCCTTGACCTCGCCTGCCAGCTGGATGGCGCCGCCGAACAGCAGCAGCTTTTCGGTCAGCGTCGTCTTGCCGGCGTCGGGGTGCGAGATGATCGCGAAGGTGCGCCGGCGGGCGGCGGGGGCCTCGGTCATGGCGGATTGGATCGTCCTGGGGCCGGGCGCGCGCCACGGCGGAGCGTTTCCCATACCGGGTGCAGCGCCCCTTGGAAAGGCGCTGGCCCCGGCAGGCGGCGATCGGCGTGCTATTCGATGACGACCTTGATCGTGCGTGACACCTCCGGCCGCCCCGGCAGCCTCAGCTGGAACCGGTGCAGGCCGGGCTGGACCGGCCAGAACACCGGCACGTCCGGGTCGGTCACTGCGAAGGGGCGCCCGTCGACATACCACACGACCTCGGGAACCCGCGGCTCGACCACGGCCTTGAGGGCGAGCTTCTGCAGCCCGGCGGGAACCTCGGGGTTGCGCCAGATCCGGCTCTCATCCTCCGGCGTCGACACCAACAGATGCACCGGCGCGGCGGAGACCACGGCGGCCGTCTCGGCCAGCGGATAGCCTTCCCCCCGCGCCCAGGCACGATGCGCCGGCGCCATGGCGAGTTCGAGACGGGTCCCGTCGACCCCGGTCCGCAACACCGCCGCCTCCTCGACGGCCGGCATCTCGGAAGGCCGCACCCATTCCGTCAGGGTCTGGCCGCAGCCACCGGCGCTGCGCTTGCCGCCATAGACGCACAGCTCCACCGGCACCCGGTCATGCGGCGGCGCGAAGCCGGGATCGGCCAGGTCGCCGGGCGTGGTGCCGTGCAGCCGCAGCAGCACCGCGTGGGCAAGCCGGGCGGCGGTGCGGGCTCCAGACAGCTGCGACATGGTGCCGGCATCCCCGCGCCCGACCCAGACGCCGACCATGTAGCGGCCCGACCAGGCGACGATCCAGGCGTCGCGATAGCCCTGCGACGTGCCGGTCTTCAGCGCCACCGGGAACGGGTATTCGCTCGGCCCGAACCGCGGGAAGCTTGGCAGCCGGGCCATCGGGTCGGCCAGGAACAGCGTCACCAGCCGGGCTGTATCCGGCGAGAACACCCGCCGCCCCGCAGGCCGCGGAGCGCCCTGCACCCAGGCCAGATCGGCGACGACCCCATCCTCGGCCAGCGCGCCGTAGGCCCGCATCAGCCTGTCGAGGGTGGTCGGCAGCGAACCGATGGCCATCGACAGGCCGAAGCTTTCGGCCGGCACCTCGAGATCGTGCAGGCCGAGATCGCGCAGCGCCCGGAACGTGGTCTCGAGGCCAAGGTCGCGCAGCAGGTTCGTGGCCGGCACGTTGCGCGAGTTCGCCAGCGCCTGTCGTGGCAGCATCGGCCCGAGAAAGGCGCCGTCGGCATTGCCGATCCCCGACGCCCCTTCGGGCAGGTCGGCCATCACGTCGCTCGGCTTCAGCCGTCCCCGCTCCAGCGCCAGCGCATAGATGAACGGCTTCAGCGTCGAGCCGGGCGAGCGCTGGATGCGGGTGAAATCGATCGCGCCGGAGTGCCGGTCGCCATAGTCGGACGAGCCCAGGCTCGCCAGCACGGCGCGGCTGCCGCGCTCGACCACCATCACCGCCGTCTGCTCTGCGCCGGCGTTGCGCCAGCCGGCGAGCTGACGCCGCGCGATGGTGGCAAGTGCCTGCTGCACCGGCAGGTCGAGCGTCGTGCGGATCCGCGGATCGGACGAGGTCACGCCTGCCGGCAGCGCCCCGCGCAGCGTGTCGCTGAGCCGCAGCACGGCGTGCAGCGCGTCAGGCCGACGCGGCGGCCGAAGCGGCTTCAGAGCGGCAAGCTGGCGCCGCGCCACCGCGAGATGCGGCTCCGGCACCACGTCCTGCCGGGCGAGCGTCTCGAGCACGCGCCGGCCGCGCAGCTTGGCCTTGGCCAGGCCGTCGCCGCGCAGCGGGTTCATCGCTGTGGGCGACTGCGGCACCGACGCCAGCAGCGCGATCTCCGCCCAACTCAGGTCCGCCACCGGCTTGTCGAGGTACCAGCGCGCCGCATGGGCGATGCCGTGGCTGCCATTGCCGTAAGGCACCAGCCGCAGATAGTGGCGCAGGATCGCCTCGCGGTCGTAGCGGGCCGTCAGCAGCAGCGCCGTGCCGGCCTCGACTGCCTTCGACCACAGCGTACGCGGCGCCGGGTTCTGCATCCGCGCGACCTGCATGGCGATGGTCGACGCTCCGGAGACCCGCCGGCCGCGCGTCAGGTTCTGCCAGGCCGCCCGCCCCAGCGCCAGCGGATCGACGCCGGGATGGTCCCAGAAGCGCCGGTCCTCCAGCGCCAGCGTCGCCTGCACCACCCGCTCCGGCAGCCCGTCGACGGTCCAGAAGCCGTAGTCGACCCGCGTCTCGCCGTCGCCATCGGCGTGCTGGTGGCCGATCTGCGTCAGGAACGTGCCGTTGCGGTCATACAGCAGCGGCGTCGCCGCCGGCGCCACGAGCACCGCCCGCTGCGACGCCTCCCGGCCGATGGCGATGCCCACGACCGCGAGGACGACGATGGCGGCGCAGCAGCCCGCGAGGGCCGCAGCCCGTCCCCATCCCCGGCGCGATCGTCCCGCGGCCATTGCGTCAGCGCGTCACGACAAGGCGCTGGCCGGCGCTCGCCCCGTAGATGCCCGCCTGGTACATCAGCTCCGCCTCGCCTGGCGGCTGCGTGAACTGCCCCGCCACCTGCGCCCGCGTACGGAACACGAAGCGGTAGGTGCCCTTCGGCAGCCGGTCGTAGGCGTAGAGCACGTGGTCGTCCTGGAAAGACACCCAGCTCGGTGCCAGCGTCGGACCGGCCGAGGGCTGCGCCTCCGCCGGCGCTGTGGCCAGCGCCGGGTTCAGCGGCTCCATGCCGGCGGCGATCGGCAGGCGGATGGCCACATGGGTGCGATCCTCCGGCACCACCACCTCGGCAACCTCCTCGACCACGTCGCCCACCGTCAGCCGCAGCGCCTGCTCGGCATCCGGCACCAGCCGCTCCTGCGGCGCCGTGCCTGCCGGCACCCGCGACAGCGTGCGGGTGACGACGAAGCCCTGCGCCACCGGCTGGGCCCGCCAGCCCGGCTCCTGCGGCTGCCAGCGGCTGTCGACGAGCGCCACCACGGCGGTGCGACCGCCATTGTCGAGCACCAGCGAGGCCGGCGTCGTGGCAACGCGCCGGCCGACCGGATTGGCCGAGGCCAGCGTCACCGTCTCCTTGCCGTCCGGCCGGTTGAAGCCGACCGGGATCGCGGCGGCCGGCCGGCGCCAGCTGGCCGCCAGCGCGCGGATCGCCGCCGCATTGGCGTTGGTCGAGCCCCAGCCCGATCCCTCGCCGAGCCGCATCAGCCCCTCGCGCAGCACCGGCAGCCGGGCATCGTCGGGGGCAGCGATCGCCACCGCCCGCGCGATCTCCGAGACCGTCCGGACCTCCGAGGGCAGGATCAGCGGGTTCGCCCGCTCGCCCGCAATACCGGCATAGACCGGCCGGCCGTTGCGCTGGAGGATGCTGACCCGGCTCCACAGCGCATCGACCATGCCGCCGACCATGCGGCGGTCCTCGCCCGCAGTCTTCGCCGCAGCCGCCGTCGCCTGCGCCAGGCTGAGCGTCGAGAGGGCGTCGGACCGGCGGCCGAGTTCGGCCACATAGGCGTCGTCCAGCGCACCGCCCTCGCCCAGCGCCGTCAGCGCCTCGACCCACTCGCGCAGCGCCTCGCCGCCGACGAAGCGCGGGAAATCGGAGCGCAACGCCTGCTTGAGGATCTTGCCGAGACGCTCCTTCAGCGCCGGGTCCACCGTCTCGCCGGCCTTGTCGGCCGCCGCGATGAAGGTGTAGGCCCAGGCGGTGAGCGACACGGTGCCCTTGCCGCGCGGCCAGAACGCCACGAGGCCATCCTCGTCGATCGCCTGCTCGATCGCCCGCACCGTCGCCCGCACGTCGGACGAGATGCGTCCGTCGAGGCCGGCGGCCTGCAGGATCGGCGTGAACGGCTTCATCGCCAGCGTCGCCGACGACAGCGCGATGCGCTGCTCGGTGCAACCGAACGGATACTCCGCCAGATAGTTGAGCCCGGCGACGAGCCTGACCACCGATGGATCGGCCGCCACGGTGACGGCGCGCGACCATGAGCCGGGCCGCACCGGCTCGGTGGGAGCCGCCAGCGTCAGCGAGGCGCCGGGTGCGATGTCGGCGATCTCCTGCCGGCGCAGCGCAGGCCGGTCCGGCCGGATCGGCAGGTCGATCTGCAGCGCATCGCCGGACTTGTCGGCGTCACGCTGCAGCACGAAGCGCAGCCGTGCCTTGTCCTGCCCCGGCCTCGTTTCGCCGGCCGTGACCTGGAAGTCGACGCGTGCCGGCCGGTTCTGCTGCCAGGCCAGCGCCTGCTCGCGCGCTCCCTCGACCGTGACGCCCTCGGCACTCAGCGCCACCCGTCCGGTGCCGCCCGGCCCCTCGATGATGCGGCCGATCAGGCCGGCCTCGAAGCGGTCGCCCGGCCGCACGAAGCGCGGCAGTGCCGGCTGCGCCACGACCTCCTGGCGGATCAGCATCTCGCCGGTGGCGAAGCCGAAGCGGTCCGGTCCGCTGATCGCCTTGGCGCGCAGCTTGAAGACGGTCAGCGAGTCCGGCAGCTTGACCTTGATCTTCGCCACGCCGTCGGCGCCCACCGGCACGCGCGGCAGGTAGATCGGCACCGGCGTGAAGTTCTTGCGCACCGAAATGTTCTCGACGCCCCAGTCGTCGGTCGCCTCGTCGCCGCCCGGAACCTCCTCGAGCGGGATGATGCCGAACGCCATGTTGCGGGTGTCGCGCGCCGCCATCGTCGTCGGCCGTGCCACCACGAAGGACGGCAGCGGATCGAGCGGCCGCTCGCGAGCGAGCGACAGCACCGCCTGGTCGACCATCCAGAACGTCACCTCGCCGGCCACCGGCTTGCCGGTGTCGTCGGCGAGCCGCAGCGTCACCTCGACCTCCTGGCCGGGACGCGCCTTCTGCGGCGCCTCCAGCGAGGCGACGACGATGTGCTTCACCGGCGTCACGGTCAGCCATTTGGTCGCCGCGACCGTCACAGGCTTGCCCTGGTCGAACGGCGCCGTCGGGCCGGGCTCGCCTGGCAGGCGTCCACGCATCACCAGGAGGTGCACGGCAAGGCGCGGCATCTGCGGCTTGCGCACCGTCACGGCGAGGCGGCCGAAGCCGTTGGCGATGTCGACCCACTCCATGCCGAAGCGCCCGTCCGGCTCCTCGATGATGGCGAGCGCGCGGGCCGTCTGGAACGGGCTCTGGATCACCAGCGTGGCGGTTTCGCCGGGCGCATACGCGTCCTTCTCGGTGGTGACCGACACGGTCTGGGCGGGCGCCCGCGACCAGGTCACCGGCGTGTCGCCGCCCATGAACAGGTCGACGCTGACGCGCTGGCGCCGGCCGACGCGGTCGGCCGCCTCGACCTCGACCATGTAGACGCCGGCATCGCGGGCCGCGAAGGTCAGCGTGGTGGCGTCCTTGCCGCTGGTGACCTTCTCCTCCGCCACCGTCTCGTCGACGACCTGGGTGACGTATTTCGCCGCGCCCTGGCTGTAGTCGCTGGCCTGCAGCACCGAGATCCAGTTGCGCTTGATCAGCCTTGCGGTCATCGCCAGCCCCTCGCGCGGCTGTCCGGCACCGTCAACGGCGATGATCTCAGGCGCGATCGACCCCGCCTGCTGCAGGTAGCGCGGCACCTTCACGCCGAGCACGAAGGGCGGCAGCGCCGTGACATTGGCGGTCGCCCGCACCTGGATGTCGTCGTCGGCCGTCACCGTCGCCTCGATGGCGTAGCGGCGCGGCTGCGCCGTCGGCTCGATCGTCGGGTCGAGCGTCAGCCGGGCCGAGCCGCCCGCATCGGTCTTGGCCTCGCGCTCGAGCACCGGGGTCGAGCGAAACCTGGCCTCGCCGGAGAAGCGCTGGTCCGACGAGAACAGGAACCCGTCCCGGCCGGGCGGCGTCCAGGCCTGCGGGAACTGGGTCACCCGCCATTTGATCGGGCGCTCGGCAACAAGCCCGCCGGCGAAATAGCGCGCCACGAGATCGACGGAGAATTCGCCATCGAGCGGCACGTTTTGCGGCGCGTTGAGCACGGCCTCGAAGGTCGGCAGCCGGTAGGCTTCCTTCTTGAACGGCGCTTCGCCACAGCGCGTGGTCTCGACGCCGTCGGCCTCGCCCTCGTCGGACTCCTCGCCCTCGGCCTTTTTCGGCTTCGGGCCGTCCGGCTCGAACCGGATGTTGTAGTCGCCGGTCGCAGTCGTCTGGACGTCAAAGCGGTGATAGATCCCGCCGACTTCGTCCGGCGTCACGGCGATGCGCCACTCCTGGTCGCTCGGCCCGGTGATCACCAGCGTGCCCTTGCCGCGGCTGTAGCTCAGTGCGCCGCCCTTCCACAGGCGGACCATGCCCTTGATGTGGACCGGCTCCTCGGGCCGGTAGATCGGCCGCTCCGTGAACAGGTGGCAAAGGAGCTTGTCCTCCTCGGTGCGCACCGCCTTGGGGTTGACGGTCCAGCCGAGCCAGGTCTCTTCCGGCTTGGTCCAGTTTTCCTGGGCATATTGCGAGGGGCCGCGATCGGGCTCGAGCACCAGCGTGTCGGTACCCTTGACGATAACGATGCGCCGCAGTTCGGCCTCGGCGCGGGTCGCCAGCAGCCAGTTGAAGCCGCCATCCGGCGTCGTTGTGCCGCGCGCCAGCGTCACATAGCCGTCGCCTTTGACGCCTTCGATGCGGATCTCCGCGCCCTCCACGGGACGCGCGGTCGCCAGCGAGGTGACGACGAACCGCACCCGTTCCGCCTCCTCGACGGCGGTGAGCGACAGATCCGTCACCTGCAGCCGCACCCAGCGCCGCTGGCTCTCGTCGACGGCCCTCAGCCCGACCAGATAGGTCCCGGCCTGACCGGCACCGGCGATGCGGGCCAGCAGAGGCTTCAGGTCCAGCCCGAACTTGGCGTCGGCACCGCCGCGCTGCAGCGGCAGCGCGACGAGTTCGGAGACGGCCGGCGAGCCCATCGCCTTGACGCGCGCCGCCATGGCGTCGCTGGCGATCTCGTCCTTGCCGGTCCAGCGCTTCGGCTCGTTGCCGGGCAGCACCGGAGCCTCGTCGTCCTCGGTCGTCAGACCATCCGAAGGAAAGGCCTGGAAGTCGCGCGACAGCGGATCGATGGCATGGATGCGAATATCGGCCTTGGCATAGCCGCGGCCACGCAGCGGCACCATCTGCGGCCCGAGACGCTCGACGATGCCCTGGCTGGCGTCCCAGCGCAGCGACGGCTTGTCCGGCGCGAACGCGAATCGCTGCTCGAAAGCCTCGCCGACCAGCGGCCGGCTGCGCGAATCCTTGATGCTGCCGGGCGCCACGCGCAGCGTGTAGACCGTGTCGGCGAGGAACTTGCCGGCAATGCGCAGCCGCTGCCCGTCCCGCTCCACCGCCAGGTCGTCGACCGCCGGGCTGATGCGCAGCGCCTCGCGCGCCCTGATGATGTCGAGGGTCTCCGGCTCGCCGGAAAACGCCAGCACGAGCGTGCGCCGCACCGACGGCGCGGGTGCGCCGTCATCAGCCGAGAAAAATTCTGGCGCGCAGCGCAGCACGCCGTCCGCGACGCTGCGGTCCAGCTTGCGACCGCAGGTCGTGTCGGTGATGGCGAACGGCACCGCGCTGCGCAGCCGCAGCTCGTAGTGCGGCTCGTCGAGCCCGGGCGTGTCGGAGAGCTTCAGTCGCAGGATGGCCATGCGGCCGTCAGGCACCGGCTGGCGCAGCAGCACCAGATAGGTCTGCGCGTCGCCGCGCGCGACACGCTCCAGCGGCTTGATGGTGAAGTCCTGGGCGCTCAGCGTCTGGCCCTGGCCGGCGACAATGCCGGGTTGCGGCCGGATCTCGATGCTGAGCAGCCGCGCCAGCACGGCCGTATCGACCGGCTCGGAGAAGGTCAGGCCGATCTGGTCGAGCCCTGCAATGCCGTCGGCCTTTTCGGTGGGCGAACTGCCGGTCGGCACCGGCAGCAGCGGCACCAGGGCGGTCTCCGCCCCCTGCGCCTTGACCCGCACGGTCTGCAACGGCGTCCACGGATCGGCAGGGCGGAACTGCAGCGTGCGCGCGTCGAGCCACTGCCAGGCGCCAGCCTGCGGCGGCTGCAGCGTCACCACGCGGTCGGGCGCGTCCTCGGGACCACCACCGGCCGGACCGGTGTCGCGGTCGAAGAACAGCGTGATCGGATCCCACCGGCGCAGGAAGCGCTCGGGCACCATGCGGGCGCCGTCGGCGCGCTGCAGCCGGTCGAAAGCAGTCGGCGCCGGCTGCGCGCCGGCCGGCAGAGGTCCGGCCGCCAGCAGGGCAGCGAAAGCGAGCGGCGCCAGCCAGCGCCGGGTGAGGACCCGAAGGGGTGTCGCGGTCATGGCGGTCACCGGGGCTTGGCGGGCGCGAGGCCCACGAGGTCGAGATAGGACTGGGCGACGTCGGCGGGCGGGCCGGCGGGTGGCGGCGCCAGGCCGAGCACCGCCGGCCGCAGCGTCGTGGTAGTACCGTCGGGTGGCACGCGTGCCTCCAGCAGGTACCGCCCGGGCGCAAGATCGTGCAGCTGCGCCACCCCGGTTCCGAGGCTGTGTCCGTCGGCGTCGAGCAGGCGCACCGCCACCTGGTCGGGCTCGGCCCGGATGCCGGCGCCAACCGGACCCTTGCGGGTCACCGTGAAGCCGAAAAGCGCCGACCCGCCTGGCGCGACAACCACCGGGGCGCCGATCCCGTCGGCCAGCGTGGTCACCGGCTCGGCGGTCAGTTCCAGCGTGCCCGAGAGCGGTCCATCATTGGGGGACAGCAGCGCCAGCTCGGTGGCACCGACCGGAAGATAGCGGTGGAAGGCCGCGCCGGCGGGGAACAGGTCGGGTGCCTCCGCCACACCACCCCGTACCAGGCCGGCAATCACCGGGCCGGTCGTGCGGGCGCTGAGCAGCACCGGCGTCTCCGGCGCCAGCGACAGCCGCATGGCCGCACCATCGAGCCGACGAGTCGCCGGCAGCGCCGTCGTCACCGGCGTGGCCGCCGGCCAGGGCGAGGTCCCGGCCCGCTCCAGCCAGAGCGCCACCAGCCCGGCTGGATGGCTCACCGTTACCAGCCCGGCGCCGCTGAGCGTCAGCGCCCGGCCCTGGGCGACACGGCCGCCCTTGCCGGCAAACACGGCGTCGGCTCCAGCGACGATCAGCCGGTCGCCCGGCTGGCCGTCGACCGCGAGGGTGAAGGACCCGGCGGCGCCGAAAAACCGCTTCACCGCGGCCCCGGCCGCCAGGGTCCGGCCGCCTTCCGACGGCGCCAGCGCCAGCCGCGCCGGCAGCGGCGCAGCCGACGGGTTGGCGAGCAGCACCTCGGTCCAGTCCCCCTCGAGGCTGCGGGTGACAGGCTGCGATCCGGTCCACACCGTGATGCTGCCGGCATTACGCCAGCCTGCGACCGCGGCGGCGCCTGCGGGCAGGTCGACGGCAAGCCGCTTGGCCCCGGCCGGCAGCCGCACCGGCACCGCCGTCTTGGGCGGCAGCACGATGGCCAGCGTGCCATCAGCCGTTTGCTGGACGGCAAGCGTCAGCGACATCGCCTCGATCCGCACGCGCAGCGCCTCGTCGTCGGCCGCATTCCAGCCGCGCACCGGGGTGTCGGCGCCCAGCGCCAGCACGCTGCCGGTGCCGATCCCCATGCCGCGGCCGGCATCGAGCCCCGGCTGGCCGAACGGTGTCTCGGCGCGCCAGAGCGTAATCCGGTCCGCCGCCACCGCGGCTGCCGGCAACCTGGCCGAGCCGCCGGCCGGCACCACCAGCGCAAGGCCGCCGGCCTGCGGCTGCGACGGCGCCACGCTCAACGCGGCAGGCGAAGCGGCCCGCGACGCGATCCACACCCGCTCGGATTGCGGCACCAGCAGCGGCCCTGTCGGCGCGGCCAGTGCGTCTCCCTCGTCGCGCGAGCCCTCCAGCAGATCCTGCAGGCGAGTGGCACCCTCGCCGGCGACCGCCAGCAGCCCGGCGCCGGGCGCCGTCACACGGGCGACGTGCAGCGGCGTGCCGAGGCCCTCGATGGCAACTGGTGCAAAGCTGACCGGACCGGGCGCCTGCGGCGCGGCGCGGACGATCCGCAGCGCCGCCATGGCGGGCGCCGCGCCACCGTCCACCGCCCACACGGCGGCGCGCCGCGGCAGCGCCTTCAGATTGCCCGCCGGGATGGCAACAACCGGCGCCAGCCCGCGGTCCTGCCCCAGGCTGCGCCAGGAGCCGTCCGCGTCGCGAATTTCCACCGACACGACCAGTTCGGCGGCAGCCCGGGCCGCGACGACCATCAGGCCGTCCTCGCCGGCAGCCGGCAGGTCAAAGCGATGCACCTGCGGACCCGCCACCGTGGCGGTGCCGGCCGGCGCCAGTGCGTCGTGATCGGCGACCTCGGGCAGCGACAGGCGCAGCTCGACGGTTCCCTCCGGCAGCGGTCCGCCGGTCGCGGCACGGTCCGCCGTCTCGCCGTCACTTTCGCCTTCGCCCTCGGCTTCTCCCTCCCCGGCACCGGCACCGGCCTCACCCTCGCCTTCGCCCTCGGAGCTGCCGGACCCAGAGGCGGGCGTCTCCGCCGTCTCGACCGCGCTCAACTCGAGCATGTACTGCCCCGCCGGCAGCAGGCGCGACAGCGCGATGTTCCAGTCACCGGTGCGGTCATCGAGCCGCTCGACCACGCGGCCCTGGCCGTCGTGCAGGATGGCGCGCAGGTCGATATTGCCGAAGCTGGTCAGGTTCACCACCCGGTCCTGCGCGATGGCGAACGGCACCGTTGCCGGCAGGCTGACGCGCCGCGGCGCGTCGGGCTGCAGCGCTTCGGTGGCAAGCGTCACCGTATAGTCCAGCCGGTCATTGCGGCCCTGGCCACGCGCCTCCAGCAGGTAGCGGCCAGCCTCCAGCGTCCCCTTGAACCCGGCCTTGGCGACGACACGGGCGACGCTACGCCGCTCGCCATCGACGCGAAACAGCTCGCCCGCCATGCCGTCGCCAATATCGAGTGTCACCGCCGCCGGCCCCGCCAGCGCGAAGCCCCAGGCGTCGGGCACCCGCGGATCGTCGCGGCCGGCCGGCTCGCGCCATTGGTTGCGCGCAGGCGTTCCGAAGACGAGGCGGTGCGGACCGTGCCCGCTGGTCTCGACGGCTTCGACCACGGGGTCGAGCCGCACCACGGCGCGCGCGTCGACCGCCTCGGGCATCACCACGAGCCGGTAGCGGCCCGCGTCGAGCTGGCGCTCCAGCCGGTCGAGCGGTCCGGGCGCCGTCAGCGGCCAGCCATCCGCATCCTCGAGCCGCGCCGAGAACGTCCGGTCGAGCCCGTCGAGGATCAGCCGATAGGTCCCCGCCGTGGCGATCTCCACCGGCACCACAAGGCCGCGACCGCCGGCGAGCGCCGCCCGCACGCTGCCGCCGGGTGTCAGGGCGGCGGTGCCATCGAGCGCCGCCGGCACCGCCGTCAGGCCCAACCGGCCGGTTGACTCCTTGGCGCCCACGACCACGCGATAGCGTCCGGCGCGCAGATAGCTCTGCAACAGCGCGTTCTGTCCGGCTCCATTGGCTTCTGCAGTGCCGAGCCCGGGCTGGAACGCCGTGGCCAGCGCCAGAGTGGTTTTCAGCCGGCCGAGCGTCTCCAGCCGGTAGAGACCGCCCTCCGCGACGCCGAGCTGGAAGCTGCGGCTCTCGTCCTTGGCGAGGTCGAAATGGCGCGGCGTCCCCGCCGCGATCGGCTCGGGCGGCGCCAGGCTGGCGAGCTTCGCGGCGGCCGGCACCGCCGTTTGCGGATCGGACCACGACACGATGAGCGTCCGCCGCCGCTCCGGTCCGGGAATGCGCAGCGTCACGCTGCGCACCGCCGCCGCCACGCCGTCGCCGCTCAGCTCGACCGGCACCGGCACGCCGTCCGGCTGGGCCACAGCAAGGGCGCCGCGAGCCGGCATCCGCACCGGCACCGTCAACGCCTGGCCGGGCTCCTGCACGAGCAGGAGCGGTGCCCCCTCAAGCATGGCCGGCAGAGGTCGTGCCACGGGCGCCACGATCAGGCCCGGCGCCGAGCTGGCGAACACGCCATAGCCGGCCGTCCGATCCAGCGTCACGGTGCCGAGCGCCAGGGCCGCGCGCGGCGCGGCGGCCGTCGCCAGCTCCGGCTGCAGCCCCTGCGGCCCGATCGTCAGATCAAGCACGCCCGAGGCACCGCCGACCGGCTCGATCCGCAGGCTGTACCAGCCCGGCTCAAGCTCCCAGCGCAGCGGCGCAGCAGCGCCGGTCCGCGGCGGCGTGCCGCCGGCCAGCGGCTCGATCGTCGCCTTGATGGCAGGCCCCTGGCTGCGCAGCGCCAGCGCCAGCGCGCCCGTCACCTCGAACGGTGTCGCGGTTATGCCGCGGAAATTGAACTTGCGCCGCCAGGCCTGCGCGGGCCCGACCTGCGGCGCCACGGCCGCCAGGACCTGCCCGCGCGCGCCCTCGAAGCGCACCAGCACCGCGGCCGCCGGGAACTCGTCGCCCCCCTCGCCGGCCACCTCGGCCGAGACGAGGTGCGGGCCAGAGCCGGCAAAGCGCAGCGCGCCGGACGGGCGCAGGACGCGCAGTCGGAACGGCTGACCCTCCTGCCCGGTGACCTCGACGACAGGCGGCTCTTTCGGATTGGCCGGCGCCGAGAGGCTGGCGACCGGGTCGCGGCTGTTGCGGGCGATCGCCGCCGCGGCGGTCCCGCCGCGCACCAGCGCAAGCCGGGCCGGCGCCGGCTCGGGCAGCTCCAGCCGCACAGTCCCGCCGGCTGCAGACAGCACGAAGCGGGCCGTGCCGAACGGCCCGATGGTGCCTTCGAGCCAGCCGGCGGCGACGCTCTCCGGCGGGCCGGAGCGCACGTGCAGCGCCTGGGCGCTATCGCCATCGGCCCATTTCTGCGCCGGGCCCCCATAGGCCGT
>JBEIIL010000055.1:0-23146 GCA_040380755.1 Methylobacteriaceae bacterium | reverse complement strand
TTCCGCCAACACCTTCGCGGGCGCACCCCACACCTTCCTGTCGACGCTCGCCTTCCCGGGCGGCGGGTCGCCGGCGATGGAGGCGTCCGTGGTGTCCGCGATGGCGCGCGATTTTCCCAACGTCACCTCGGTCCGCGTCAAGGACGCACTGGACGCCATCAACGAGGTGGTTGGGCAACTGGCGATTGCTATCCGGGGTGCCAGCACCGTGGCGTTGCTGGCCAGCATCCTCGTCCTCGCCGGAGCGCTCGCCGCTGGCCACCGTTCCCGCGTCTATGATGCCGTCATCCTCAAGACCCTTGGTGCCAGCCGGTGGCGGCTGCTCGGTGCCTTCCTGCTCGAATATGGCCTGCTCGGGGCCGTGACGGCCCTGTTCGGGACGCTGGCCGGCAGCCTCGCCGCCTGGTGGGTCGTCACATCCGTGATGAAGCTTGAGTTCGAATGGCCTTTTGCGAGTGCAACGGCGGTCGCTTTTGGTGCCATCGCCCTCACGGTCTGCCTCGGACTGGTCGGAACCTGGCGAATTCTGGGACAGAAACCCGCGCCTTATTTACGCAATCTGTGAGTACAATCGATCGCCTCTTCGTTACGCTGCGCCACATTCGGCCCGCGTTTACGCTAATGCGGGAGAGATGGCGGAATTAAACAACCGAACCGAAGCGACGGCCCTTGTCATTCGGTAATGTGCCCCTCATATTCCCGTCAACTGCCGGACACCCGGCGGGAGGGTTTTGAATCCGCTCTTCGAGAGGACTCACATGTCGAACTATGATCCCAACGCCTACGCCCAGTTCGGTTCGGGCACCGCCCGCGCCGGGGCCGCCGAGTATGATATGGGCCTGCGGTCCTATATGCTCGGCATCTACAACCACATGACCCTGGCGCTGGCGATTTCGGCGCTGGTGGCACTGGGTGCATCCACACTTGCCATCGCGCCCGACGCATCGTCGGCCGTGGCCCGCATGGGCGGCACATACCTGACCTCGTTCGGCGCCGCCGTGTATGGCAGCCCGCTGAAGTGGGTCGTCATGCTGGCGCCGCTGGCCTTTATCTTCTTCCTCTCGTTCCGCTTCGAGAGGATGAGCTACGGCACGCTGCTTGGCACGTTCTGGGCCTTCGCGGCCACGATGGGGCTGTCGCTCGGCTCGATCTTCCTGGTCTACAAGGTCGGGAGCATCGTGCAGGTGTTCTTCGTCACCGCGGCTGCCTTCGGCGGACTGTCGCTCTTCGGCTACACCACGAAGCGCAACCTGTCGGCCATGGGCTCGTTCCTGATGATGGGCCTGATCGGCCTGGTCATCGCCGGCCTCGTGAACATCTTTCTGCAGAGCAGCATCCTGCAGTTTGCCCTTAGCGTCATCGGCGTGCTCGTCTTCGCCGGCCTGACCGCTTGGGACACGCAGCGCCTGAAGGAAGAGTACGACGTCGTCGCCGGTGACTCCGTGATGGCCCAGAAGGCCTCGGTGATGGGCGCGCTGACGCTGTACCTGAACTTCATCAACATGTTCCAGATGCTGCTGTCGCTGTTCGGCCAGCGCAACAACTGATCGGGACAGATCAAATGACAAAGGCCCCGGCGCAAGCCGGGGCCTTTTGTTTGATGGAGTTCGCTAGGCCTGCAAGCCGGCACGATCAGCCGACGACCAGGCGCACCGGCCTTTCCAGCACCTGGAGGACGCGGGGCAGCTCGTGGCCGCGCTTCAGCACAAGCCCGCCAGCCGCGATCACCGCATAGGCGCCCTGCCGACGGGCCAGCCGTGGCACCTTCTCGATGCGGTAGAGCGGGTATTCCGCCGTCCGCCGGAAGACGCAAAACACCGCCTTGTCGCGCAGGAAATCCAGCGCGTAGTCGCGCCACTCGCCGGCTGCGACCCTCCGGCCATAGAGATCGAACAGTGCGCGCAGCTCGGTCCGGTCGAATGTCACTTGCGCCGGGGCCGGTACATTGTGGAACGCAGGAGCGGCCTCACGGCCCCGTCCCTGCCGATCAGGCGGCATGGCCTCCGCGTCACTCATGCTCTCTCTCCACGCATGTCACGAATGTGTCGTCGTGCAGTCTGGCACGCTTCGCCGAGCCGGCAAATGCCGTTCGCAAGCCACAACGCGGACGGATCGGCGGACAGGTGCTTCTCCCGGAATACGGCGTTCCGGCCGCCTTTGGCTCACGACGCCGTGAACAGCGTCATGATTTCGCCGTGGAGCGGCCCCGCGTCCGCCCGCTTGCCACGCGAGAGTGATGATGTTGCCAGGGTCCGGAGCTGCTCGGCGGATCGATCAGCCCCCCAGCCCCACCGCCAGGTGGCTCCGGACCCGAACTTCAGTTCCCTAGTCCTGGGGGCCGGTGCAAGCTGGCCCCCTTCTTCTTGCTGGCCCGCCCTGCAGCCGGCGGGTTGAAATCCGCCGCCACGCTCGCGATATGCCGTCCGGGTGCAGTGCACCCATTCCGACGAGTCGGACCGGCCTGCCGGTCCCCGCATGCGAGGCAGCACCGTGGCAACAACCGAAGCCCCTGACCAGACGGTCTCCCCCGCCGGCGAAAACCGTGCCTTCGAGGCAGACGTTTCCCGGCTTCTCCATCTGATGGTCCACTCGGTCTATTCCGACCGTGACATCTTCCTGCGCGAGCTGATCGCCAACGCGGCCGACGCCTGCGAGAAGCTCAGGACCCTCGCGCTGCAGCAGCCCGAGTTGACCGAAGACGGCGGGCCGTTCGTCATCACCATCCGCCCCGACAAGGACGCGCGGACCCTCACCGTCGAGGACAACGGCGTCGGCATGAGCCGCGACGAACTGGTCGAGGCGCTCGGCACCATCGCCCGCTCCGGCACGAAGGCATTCCTCGAATCGCTCGGCGAGAAGGGCGAAAGCAGCCCGCTGATCGGCCAGTTCGGCGTCGGCTTCTATTCGACCTTCATGGTGGCCTCACGCGTCGACGTGATCAGCCGCCGCGCCGGGTCGCAGGAGGCCTGGATGTGGTCGTCGGACGGCCAGAGCACCTACGCGCTCAACCCGGCCGCGCTGGAGGATGCACCGTCGCGTGGCACGCGGATCGTCCTGCACCTGGCGGAGGACCGCGGCGACTATGCTGAGGCCCACACGATCCGCCGCATCGTGCGCGAGCACGGCAGCGCCGTCGCGGTTCCGATTGACCTAGTCCAGCCCGGCCAGGACACGGCCCGCATCGGCGACGGCACGGCGATCTGGACGAAGCCGAAGTCCGACATCACCGAGGAGGACTACAAGAGCTTTTACCAGTCGCTCGCCACCCAGTTCGACGATCCGGCGCTGACCATCCACTACCGGGCGGAGGGTCGCCACGAGTACAGCGTGCTGGCCTTCCTGCCGTCGACCCGGCCGATGGCCTTGTTCGACCCGATGCGCAAAGGACGCGTGAAGCTCTACGTGCGCCGGATGTTCATCGCCGATGATCTCGACATCCTGCCGCCTTATCTGCGCTTCGTCAGCGGCGTCGTCGATTCTGCTGACCTGCCGCTGAACCTATCGCGCGAGACCATCCAGGAAAGCCCGCTGCTGGCGGCGATCCGAAAGGGCGTGACCAACCGGATCCTGTCCGAGATCGAGAAGCTGGCCGAGAAGGATCCGGAGCGCTTCACCACCCTGTGGCAGAATTTCGGGCCGGTGCTGAAGGAGGGGCTCTACGAGGACTGGGAGCGCCGCGACCAGCTCTATGCGCTCAGCCGCTTTGCCACTTCGACCCACCCCGATGGCGGCCGGTCGCTGAAGGCGTACATCGCGGATCTGCGCCCCAACCAGACCGCGATCTGGTACCTGGTGGGCGATGACGCCGCGCGCCTGCGCGCCAGTCCGCATCTCGAGGGCTTCCGCACCCGCGGCATCGAGGTGCTGCTGCTGTCGGATCCGGTCGACGCCTTCTGGGTGCAGAACGCTCTGGGCTTCGACGGCAAACCGTTCAAGTCGGTGACCCAGGGCGCCGCCGACATCGCCACTGTGCCGACGGCCGATGGCGAGACCGCACGGGACGAGGCCGATGTCTCCGCCCAGGTCGCAACGCTTCTGGCCTTCGCCAAGGAGCGCCTCGGCGATGCAGTGGCCGACGTCCGCGCCTCCAACCGGTTGGCCGAAAGCCCGGCCTGCCTCGTCGCCGAGGACGCCGGCCCCGATCGGGGCCTCGAGAAGCTGCTGGCGTCGCATGGCCGCATGTCCGAGGCGACGAAGCCCGTGCTCGAGGTCAACCCGCATCACCCCCTCGTCGAGCGCCTGGCATTGCGCTTCGGCGAGGGCGGGGACCGTGACCTGCTGGAAGACGCCGCCTTCCTGCTGCTCGATCAGGCCCGGGCCGCGGAAGGACAGGCGCCGGTCGACGCCGCCGCCTTGGGCCGGCGGCTCACCTCCCTGCTGCAGCGCGCGCTGGGCTGAACCCTCCCGGCGCAGGCCCTCTTCGGCCTGCGCCGCACCGTCCAGAGCGGGGGCGCAGTCAGCGCGCCTGCGCGTGATACTCGGCGTTCGGCCGCATGTCGACGGCCGACGCGATCCGGTTGGACATGTTGTAGAACGCCGCCACGGCTGCGACATCCCAGATGTCGCGGTCGCTGAACCCGGCCTCCCGCAGAGCATCGCGATCCGCCTCGACAATCTCGGCCGAGGCCCGCGTCATCTTGACGGCGAAGCCGAGCATCGCGCGGTGCCGGGCCGACAGTTCGGCCGCCCGCCAGTTCATCACCATCAGTTCGCCGAGCGCCGCGTCACCCGACAGCTGCCGCACCGCGGCGCCGTGCGACACGAGGCAGTAGAAGCAGCGGTTCTCGGCCGACACCACGACGGCGATCATCTCGCGTTCGAGCTTCGACAGACCGGACGGTGCCAGCATCAGGTCGTTGTAGTAGGCCGCGAAGGCCTCGAGCTTCGCCATGTCATGCGAATAGGCGGACAGCACATTCGGCACGAAGCCGAGCTTCTCGCGGCATTTGTCGAAATAGGCGGCCATGGCCGGCGTCGGTTCGGCCATGGCCAGGTCGAGGGCCATCGGCCGCGTGTTGGTCTGCGGGACGGGCTTTTCCCCGGTTTCGACCCTTGATTTTGTCATTCTGTCCTCCAAAACAGGCACATTTCGTCATGGTAACACCGCCATAGCCTGACTAGCATGCCGGCAAGCCGGGATACGGTCCACCGGGTGGGAGGAAACAACCATGGCCAGACGCGATCCCGATGCGCGCCAGCAACTGATCGCCACCGCTGCCGCAGCGGCTCCCGAGGGACTTCCCACCGGCTTTGTCGACGCGCTGCTGGGACGGGTCTCCGCCGAGGACCTGGCGCTCTACGACGCCGCGTCGCTGGGAGCCTTCGCCGGCGATGCCTATGCGCATCTTGCCGGACCGCGCATGGCCGGCACCGAGGACACGCGGCTGTCGGATCGCGACGCCGTCTATGCGGGGCATCGCCGGGCGCTGACGGTGGTCGAGATCGTCAACGACAACATGCCGTTCCTGCTCGATTCGGCGCTCGCCGAGCTGACGGAGCGGGGCTACGAAATCCGCTTCGTCACCCACCCGATCCTGGCGGTGGAGCGGGACACGTCCGGTGCCCTGGTGCGGTTCGCCGGCGAGGCGCTGGCGAGCGGCCAGTCGGGTACGCGGCGCGAGAGCCTGATCCAGATCCACGTCGATCGCATCGACGAGCCGGCGGCACGGGACGCTCTGGTGGCCGGCTTGGCGCTGGTTTTCGCCGATGTGCGCGTGGCGGTGCGCGACTGGGCCCCGATGCGCAGCCGCATCACCACGGTCGTGCACGCCTACAGGACCAATCCGCCGCCGCTGCCGGCGGACGAGATTGCCGAGGCGGTGGCCTTTCTCGACTGGCTGGCGGCCGACAATTTCACCCTGCTCGGCGTGCGCGAATACAGCTTCCCCGACAGCGACGTTGCCGCCGATCCGGTGGAGGGTTCCGGGCTCGGCATCCTCGCCGATCCCGCCGTCAAGGTGCTGCGGCGCGGCCGCGAACTCGTGGCGATCACCCCCGAGATCCGGGCCTTCCTGAAGGAGCCCGTTCCGCTGATCGTCACCAAGGCCAGCGTCAAGTCCCGCGTCCATCGCCGCGTGCACCTCGACTATGTGGGCGTCAAGCTGTTCACCCAGGACGGTCTGCTGTCGGGAGAATTGCAGATGGTCGGGCTGTTCACCGCCTCGGCCTACACCGAGACCACGGCCCATATTCCCTATGTCCGCCACAAGGTGGCGCAGGTCATCCGCAAAGCGGGCTACGATCCGGCGAGCTATTCAGGTCGCGCTTTGCTCAACGTGCTCGAGAGCTACCCGCGCGACGAGCTGTTCCAGGTCGGCATCGACACGCTGCTGCGCTTCACCACCGAGATCCTGAGCCTGTACGAGCGCCCTCGCGTCCGCGCCCTCGCCCGGCTCGACCGGTTCGACCGGTTCGTCTCCGTGCTCGTCTATGTCCCGAAGGACCGCTACGACACCACGGTGCGCCTGCGCGTCGGCGAGGTTCTGGCGCGCCTCTATCGCGGCCGTTTCTCGACCGCCTATCCGGCCTATCCGGAAGGTCCGCTGTCGCGGACGCATTACATCATCGGCCGCGACGAGGGGAAGACCCCGGTCATCGAGCAGGCCGCTCTCGAGGCGGCCATCGGTGACGTTGTCCGGACCTGGGGCGACGGCCTGCGCGAGACGCTCGGCCGCAGCGCCGACGCCGGCCGCGGCAGGGGCCTGGCGGTGCGCTATGCCGGCGCGTTTACGGCGGCCTACCGCGAGGCCTTCAGCACCGCCCAGGCGCTCGACGACATTGCCGTGATGGAGCGGCTCGTCGACGAAAACGCCCGCGCCGTCCGCTTTGGCCGCCGCGACGGTGATGGGCTGGAGCGCGCTGCTCTGAAGGTGTTCGCCCGGGGTTGGCCGATGCCCCTGTCCGACCGGGTACCGCTGCTCGAGAACATGGGCTTCCGCGTCATCAATGAACGCACCTACCGGGTTTCACCAGAGGGAGCCGGCGATGCCGGCCGCATCTGGCTGCACGACATGGCGCTCGAGCGCGCCGGCCGCTCGCCGATCGACACCGACGCACTGCGCACGAAGGTTGAGGCGGCGCTGATGGCGCTGCTGCGAGGGCAGGCCGAATCCGACGGCTACAACGCGCTCGTCATCGAGGCAGGTCTGGGATGGCGCGACATCGCCGCATTGCGCACCCTGTCGCGCTACCTGCAGCAGGCGCGTGTGCCGTTCAGTCAGGACTACATGTGGGCCACTCTGGCCAAACATGCCGGCCTCGCCAGTCTCGTCGTCGACCTGTTGCACGCCCGCTTCGACCCCGCCGCCGACGGCGACCGCGCGGAACGCCAGGCGAAGATCCGCACCGGGATCGAGACCGGCCTTGCCGGCATCACCAGCCTCGACGAGGACCGCATCCTGCGCCACTTCGTCAACCTGATGGAGGCGGCCGTCCGCACCAGCTTCTTCCAGCTGGGTGCCGACGGCACGCCGCGCGGCACCATCGCGTTCAAGTTCGACAGCCACCGGGTCGAGGGACTGCCCCTTCCCCGCCCGCTCTACGAGATCTTCGTGCATTCGCCTCGTGTCGAGGGCGTCCACCTGCGCTTCGGCAAGGTTGCCCGCGGCGGCCTGCGCTGGTCGGACCGGCGCCAGGACTTCCGCACCGAGGTGCTCGGCCTGGTCAAGGCGCAGCAGGTCAAGAACGCCGTCATCGTGCCGGTGGGCGCCAAGGGCGGCTTCGTGCCGAAACATCTTCCCCCACCGTCCGACCGGCAGGCCTGGATGGCCGAGGGCATCGCCGCCTATCGCGAGTTCGTCGGCACGCTGCTCGACCTGACCGACAATCTCGACGGCAGCAGGGTCGTGCCGCCGGCGCTGACGGTGCGTCACGACGGGGACGATCCCTATCTGGTGGTCGCCGCCGACAAGGGCACGGCCACCTTCTCCGACATCGCCAATGCGCTGTCACTCGACCACCACCACTGGCTCGGCGACGCCTTCGCGTCGGGCGGATCGCAGGGCTACGACCACAAGGCCATGGGCATCACCGCCCGCGGCGCCTGGGAGGCGGTGAAACGGCATTTCCGCGAGCGCGGCACCGACATCCAGGTGCAGCCCTTCAGCGTCGCCGGCGTTGGTGACATGTCCGGTGACGTGTTCGGCAACGGCATGCTGCTGTCGCCGGCCATCCGCCTCGTCGCGGCCTTCGACCATCGCGACATCTTCCTGGATCCCGATCCCGACGCTGCCTTGTCGTTGGCCGAGCGCAAGCGCCTGTTCGCGCTGCCGCGCTCATCCTGGGCCGACTACGACGCCAGCCTGATCTCCGCCGGCGGCGGCGTGTTCTCGCGATCCGCCAAGAGCATACCGCTGTCGCCGCAGGTCCGCCTGCTGATCGGGATCGATCGGCCGGAAGCCCCGCCGGTCGAGATCATGCGCGCCATCCTGCGCGCGAGGGTCGACCTGCTGTGGTTCGGCGGCATCGGCACCTATGTGCGAGCGACCGGCGAGACCGACGAGCAGGTCGGCGACCGCGCCAACGACGCATTGCGCATCACCGGCGCCGATGTCCGCGCCAGCGTCATCGGCGAAGGCGCCAATCTGGGCCTCACCCAACTCGGCCGCATCGAGGCGGCCCACCGCGGGATTCGCCTCAACACCGACGCCATCGACAACTCGGCCGGCGTCAACACCTCGGACGTCGAGGTCAATATCAAGGTCGCGCTGGCGGTGCCGCAGGCCGACGGCAGGCTCGCGCCTGACGCGCGCAATGCCCTGCTGGCCGAGATGACCGACGAGGTCGCGACCCTCGTGCTGCGCAACAACTATCTGCAGACGCTGGCCATCTCGTTGTCGCAGCAGCGCGGCCGCGAGGATTTCGGCTTCAGCCGGCGGCTGATGCAGGCGCTGGAGGCGGCCGGCCGCCTCGACCGCACGGTCGAGCAGCTTCCCGACGAGACCGCGCTGACCGAGCGCGAGCGCACCGGCGAGGCGCTCACCCGCCCCGAGCTTGCTGTCCTGCTCGCCTACGCCAAGCTCGCTCTTCATGACGCGCTGCTCGACAGCCGCGTGCCGGACGATCCCTATCTGTCGCGCGAGTTGGTCCGGTATTTTCCGGCCGCGCTCGTCGAGCGCTTCCCCGATGCGGTCGAGGGGCACCGGTTGCGCCGCGAGATCGTGGCGACCCAGCTGGCGAACGCCATCGTCAACCGCGCCGGTGCCACCGTCCTCGTCCGTCTCGCCGACCAGACCGGTGCTGATGCTCCGACCATCGCCGCCGCCTATGCGGCAGTCCGCGACAGCTACGACCTGATGGCGCTGAACCAGGCCATCGACCGGCTCGACGGCCTCGTCGCCGGACCCGTCCAGCTTCGCCTCTACGGGCTTGTGCAGGACCTGCTGCTGTCGCGTCTGGTCTGGTTCGTCCGCCATGTCGACTGGACGCGCGAGGCTCTGGACGACGTCGTCGGGCGCTACCGGACCGGCATCGCAGCGGTGATCTCCGGCCTCGACGCGGCCTTGCCGCAGCCCGCCAAGGAGGCTGCCGGCCGCCGCGCCGCGGCGATGATGGCCGACGGCGTGCCCGAAGCGCTGGCGGTACGCCTGGCGACGCTGCCGGCCCTGACTGCCGCACCCGACATCGTCCTGGTGGCGGGGCGCATCGGCCGGCCCGTCGCCGACATCGCAGCGACCCATTTCGCCGTCGCAAGCCGGTTCCGCCTCGGCGACATGGTCGCCGCCGCCCGTGACATCGTCGCCACCGACCACTACGAGCGGCTGGCGCTCGATCGGGCCCTCGGCTCGATCGAGCAGGCCCACCGCACGCTCACCACCGAGATTGCGGCGCTCGATGCGGGCTGCGGGCCGGATGCCGTCCAAGCCTGGCACGCCCGGCGCGGCGCGGCAGTGGATCGCATCCTGAAGAGCGTCGAGGCGATCGCCGGATCAGGCCTCACGCTGGCCAAGCTGACGGTCGCCGCCGCCCTGCTCGGCGATCTCGGCCAGGCGTGACCGGGGCTCTCTCGTCGGAAGGGCGCGTGACCGCGGTCAGCGCGGCGGCGTCAGGCCGACGGCGACCAGCGCGTCCGCCTGGCGCTGGCGCACCGTCTCGAGCGAAAAATCCGCGACGGCGGCATCGAACAGCCGGTGGAAGTTCAGCTCGGCCCGAAGGTGCAGGAACACGCCGCCGAGCCCGATCGCGGCCCGGTCCATGAACACGAACTCCTGCGGGACGGTGACAGGACCCTTCTCCTTCAACGCCTTGTGCACCGCGAAGGCTTCGCGACGGCCATACTCGGACGGCTTGACCTTGTCGGCGATGGTGCGCACGCGATCGTCGAGCAGCGGCCCGTAGATGAAGCGCGCCCAGATGTTGAGGATGTCGATCAGGTCCTTGGTCAGCCCGCGAAAGCCCCAGACCTCGTAGGCGTGGACGATCCGCGCCGGATCATTGTCGAGCAGGCCACGGTAGAGGTCGACGACGCCGCCGACGAAAGACGGCGGGAAGATGCGGATGCAGCCATAGTCCAGCAGGTTGATGCCCTGTGGCGCGCCGTCGCCATCGGTGAAGACGGTGTAGTTGCCGAGGTGCGGATCGCCATGAATCACGCCGAACCGGCTGAACGGCGACCACCACGCCGTGAACATCGCCGTGGCGAGCCGATTGCGCTCCTCCAGGCTATGTTCCTTGTAGGCCGTGATCTTGTCGCCCTGCAGCCAGTCCATGGTCAGCAGCCGCGCCGTCGACAGGGACGGCCGCACCGTTGGCACCCGCACCAGCGTCTCGCCCGCCAGCATGGCCGTGTAGAGCGCCGCATGCTTGGCCTCGCGCCGATAGTCGAGCTCCTCGCGGACGCGGGCACCGATCTCCTTTGCCATCTCGCGCGTGTCGATGGCCGGGTCCATGCGCCGGTGCACGGCAAACAGCACCGCCAGCTGCTTGAGGTCGGCCTCCACGGCGGACTGCATGTCCGGATACTGCAGCTTGCAGGCCAGCGGCGCGCCGGCCAGATCGGTCGCGCGATGCACCTGTCCCAGAGACGCGGCGGCGGCAGAGCGCAACTCGAACGAGCCGAACTTCTTGGCCCAGTCGGCGCCGAGCTCGGCCTGCATTCGGCGCTTGACGAAGGCCGGCCCCATCGGCGGCGCATCACTCTGCAGCTTGGCGAGCTCCTCCGCATATTCGGGCGGCAGGGCGTCTGGAATGGTCGCCATCAGCTGGGCGACCTTCATGATCGGGCCCTTCAGGCCGCCCAGGGCCTGGGCCAGGGCCGCCGCATTGGAGCGCCCCGGCTCCTCGGACCCGAACAGGCGGCCCCCCGCCATGCGGGCAGCGACACCGCCGATATTGGCCCCGACCCGCGCATAACGCGAGACACGGGCGGACATGCGGTTTCGTTCAACATCGCGATCGGCCATGCTTCAGATATGGGGCTGGACGGCCGAATGTCGATGGACCCTAAGGGTGCGGCCAGTGATCGCGGATCCAGAGCGCCAGGCCATCCTCGCTCACAGCACCGGCTGCAACCTCGATCATGATGGCTGTTGCCATCAATGGTTTGGGCTGGAACGGAATGCCGTTCGGACGCACACCATCCAATGGCCCCTACTCCATCGTCTCCAGCTCGGTGATCATCCGGTCGATCAGCGACAGGCCGATCTGCCAGAACGCCGGGTCGCTCGCGTCGAGCCCGAACGGCGCCAGCAGCTCGGCGTGGTGCCGTGTCCCGCCGGCGGCCAGCATGGCGAGGTAGCGCTCCGCGAACCCGTCATGGGACTTCTCGTAGACGCCATAGAGCGAGTTCACCAGGCAGTCGCCGAACGCATAGGCGTAGACGTAGAACGGCGAGTGCACGAAGTGCGGGATATAGGCCCAGAACGACTCGTAGCCCGGCCCGAGGCGGATCGCCGGCCCCAGGCTCTCCGCCTGCACCTTCAGCCAGATCTCGCCGAGCTGCTCGGATGTCAGCTCGCCCTGCACGCGCACGGTGTGGACCTCGCGCTCAAACGTGTAGAACGCGATCTGCCGCACCACGGTGTTGATCATGTCCTCGACCTTGGCGGCGAGCATTGCCCGCCGCGCGGCCGGCTCGGTGGTCTTGTCGAGCAGTGCGCGGAAGGTCAGCATCTCGCCGAAGACCGATGCGGTTTCGGCCAGCGTCAGCGGCGTCGGCGCCATCAGCGCGCCGTTGGGCGCCGCCAGCACCTGGTGGACGCCGTGGCCGAGCTCATGCGCCAGCGTCATCACGTCGCGCGGACGGCCCTGATAGTTCAGCAGCACGTAAGGGTGGGCCGAGGGAACCGTGGGGTGCGCGAAGGCACCGGGCGCCTTGCCGGGCCGCACCGGCGCGTCGATCCAACGGCCGCGGAAGAAGCGATCGGCGATCTCGGCCATCGCCGGCGAGAACCCACCATAGGCCGAAAGCACCGTGTCCCTCGCCTCGGTCCAGCCGATGACGCGCTGCTCGACCTTTGGCAGAGGCGCATTGCGGTCCCAGTGGTTCAACGCTTCGACGCCGAACCACCGGGCCTTCAGCCTGTAATAGCGGTGCGACAGGCGCGGATAGGCCTGCCGCACGGCGCTGACCAGGGCATCCACGACCTCGCGCTCGACCCGGTTCGACAGGTGGCGTGAATCGGCAACGTCCTCGAACCCGCGCCAGCGGTCGACGATCTCCTTGTCCTTGGCCAGCGTGTTGGTGATGAGCGTAAACACCCGCAGCTGGCCGGACAGCGTCTTGCCCAGCGCCTCGGCCGCCGCGCGGCGGACGACCCCGTCGGCATCCTGCAGCCGGTTCAGCGTCGGCTCCAGCGCCAGTTGCTCGCCATCGACGTCGAACTTGAGCGACGAGATGGTCTCGTCGAACAGCCGGTTCCAGGCCGCCCGTCCGGTCACCGACTTCTCGTGGAACAGCTGCTCGATCCGGTCGTCGAGCTGGTAGGGCTTCTCCTTGCGGATGTCCTCCAGCCAGGGCCGGAAATGCGACAGCGGTGCCTGCGTGGCGAGCGCGTCGAGGACGCTGTCGTCGATCCGGTTGAGCTCGAGCTGGAAGAACAGCAGGTCGGAGGAGGCCGCCGTCAGCCGCTCCTGGGTGTCGCCGTAGAACTTCGCCCGCTTCGGATCGGTGGTGTCGCCCGCATAGATCAGACCCGCGTAGGAGATCACCCGGCCCAGTCGGTCCTCCAGCGCCTCGTAGCGGCGGACGGCTTCGTTCAGGGCCAGCACCGCCGAATCACCCGTCACGACCCGCTCCAGCTTGCCCCGATAGGCATCGGCGAACGCCTTGCACTCGGCCTCCGCGGCCGCCAGATCCGTGGCGAATTGCGATGAATCCATCGACGGATACAGGTCCGTGAGGTCCCATTCCGGGAGGGCGCCAAGCCCCGCAGCGGTGTCTCGGCCAGTGGCACCAGGTGCCCGGGTGGATGTCTTCAACATGAGGAACCGCCAATCATCGCAACGTGTGTGATCTAGCACATACCGGGGCAGGACGGCGGCGTTCAATGCCTCCGTCGTCGCAGAGCGTCCTCATCACGGGTCCGCGCAATCTGCGCGTTAAAGACCCGTTTACCGCAACCGGCGAGGATCGACCCGAAACGACACATCCCTGCCGTGAAGGATCACGCATGACCACCACCGTCCTCGTCGTCGACGACGATCCGATCCAGCGTCGCCTGCTTGAGGCCATGATCAACCGACTGGGCTACCAGGCGATGACGGCCGAGCGCGGGGAGCAGGCCCTGTCCATGCTGACGGGCCCGGACGGCGAGGGCATCGACCTTCTCGTGCTCGATCTGGTGATGCCTGACCTCGACGGCATGGGCGTGCTCGGGCGGCTGCGCGAGATGGGTCGCGCCATCCCGGTCATCGTCCAGACGGCCCACGGCTCCATCGAGACGGTGATCTCGGCCATGCGCGCCGGCGCCTGCGACTTTGTCGTCAAGCCGGTCGGCGCCGAGCGCCTGGGCGTCTCGATCAAGAACGCCCTGCGCACCGGCGCGCTCGAGGACGAGATCCGGCGAATCAACCGCCACGTCTCCGGCACCCTGACGTTCAAGGACATCGTCACCCGGAGCCCCGAAATGGCGCGGGTCATCCGCCTCGGCGAGCGCGCCGCCAAGTCCAACATTCCCGTGCTCATCGAAGGCGAATCGGGCGTCGGCAAGGAACTGCTGGCCCGGGCCATCCAGGGGTCATCGGAGCGCAAGGGCCGCGCCTTCGTCACCGTGAACTGCGGCGCGATCCCCGAGAACCTCGTCGAGTCGATCCTGTTCGGCCACGAGAAGGGTGCGTTCACCGGCGCCACCGAGAAGCACACCGGCAAGTTCGTCGAGGCCAATGGCGGCACGCTGTTCCTGGACGAGATCGGTGAACTGCCGCTGAACGCCCAGGTGAAGCTGCTGCGCGCCCTGCAGGAGGGCGAGGTCGACCCGGTGGGCGGACGCAAGTCCGTCAAGGTCGACGTCCGCCTCGTCTCGGCCACCAACCAGAACCTGATCGAGGCCGTGAAGAAGGGGACCTTCCGCGAGGACCTGTTCTACCGCCTCAACGTATTCCCGATCACCATCCCGCCGCTGCGTAACCGACGTGAAGACGTCGGCGATCTGGCCCGCCGCTTCATGTCGCGCTTCGCCGCCGAAGAGGGCAAGCGGATCCGGGCCGTGTCGCCGGAGGCGCTGGCGCTCCTGACCAGCTACCCCTGGCCCGGCAATGTCCGCCAGCTCGAGAACACCCTGTTCCGGGCCGTCGTGCTCTGCGATGGCGACGAACTCTCAGTGGCCGAGTTCCCGCAGATCGCCGCTCAGGTCGACGGTTTCGAGGTCCGCGTGCCGCCGCTGCCGCCGATGCCCGAGCCGGCGCCGGTGCACCAGGGGCCGGCCATGTATGGCGACGAGCCGGTGCGCCGCGACGCCGGATCGATCCTGCGTGACCCCAGCATCATGGCGCTGCTCGATGAGAACGGCGAGGTCATCCCCCTTGCCGAGATCGAGGAGCGCGTCATTCGCTTCGCCCTCACGCATTACCGCAACCACATGACCGAGATGGCGCGCCGCCTCGGCATCGGCCGGTCGACGCTGTACCGCAAGATGAAGGAGCTCGGCCTCGACGACGAAAGTCTTGGGGACAGCGACCAGAACGCGGCTTGAGCGATGCGGCGGCGCCACAGGCTCAACGAATCGCGCCACTGGGACGGATGGTGCCGCACCCGCGAGATGACAGTCCCTTGTCACGAACGTCTGCGGCCGTGACAACGGAAGAGGACGACGTCGAACTGATTCACCGGAGACTGGCATGGCCCCGCTGCACTGGCGCGCGGTGACGATCGGCCTTCTGCTCGCTCTCCTCTGCGGGGGCGCGCAGGCGACTGATCCGGCGCCAGTCGGCACGGTGACGGCGGATCTCCAGCCGATCGAGCCGTCGACGGCCCAGGTCATCGCCGCCGAGACCGCTCAGCCGGTGCCAGCGGACGACACCGCTTCGATCGACGGTCCCATGGGGACCGGCGTTTCCGTCGCGCCCGGAACAGTCGCCGTTCCTCTCCCCGACGCTGCGGCCGCTCTGATCGTCGAGGACGAGGCCGCCCGCTCCGGCTCCGTCCCGGCAGTCGAAACGGCAGCCGCTCCGCCTGCGATCCCGGTCGCGTCGCCAGCCGCCGCGGATGGGCCGTTGGACGCCGCGGCAACAACCATCGCCGAGATCGCCGTCCCCCTGCCGGATCCGCCGGAGGTCACGGTCTTGAACCGCATGGCCACGGCCGTGGCGGTGCCGCTGCCAGAGTCTGCCGCGGCAATGATCGTCGAGGCGGACACCGTCTCCGCCACCCTACGGACCCGCCTCGACCCTGCCCGGCCGCTGGGCCGTGGCCTCGCGCGGTTGGCCGGGCGCGACAGGGAGGCTCTTCTCGCATTCTACATGGCGCGCGATTGGGCGCCCCAGTGGGTATCCGGCCCCGCGGCGACACAAGCGGCCAGGGCTGTGGCCGATCTTCTGGCGCGCGCTGACGAGGACGGGCTCGATCCCGCCGCCTATCCGGTCCCGTCGCTCGCGACACTCCCGACGCCCGCGTCCCGTGCCGATGCCGAGGTCGCCTTGTCGGCGGCCGCGCTGGCCTATGCGCACGATGCACGCGGCGGCAGGCTGGAGCCGACGCGCCTCTCCAGCCTGATCACCCCGGTGCTCGAACTGCCCGACCCCCGGGCCGTCCTGGCAGGCCTTGCGGGATCGTCCGACCCCGCGGCCCTGCTGGCCGGATTCCAGCCGCCGCATGCGGGCTACCGGGCCCTGAAGGCGCGACTGCGGGAGATGCGTGACGCCACGGCGGCTGCCCCCGTGCCGCAGCCGGTCTTCGATGGCCCGCCCCTGCGCGAAGGCACCCTGGATCCGCGTGTGCCGCTGCTGCGCAACCGCCTGGACCTCGAAGCCAGGCCGGACACTGTCTATGATGCCGAACTACGCCGGGCGGTTGCCGCGCTGCAGAAGCGCAACCGTATCCGCGCCACGGGCGTGTTCGACGCGCGCACGGCCGATCTGCTGGACCCGCATGCCCACGCCCGCAGTCTGCGTGGACTGGGCAGTGCCGACATCATCGCCAACATGGAACGGTGGCGGTGGATGCCACAAGACCTCGGCGACCGGCACATCATGGTGAACCTGCCGGACTTCTCCTTGCAACTGGTCGAGGGCACCCGAACCGTCCATCGCGCCCGGGTGATCATCGGCAAGACCGAGACGCAGTCGCCGGTGTTTTCGGACCGGATGGAGCATGTCGTCGTCAACCCGTCCTGGCATATCCCGCCCTCGATCATGAAGAACGAGATCCTGCCAGGCCTCGCCCGTGACCCGGACTATGCGGCACGCCGCGGCTACGAGGTTGTGCGGCGCGGCAACACGATCTCCGTGCGCCAGCCGCCGGGCGAACGCAACGCGCTGGGCTTCATCAAGTTCATGTTCCCGAACCAGCACTCGGTCTATCTGCATGACACGCCCTCGCGAGGCCTGTTTTCGGCAGAGCGCCGGGCCTTCAGCCATGGCTGCGTGCGTGTCGACCAGCCGTTCCGCCTCGCCGAGTTCGTGCTGGGCGACCAAGGCTACACCGAGGAGCGGCTGCGCCGCCTCATCGGGTCGGGCGAGCGCACCATCCGGTTGACCAAGCACCTGCCCGTTCACCTCGGCTACTTCACCGTCTTCGTCGACGACGACGGACAGTTGCAGCGCCGTGAGGACCTGTACGGCCATGACGGCCGGGTGAAAACGGCTCTGGGCCTGTCCCCGGACGGCCGTCGCTACGCCGACATGCGACGCTGACCAAGGCGCCTTGATCCCAATCATGGCGGCAGCCGCGAAAATGACCCTTTTCTGCCATCTTTGACGGGTACCCGCCGCTGTGGTGGGATGCGTCGCGGGGGGCGTTCACGTGCCGTTAAGTGTTTTCCGCAAGTTTCTGGTCAGCAGTCGTGCCGGTCGGGTGGCTTTTGCCAACCCCTCCCGCCAACGAATGGATTGAATCTTGCGGTTGTCGCGTACCCGACGCACCGCGGCCGCATTGCGGAATTGCCTGCGTCAGGCAATGCCCGCCGCCGCCGCCCTGACGGTTCTGCTGGCGGGCACGGGAACGGTCGGCAATGCCGTGGCCGATGGCAGCACCCGTTCGCTGCCCGTCTATCACACCCACACCAAGGAAAGCGCGACCATCACCTTCAAGCGCAATGGCGTGTTTGATCGGGATGGCCTCGAAAAGCTGAGCTGGATGCTGCGCGACTGGCGCAATGATCAGCCGACCTCCATGGATCCCCGGCTGTTCGACATCGTCTGGGAGGTGCATCGCGAGGTCGGCGCGCAGGAGCCGCTGCACGTCGTCTCCGCCTACCGGGCCCCCGAGACCAACGCGATGCTCCGCCGCCGCTCGCGTGCCGTCGCCAAGCATTCCCAGCACATGATGGGCAAGGCGGTGGATTTCTACCTGCCCGACGTCTCCATGGGGCAGGTGCGCGAGATCGCGCTGCGGATGCAGCGTGGCGGCATCGGCTATTACCCCTCGGCCTACAACCCCTTCGTGCATATCGACGCAGGCAGCGTCCGGCACTGGCCGCGCCTGTCGCGCGAGCAGCTCACGCGCCTGTTCCCGGACGGCAAGACCGTACACCTGCCGGCGGACGGCAAGCCGATGCCGCGCTACGAGGAGGCTGCGGCCGAGGTGATCGCCGCCGGCGGCACCGTCTACGCCTACGGTTCGGGCGAGGAGGGCACCGGCCCTGTCGTGTCGAGCCGCCGCGGCAAGAGCTTCTTTGCCGCCCTGTTCGGCCTCGACGAGCAGGAAGACGAGGAGATCATCCGCGGTCCGCGCGGACGCAAGGTGGCTGCACGGGCACCGGCGGCGACCTATGCGTACGCCCCCTCCACCTCTGGCGACGATCGCTACGTAGGGGTGGCAGCGGCGGCCGTGGTCGAACCGAGCCCGCCGACGGCGCGGCGCGGCGCGCGACCTGAAGCCGTGGTGCGTCCGACGCCGGCCGTTGAGCTGCCGCCAGCCGTTGCGGTGGCAGCCCTGGCCACGCCGGCGCCTGTCGCGGCGGTACGTTCGGTCGATGTACCCCTGCCGCCCACAACGCGCCCTGTCACGCTGGACCAGCCGCAACCAGGCGGGCAGCAGGGCCCGGCAGGGATCGTCGTCGAGACCGCGCCGCGCGTCGCCGCAGTTCCGATGCCGCCCTTGCGCCCGTCAGACCTGCTGCCACCGTCGATGGCCCCGGTGTTCGCCAACGTCCCGTTGCCGCCGGTCCGGCCTGTCGCTGTCGCGGCGCTCGATCCCGTCGCACCGGTGTTGCAGACTGCGGCAGCAAGTCCGGCGCCAGGCGCTTTGGCCGGGCCAGCGCCCGTTCCGGCAGACGTTCCGCTGCCGCCAGTGCGCCCCTGGGCGGTCCAGGCCGCGACCGATCCGGTTGTCAGCGGCAGTACGGCCCCGACGGCCGGCACCAACACCCTCGACCGCAACAGCCTGCAGGCCCTGTTCGCGCAGACCAGCCTCGGATCGATACCGGCCGGTCGCCCGACGGTCCGCACCACCCGCGCCCGCTCCACCGGAACAGCTCCCGAGGGCGCGGCGGAGAAGCCTGTGATGGCGGTTGCGATGGGATTTGGCCGGGCACCGCTCGACCTGCGCTCCGACCGGTTCACCGGTCCCGCCGTCAAGCCCGTTCCCAGCCAGCGGTTCCAGCCCGCGGACGAGTGAGCGGGCGACCTGCTGCGCTCAGGCTTCCATGCCGAGCGCCTGCAGGTAGAGCTCCATGATGGCCTCCTCCTCCTGCCGCTCGGCGTGGTCCTTCTTCCGCAGGCTGATGATCTTGCGCATGATCTTGGTGTCGAAGCCGGTGCCCTTGGCCTCCGCGTAGACCTCCTTGATGTCGTCGGCGAGCGCCTTCTTCTCGTCCTCGAGCCGCTCGATGCGCTCGATGAACGCCTTGAGCTGGTCGGCCGCGATCGAAGTGTCCATGGGTCAGCGCCTCGTCGGATCAGGGAGGCCAGCGGTTTCGACCAAAGCGGCGTCCGGGTCAAGCCTCAGGATAAAGTCCGGACACGCACCTGTGGATGCCGGGCCGTTCAGGTGCCCCGGTAGGGTGCCCGGTGGCGGGTATCGGTGCGGCTGCGGTGCATCTCCACCCGGTGCTGGGCGGGATCGGCCAGGATCGGCGCGAGGACGTCAGCCAGCCGCCTCCCCCACGCGGTGGCGTCGTTCTCCGCGGCGATGAGGTCCTGGCGCACCTCGATCAGCACGTTCGACAGCCCCCGCAGCGTGGCATGCCGGTGCGCCGTGTCACCCGCCAGCGCCCCGTCATAGGGATCGTTGTCGCCGACGACGAGGTCGCCTCCGGCCCGCAGGGCCTCGATCAGCGGTAGCGGCAGGCGGGGATCGCCGTCCCACAGCACCGCAACGTGCCAGGGCCGGGGCACGCCTTTCCAGGACGGCGTGAAGGAGTGCAGCGACACGATGACAGGAACAACGCCACTGGCGAACACCGTCTCGATCGTGGCCGCGATAGCCCTGTCATAGGGCCGGTAGAATCGCGCCAACCGGCGTTCGACCTCCGCCGCGTCGGTACGGGCATTGCCCGGCACCACGGCCCCATCCGACAGCCGCATCAGCAAAGTAGGGTCGTCCTCACCGCGGTTGGGATCAATCAGCAGCCGCGAAAAGGTGCTGAGCACCGCCGGCGCCCTGAGTGAGGCGGCGAGGCTGCGGGTCATCGCGGCCGCGCCGATATCATAGGCGATGTGCCGCTGCAGTTCGCCCGGCGGCAGGCCGAGCGTGCCGTAGTCGGGCGGGATGGCGTTGGACGCGTGGTCGCAGATCACAATGACCCCGCACGCGGGATCGCCTGCAATGACCTCGACGGGAGCCTCGGGAGGCGCGCTGGTCATGGTCTCTCCGCGCATGGCGGCCTGTCGACGGCCCGCTCCCCATGGAATAGGACGGGAGACGGCGCACGGAAAGCGGTTTCCGTGCGCCATGGCCAGGATCAGCCCATGCGCCCCCAGGATAACCATCGCGAGCTGCTGCGCGGCCTTTACGACGCGGCCGTCGCGGCCGCCCATCCCCGCTCCTGCCTGCCTGCGGCGCTGCCGCCGCCACCACCCGCGCCAGGACGCATCATCCTGCTGGCCGCCGGCAAGGCCGCCGCCAGCATGACCGCGGTCGCAGTGGCGCACTACACGCCGCTGCTGGCGCAGACGCCCGGCCGCCTCGAAGGCATCGCCGTCACCCGCATCGGCTATGGCGAGCCAACCGGCCCGGTGCGGTTGGTCGAGGCCGGCCACCCGGTGCCGGACGCGGCCGGCATCGCCGCAACCCGGGATACGCTCGATCTGGCCGCGTCCGCCGGCGTGGACGATCTCGTCCTCGTTCTGCTGTCGGGCGGTGGCTCCGCCAACTGGATCGCACCCGCTGGCGACCTCACCCTCCAGGAGAAGCAGGACATCACCCGCCGCCTGCTGCGCTCGGGCGCCGCCATCGGCGAGATCAACACGCTGCGCAAGCGCCTGTCGCGGATCAAGGGGGGCCGGCTCGCCAGGCAGGCCGCCCCCGCCACGCTGGTGACGCTCGCCATCTCGGACGTCCCGCATGATGACCCCTCGGTCATCGCCTCGGGCCCGACAGTCCCCGATTTGTCGACGCTCGCTCAGGCCCAGGCGGTTGTCGCCCGGCATCGGCTCGACCTCCCGCCCGCGGCCCGGGCTCTGATGACAGACGGTGTCGCCGACACGCCCAAGCCCGGCGACCCGGCCTTCGCCAGGAGCCGCTTCACCATCATCGCGCGCCCTGCCGATGCGCTCGCGGCAGCCGCCGCGGCCGCACGAACGGCCGGCTACGAGACCGTCCTGCTCGGTGCCGACCTGGAGGGCGAGGCTCGTGACGTGGCAGCCGACCACGGCGCGCGTGCCATCGCCTTCGCCCGCGAGGGCCGGAAGGTGGCGTTGCTGTCAGGCGGGGAGCTCACGGTGACGATCCGGGGCAGCGGCCGCGGTGGCCCCAACCAGGAATATGCCCTGGCACTAGCCGTGGCGCTGGCCGGAGCCCCCGGGATCTGCGCCGTTGCCGGCGATACCGACGGCACGGATGGCGGTGGCGGCAGCCCGCAGGACCCGGCGGGCGCCTTCATCGATCCGACGACCCTGGCGCGCGCCAGGGCTGCCGGCCTCGATCCCGGCGCCATGCTCGCCGACAATGATTCGACCGGCTTCTTCTCGGCGCTCGGCGACCTGCTCGTGCCGGGGCCGACCCGCACCAACGTCAACGACATCCGGGTGGTGCTGGTCGGTTGACAGGCGGCCCGCGCTTTCGTCACATCGCGCCGCGGATTCCGCGTCGCGCCTTTCGCCCGCCGCGCCTGACGAGACCATGGCCTTGCCGTTGCCCCGCCTGTCTGCCTGCGCCGTGGCGCCCGCCTTTGCCGCGCTTCTCGCCTCGGCGGGCCCCGCGAGTGCGGACCTGCGCCTGTGCAACATGACGCAGAGCCGGGTCGGCGTGGCGCTCGGCTATCGCGACGCCCAGGGCTGGCAGTCCGAAGGCTGGTGGAACCTGAAGCCTAACGAGTGCGAGACGCTGCTCAAGGGCGACCTCGCGGCACGGTTCTATTACATTTTTGCACAGGATTATGATCGCGGCGGCGAGTGGGGCGGCAAGACCTTCATGTGCATCCGGGACAAGGAGTTCACGATTCGTGGCACCGAGGACTGCCTCGCCCGCGGCCATGAGCGATCGGGGTTTTTCGAGATCGACACCGGCGAGCAGAAGAGCTGGACCGTCCAGCTGACCGACACGACACGCCCGGCGCCGCGATAGGCCGGCAACCGCCCGGGAGGGCCCGATGCGACGACTGCGCCGCGTGAAGATCCTGGCGACGCTGGGGCCCGCCTCCTGCGACGAGGCGATGATCGGCAGGCTGTTCGAGGCCGGCGCGGACGTGTTCCGCATCAACATGAGCCATTCGAGCCACGACGTGATGCGCGAGCGTGTCGCCCAGATCCGGGCGGTCGAACAGCGCTACGGCCGGCCCATCGGCATCCTCGTGGACCTGCAGGGCCCCAAGCTGCGGGTGGGCGAGTTCAAGGACGGCGCCGTGGTGCTGGAGGCCGGGCAAAGCTTCGTCCTGGACGGCAACAAAGCACAAGGCGACGCTGGTCGGGTCCAGATGCCGCATCCCGAGATCCTGGAGGCGCTTGAGCCCGGCCATTCGGTGCTGATCGACGACGGCAAGATCCGCCTGACGGTGACGCAGGCCACCGCCAAGCGTGCCGTCACCCGCGTCGAGGTTGGCGGCCGGATCTCCAACCGCAAGGGCGTCAGCCTCCCCGACACCACGATCCCCGTCTCGGCCATGACGCCGAAGGACCGCTCGGACCTCGAGGCGGCCCTCGACACCGGGATCGACTGGATCGCCCTGTCCTTCGTGCAGCGGCCGGAGGACGTCGCCGAGGTACGCAAGACGGCGCGCGGCCGGGCGCTCGTCATGGCAAAGATCGAGAAGCCGCAGGCCATTGCCCGGCTCGACGAGATCATCGAGATCTCCGACGCACTGATGGTGGCGCGCGGCGACCTCGGCGTCGAGATGCCTGTCGAGAAAGTGCCCGGCATTCAAAAGCGCATCACGCGCATGGCGCGCCGCTTCGG
>JBEIIL010000054.1:0-23953 GCA_040380755.1 Methylobacteriaceae bacterium | reverse complement strand
CGGCCGGCAGATGGTAGGGCCGTTCATCTTCCTCGACCAGATGGGGCCGTCCGAATTCGTCATCGGCAAGGGGCTCGACGTGCGGCCGCACCCGCATATCGGGCTGGCGACGGTGACGTACCTGTTCGAGGGCGAAATCATGCACCGCGACTCGCTCGGCACGGCGCTGCCGATCCGCCCGGGCGAGCTGAACTGGATGACGGCGGGACGCGGCATCGTCCATTCCGAGCGCACCGGCGACGATTTGCGCGCCACCGGCTTCCGACTGTCCGGCCTGCAAAGCTGGGTGGCGCTCTCCGAGCGTGACGAGGAGCAGGCGCCCGCCTTCGCCCATTACGGCGCCGGCGAGATGCCGGTGATCGACGGCGAGGGCAAGACCGTGCGGCTGATCGCCGGGTCGCTGTTCGGCGCGACCTCGCCGGTCAAGACCTCGACGGCCACGATCTATGCCGACGTGGCGCTCGCCGACGGCGCGGTGTTCCCGTTCGATCCGGTGCACGAGGAGCGGGCGATCTACACGGTCGAGGGCGACATCGATATCGCCGGCGACGTGTTCGGCCCCGGCCGGCTGCTGGTGTTCCGGCCCGACGACGCCATCAGCGTGCGGGCGCGAGGCGCGGCGCGGTTCATGGCGCTGGGCGGCGAGCCGATGGACGGGCCGCGGCACCTCTGGTGGAACTTCGTGTCGTCGCGCAAGGAGCGCATCGACCAGGCCAAGGTGGACTGGGCGGCCGCGCGCTTCGACACCGTGCCGGGCGATGCCGAGGAGTTCATCCCGCTGCCCGAACCCGTGCGGGTGAAGGCGGCAACGGACTAGAGCGGAATCCGACCTGATTGCATCAGGTCGTTCGCTCTAGCTCTTTGTTTTAGCATCATCTTTGTCCGCCAACCGGCATCCACTTGGCGGGATGATACTTTAGGCCTCGGCAGGCGCAAAGGCGCGCAGCTCCACACCCTCGGCCTTGAGGCGGGCGCGCACGGACCGCGCAAGCGCGACGGCGGCGGGGTTGTCGCCGTGGAAGCAGACGGTGTCGACCCTGACCGGCAGGCGCTTGCCGGAGACGGTCGTCACCGCCTGGTCGGCCACCATTCGGAACACGCGCTCGCCGGCGGCGTCAGCATCGTGGATGACGGCGCCGGGCTTCGAGCGCGACACCAGCTGGCCGTCGTCCTCGTAGGCGCGGTCGGCGAAGACCTCGCTGGCCAGCGGCAGGCCCGCCTTCTCGCCCGCCGTCGCCAGCGCGGTCAGCGGCAGAACCACGAACACCAACGAGGGATCGACCGCCTTGATGGCGGCCGCGATGGCGTTGGCCATCATCGCGTCCTCGCACGCCATGTTGGACAGCGCGCCATGGACCTTCACATAGGTGACGCGGTGTCCGGCCAGCGCCGCGCAGGCCTGCATGGCGCCGATCTGGTAGGCGATCAGGGCCTCGATATCGCGGGCGCTCAGGCCGAGGATCCGCCGCCGGCCGAAGCCCTGCAGGTCGTGGAAGCCCGGATGGGCGCCGATCGCCACGCCGTTGCGCTTCGCCAGCGCCGCAGTGTCGCGCATGATGTCGGGATCGCCGCCGTGGAAGCCGCAGGCGATGTTGGCGCTGGTGACGAGGCCCAGCATGGCCGTGTCCTGGCCCATCGGCCAGGGGCCGAAGCTCTCGCCCAGGTCGCAGTTGAGGTCGACGCGCATGGAGGCCTCCCGTGTCAGGTTGCGGCGATGTCGAGCCAGCTTGCCGGATCGGTGGCGCTGACGGCGTGGCCGGCGAGATTGGCGGACAGCAGCGCCTCGGCCGAGCCGCCCAGTACGGCGCGGACGGAGCCGGGCAGCGCCGCGATGGCGGCCGCGAGGCGGCGAGCTTCTGCTTGGGCCTCGGCCATGTCGACGCGGGCGAAGCGCAGCGTCGACCCGGCCGGGATCTGGGCGAAGCGGCCGAGATCGGCGCTGATGATGCAGGCAATCTTGGGGTAGCCGCCGGTGGTGCCGCGGTCGGCCAGCAGCACCAGCGGCTGGCCGTTGCCGGGGATCTGCACATGGCCGTTGGCGATGCCGTCGGACACGATGTTGAAGCCGCGCGCATGGGGAATGCGCGGGCCCTCGAGGCGGAAGCCCATGCGGTCCGACGTCATCGAGATCCGCCATTCGGCGGCCAGAAAGATCGCGATCGCGTCGGCATCGAAATAGTCGTCCTGCGGGCCGAGCACGACGCGGATCGGGCCCTCGGCGAGGCGCGCGGCCGGCAGGCTGCGCTCCGGCGCACCGGTTGCGGCATCGCCGACCGGCAGCACGTCGCCAGCCTGCAGCGGCCGCGGCACCGGGCTGCCGAGGCCGGCCCTGGCGTGTACCGCCATGCTGCCGAACGCAGGCGCGCCGGCGATCCCGCCCTCGATCGCCAGGTAGCTGAACACCCCGCCCTTGGCGGCGCGCAGCGCCAGCACCTCGCCGGGCTGGAGCAGCGCCGTCTCGCCCACCGCGAAGGGGCGGCCGGCGGCGCTGGCACCACGCGGCGCGCCGGCCAGCGCGACGCGCACCGGGCCGTCGAGGACGGTGAAGCGGGCGCCGAACGGGCCGAGTTCGATTGCGGCGGCATCGGCGGGCAGGCCGGCGAGAACGGCGGCGCTGGCCAGCCCGAACCGGTCCATGGCCCCCGCTGTGCCCAGGCCGAAGCGCTGGGCGCCGAACCGGCCGCGATCCTGCACCGAGGTGGCCGGGCCGACCTCATCGACGCGCAGGGCCGTCATGACAGAACCTCCGCCAGCAGGCTGTTGGTCCCGACGCCATGCCGGGTCAAGAACGGCGCAGATGTCGGTGAGGCGGGCATGGGCACGGCCGATGGCTGGACTGTTGCGATGGGAGACCAAACCATCATCGCGGGCCTGCGTCCATGCGGGGCCGGCAGGCGCCTGGCGCGTGTCCGTCCTGCGCGAGATGCGGAGCTGAACCACCGGCGCTTGCACCCTGACGCGAAGGCCCCACATTGTTCAGGGAGGGTCCCCCATGCTGCCGCTGTCCGTGCTTGATCTGTCTCCCGTCGTCTCCGGCGTCACGCCGGCCGACTCGCTGCGGCGGTCGATCGACCTTGCCCGCCATGTCGACCGGCTTGGCTATGCCCGCTACTGGACCGCCGAGCACCACGCGATCGCCTCGGTGGCGAGCCCGGCGCCGGAGATTCTGATCGGCCAGGTGGCGGCCGTGACGCGGCACATCCGCGTCGGTGCCGGCGGCGTGATGCTGCCCAACCACGCCCCGCTGCTGGTGGCCGAGCGCTACCGCATGCTTGAGGCGCTGTTCCCGGGCCGCATCGACCTTGGCGTCGGCCGGGCGCCGGGCACGGACCCGGTCACGTCGTTTGCGGTGCGCCGGTGGCAGGGCGATCCGAATGTCGACGACTTTCCCGAGCGGCTGGCGGAGTTGATGGCGTGGGGTGGCAGCGGTTTCCCCGAGGGGCATCCGTTCCGGACCATCGCGGTGATGCCGGGCGGCGTGGCGTTGCCGCCAGTGTTCATTCTCGGCTCCAGCGACTACGGCGCCCGCATGGCAGCCAAGACCGGCGCGGGCTTCGCCTTCGCGCATCATTTCGCCAGCCATGACGCGGCGTCGGCGATGCTGGACTACCGCGCCCGCTTCGCGCCCGGCCTGTGCGGCGAACGACCGCACGCCATCCTGGCGGTGGCGGCGATCTGTGCCGAGACGGACGCGGAGGCCGAACGGCTGGCGTCGGGTGCGGACCTCTCGGCGCTGCGCCGTATGCGCGGGCATTACGGCCCGCTGCCGAGCCCCCAGGAGGCGGCCATGGAAACCCATGGCCCGGCAGACTTGGTGGCGATCCGGCGCAATCGGTCGCGGCTGTTCGTCGGCGGTCCGGCGCGCCTTGCCGCCCAGCTCGGCGAGCTGGTGAAGGACACGATGGCCGATGAGCTGATGATCGTCACGGCCGTGCATGATCCCGCCGCCAGGATCCGCTCCTACGGGCTGATCGCCGAAGCCTTCGGGCTGGCAATGGCCGCCTGACCCCTCCAACCGGGCCCGGGGCATTTCAATAGTGCCCCGGAAACAGTAGGGTCCCGCCGCGTTCGGTGACGCCGGAGGGGGAATGATCCGCAGGGGATCACTCGCTGTAGTTGTGTGTACCGGCGTTGCGTTTGCGGCGATGGCCGGCGTGCGGCCAGCTGCGGCGCTTGATATCCTTGGCCTGTTCGGCTTTGGCGACAAGACGCCCGAGCCATCTCCCACCAGCTTCCCGTTCACCGTGACCACCGAGGCGGGCGGTGCGCCGTCGGCGGTGGGCCGTGCCATCCAGAACGCCTCCACGCTCTACGGTCTTCGCGGCGAGGCGCTGCCGGCGGCCGAAACGCTGGTACGCATCGCCTTGGCGGACCTGCCGAAGATGACCGACGCGCTCTGGGGCCTCGGCTACTACGAGGCCGAGGTCGCGGTCACGGTCGCCGGCCAGCCGCTCGCGCTCGGCCGGGGCAGCGAGGCCGCCGCGATCCGGGCGGCCCAGGCCCTGCGGGGCAAGACGCCGGTTCCGGTGGTGCTGAGCGCCGATCCGGGGCCCCAGTTCGTGCTTCGCCGGGTGGACGTGACCGATCCGCAGGGGCGTTCCTTTCCGGCTACCGAGCTGTCGTCGCGCGTGATCGGCCTGGCAGCTGGGAGTCCGGCGAGTTCCGGAGCCGTGACGGCGGCGCAATCGCGCATCGTCGACCATTTCCGCGAGCGCGGGCACCCGTTCGCCAAGGTGACGCGGCTGTCGCCCGTTGTCGATCACCCGGCCCGCGCCATGGACGTGACACTGGTGGTGTCGCCCGGGCCGATAGCGGGCATCGGCGCCATCGGGCTCAGCGGCCTGGAGACGGTCGACGAGGCGCCGGTGCGGTCGTTCATCTATACGGAGCCCGGCGATCCCTATGCGCCGAGCCGGCTCGCCGCGTTGCGCAAGTCGGTGGCGCGGGTGTCGGCGCTGGCCTCGGTGCGGGTGCGTGAGGCCGACTACTTGGACGCAAACGGCCATGTGCCGATCTTTGTCGAGGTGACCGAGCGCAAGCCGCGGACGATCGGCGCTGCCGCGCTGTTCTCGACCCGCGACGGCCCTGAGCTGCGCGGCTACTGGATGCACCGCAACCTGTTTGGCGGGGCTGAATCGCTGCGGCTCGAAGGCAGCCTGTTCTACGCCGCCACCGACTATGGCACCCAGAGCCGCAGCCTGAATGAGTTCACGATCGCCGACCTCGGCGGACGGTTCACGGCCGCCTTCGTGAAACCGGGCCTCGGCGGGACGCGCAATGATTTTCTCGCCAATGCGATCGCAGCCCGCGAGCGGGCGCTGAGCTACACGGCACGCTATGCGGGCGGCGATGTCCAGCTGCGCCACCGGTTCAGCGATTCCGCGTCGATCCAGGGCGGGGTCCGCTTCGAGCGCGGCCAGGTCGAGGACATTCTGGGCCGGGTCAACTACACGCTCGTCGGCCTGCCGGTCTCGGCGATATACGACTCGACGAACCGGCCGCTCGATCCGACCTCCGGCATCCGCGCAACGGCGACCGTCACGCCCTATCCGAGCGCGCTCGGCTCGACCGTGGCGATGACCGTCGGCCGCGCGACGCTGTCGGCCTACTGGGCGGTGGACGAGGACGCGCGCATCGTGCTGGCCGGGCGCATCGGTGCGGGCTCGATCGCCGGCCCGACGCTGACCGAGATCCCGGCCAACCACCGCTTCTATGCCGGCGGCGGCAACTCGGTGCGCGGCTACGCCTACCAGAGCCTCGCGCCGCTCTACCGGGGTGTTCCGGTGGGTGGTCGCAGCCTGCTGGAGGGCTCGCTGGAGGCCCGCATCAAGGTGACGGACGACATCGGCATCGTCCCCTTCGTCGACGCCGGCAACGCCTTCGCCCGCCGCCTGCCGGACCTCAGCGAGGGCAGCAACCTGAAGGTCGGCGTCGGGCTCGGGCTGCGCTACTATACGCCGATCGGTCCGATCCGGCTCGACGTGGCCACCCCGCTCGACCGGGATGTGCCGCGGACGCGGCCGGTGGCCGTGTATATCGGCATCGGGCAGGCCTTCTAATGGGCATCCGCCGCACCCTCGCCTCACTCCTCGCCGTCCCGGCCCTGGCGGCCGCGCTGTGGTTTGGCGCTGGACCCGGCCATGCCGACGAGCAGAGCACACTGGCCAGGATCATCTCCTGGGCGCTCTCGACGCCGGAGAACCGCGTCACCGTCGGCGCCGTCGAGGGTGCACTGTCATCGGACGCGGTGATCCGCAACCTTCGCATCGCCGACCGCGATGGTGTCTGGCTGACGCTGGACCGGGCAAAGTTCTCGTGGCGGCGGCTCGCCTTGCTGTCGCAGCGGCTGGAAATCGACGCACTGGAGGTCGACCGGCTGACGCTGGCGCGGAGGCCGGAGCGCAGCGAGACCGACCGGGAACAGGCTGCCGGGGCGCCGGTGCTGCCCGACCTGCCCGTGAAGCTCATTGTCCGGGACCTGGCCGTGCGTGAGCTGGTGCTGGGCGAACCCGTGCTCGGCGCAGCGGCGCGGATCGCCATTGCGGGACGCGCCGAGCTGGGGGATCCCACCGAGGGGTTGACGCTGGCGCTGACGATCGACCGCCGCGACGCGCCCGGGCGCATCGGCGTGGCCCTGTCCTACACGCCAAAGACGACACAGCTCAATGTCGACATCACCGCCGACGAACCGGCCAACGGCCTGCTTGCCCGGCTCGCCAACGTGCCGGGACTTCCACCCGTGCAGCTGGCGCTGAAGGGGGCTGGCCCACTCGACGCCTTTGCGGCCACGCTGGCCTATGGGTCGGGTGCCGACATCGGCGCGCAGGGGCGGATCACGCTCGGGCGGGAGCCGTCCGGGCGCAAGCTCGGCGTCGATTTGACCGCGCGGGTCGAGGGGCTGCTGCCGGCGGCCGTCGCGCCGGTGTTTGCAGGGACCACCACCGTCCAGGGCGACGTCCTCCTCGGCGACGATGGCGGCGTCGCCCTGCGGCAGGTCGCGCTCGCCTCGCGGACCGCAACGCTGACGGTGGGCGGTACCGTCGATGCGCAGCGGCGGCTCGACCTGACGCTGGCCGGGCGCTCGGTGCCGGCGGCGGATGGCATCACCCGCGGCGCCCGCGGCGGGCAGATCGGCCGACTGGCGCTGGATGCGACGCTGAAGGGCACCGCGCAGGCCCCGGTCCTTGCCGGCACGCTGGCGGCGGCCGACATCGCCGGGCCGGCCGGTGGGGTCAAGCGGATCGACGCGACCCTGAAAGCAGAGCGCATGCCGGGAGGCGGGCCCGAGCGCGCCAGCATCGCGCTGGACCTCGCAGTGGACGGCCTGGCGCCCGCCGACGAGGCCCTCGCGCGCGCAGTCGGCCCGCGCATCGTCGCCACGGCCCGCGGCACGCTGGCGGGGCTGGTCGCCGACCTGACGACCGCCCGGATCGAGACCGCGACCGCGCTGGCGAGCTACGAGGGCCGGATCGGCCCGCGCACCATCGACGGCAAAGCGAGCCTGCGGGTCGCTGACCTCAGCCCGTTCTCCGGACTGGCCGAGCGGCCGCTGGGCGGCGCGCTGCAGGCCGATGTCCGGCTCACCGGCGATCCGGGGCGCTACCGGATCGACGCGGTGGTCGACGCGAAGGCGACCGACGCGCGGGCCGACATCGCCGCACTGGACCGGCTGCTGTCCGGCACCGTGACGCTGCAGGGCACCGTGCGGCGTCTGCCCGGCGGGGTTGGTTTCGAGGCGCTGCGGGTCGACGGCCGGCACCTCGGCGCCCGCCTCGACGGCCGCGCCACCAGCGATGCGGCGGACGCCACCGGCACCGTCGTCCTGCCCGATCTGGGCCGGGTCGACCCGCGTCTGACCGGGCGGGCGGACGGGCGTGTGCGGCTCACCGGCTCGCTGGCGAAGCCCGACCTCGAGGCCGCCGCTACCGTCACGGGCGCCACCAGCCTCGGCCGGCCCATTCCGCGCCTCATCGTGACGGCGACCGCCCGCGATGTCACTGGCGCGCTCGACGCGCAGCTGCGCGCCGAAGGGGAGGTGGATCGGAAGCCGCTGGCGGTGCAGGCGCGGGTCACGGCCCTGCAGGGTGGCTATACGGTGCGCGGACTCGATGCCTCGGTCGGCTCGGTGCGGGCCAATGGGGACCTCACGCTCAATCCGCAGGGGCTGGCCGACGGCCGTATCGCCGTCGCGGCCCGCGACCTGTCCGACCTGGCGCCGCTGCTGCTGACGCCGCTTGGCGGCGACCTGGCCGCCACGGTGACGCTGGCCTCGGCCGGCGGGGCGCAGGCCGCCTCCGTCGAGGCGCGCGGCGGCCGGCTGAGTTTCGGCGACGCGTCGCTGCGCCGGCTGGACGCCACCGCGCAGGGGCGTGACCTGCGGCGGGCGCCCATCGTCGACGCGACGGTGGCGGTGGATGAGCTCGTCGCCGGCGGCCAGCGCTTCGAGACGATCCGACTCACCAGCCGGGGGGATCCGGCCGGCAGCGCCTTCGAGGCGCGCGCCAAGGGTCTCGGGCTCGACTTCGAGAGCCGCGGGCGGCTGGTGCCGGGCCCGCCGGTGCGCATCGACCTCGACGCACTGTCGGCGCAACGCGGGCGTGAGCGGCTGGCGCTGGCCCAGCCCGCAAGGTTCACGCTGGTCGACGGAGGCGTCACCATCGCGGGCCTGGCGATTGCGGCCGGCGGCGGCCGGATCACGGCGGACGGCACGGTGGGGGGCAGGCTCAGCCTCGTAGCCGACATCCGCGCGGTGCCGCTGGCGGTGGCGGCGATTGCAGTCCCGACCCTGCGGCTGGAGGGCGTGGCGGACGGGCGGGTGGAGCTCACCGGCAGCCGCACTGCTCCCGCAGGCAGCTTCCGGCTCGCTCTGGCGCGGGTCGCAACGGCCGAGAGGAAGGCGGGCGGCGTGCCGCCGGCGGATCTGCGCGCCGCCGGGACCCTGAGGGACGGGCGTGCCAGCATCGAGGCGACGCTGGCTGCCGGCCGCGGCTACAGCCTGCAGGTCTCTGGCAGCATCCCGCTGGACCGCGCCGGCCGGCTCGACCTGCGGGCGCGCGGCAGCGTCGATGCGGCGCTGGCCAATGCGCGGATCGTCGGCTCGGGCCAGCGCGTCGCCGGACGGATCAGCCTCGACGCGACCGCCACCGGCAGCCTGGGCCAGCCCGTGCTGGGCGGCACGGCGACGCTGGCGAGCGGATCCTTCGAAGACGTGGTGGCGGGGACCCGGCTGACCCCGATCACAGCCAAGATCACGGCCCGCGGCGACACGCTGACCATCGACAGCCTTACCGCAGGCACGCCGCAGGGCGGCAGCCTGCAGGCCAGCGGCCGCGTCAAGGTCGATCCGGAGGCCGGCTTCCCAGCCGAGATCCGCCTCACGGGCAAGCGGGCGGTGCTGGTGTCCAACCCGACCGTCGAGGCGCGCGCGGACCTCGCGCTCACGATTACCGGACCGCTGGCCCGCAGCCCCCGCATCGGGGGCCGCGTCGACATCCTCGGCATGGACGTGGCCATACCGGAGCGGCTGGGTGGCACGCTGGAGCCGCTGCCGGGCACCCGCCACATCCGGCCCGGCCCGGCCGCCTCGGCACGGTTGCGGGCGGAGCGCGCGGCTGGCGGGGGCCGGGCCGCGCCGCCACTGGTGGCGATCCTTGACGTCACGGTCGCGGCGCAGAACCGGATCCTGGTCCGTGGTCGCGGACTTGACGCGGAACTCGGCGGCCAGCTTCGGCTGCAGGGAACCAGCGCAGCGCCGGTCGCCAATGGGGCGTTCACGTTGCGCCGCGGCAAGTTTGCGCTGGCCGGACAGACACTGGAGCTGGTGCGCGGGTCGCTGAGTTTCGACGGCACCCTGACGCCCGAACTCGACTTCCTGGCGCAGACCCAGGCGGCCGGCGTGACCGCCCAGATCGCCGTGACGGGCGAGGCGTCCAGCCCCGCCATTGCGATCTCGTCGCGTCCCGAACTGCCGCAGGACGAGGTCCTTTCGCGGATCCTGTTCGGCAACGCGACCGGCGAACTGACGGGCTTCCAGGCGCTGCAGATCGCCCAGACGATCGCGCAATTGTCGGGCTCGACCGGAGGGTTCGACGGGCTGCGCAAGGCGCTTGGCGTGGACAGCGTCGACGTCACCGCGAGCTCCGGCGGCGCCGGCGTCGGGCTCACCAAGGCGCTTGGCGACCGCATCCGGCTGGGCGTGCGGGCCGGCACCAGCGCGGCCGATACGGGCGTCGGCGTCGACGTGGAGGTGACAAAGCGGATCAAGCTGAAGGCCCAGGTCGGGGTCGACGGCAACGCGTCCGGCGGTGTCGCGGCGGAATGGGACTACTAGATCCATCTTTGCAAAATGCGAATGACGCGAATCGGAATGCGCCCGCCAGGCCCTTCAAATGCACATCAATTCGCAATTTGACGCCTAAACACGGGTTTCCCGACCTTAAGGGGCGCACTTTGCGCTGGTCCGGACCTTGCTCAGTCGATGGCCGATCGCTGTCGCGGCGGCATCAGAGTAGGGAATGAGGACGGACATGGATACCATCGACCTGAGGACGCAGCCGAGCTTCGAGGCCATCGCCGGTTCCCTCATGAGCTTGATCAAAGCCGGACAGATGAATGCCCGCGCCCTGCCGGTTGCCGCCTCCGAGACGGTTCCCCCGACCGACCTGGTCGAGCAGCTGGGCAAGGCGCGCCTCACACTGGCGCGGCAGCTGCTGGCCGGCAATGCCCAGTTCATGGCGCTCGACCGGGCGATCAGCGACCTCGAGGCCGTCCTGCCAGTCGCGCACGCAACCGTGCGGCTGCGCCGCAACCGGCCGACCCAGTGCGATGCTGCCGCGACAGCGCTGTCCGAGGCCGAGGTGCCGCTGACGATCAAGGAGATCCTCGACCGGATCTCCCAGATGGGGGCCCGCGTCGGCGGTCGGCGTCCGCTCGGCACGCTTGCGTCGTCGCTCAGCCAGGATTCCCGGTTCGAGGCCGTGCGCGATGGCCCGAGCCGGACGTGGCGGCTGGCCGTCTGGCAGGACTGAGACGCCGCTCAGCCCCGGCCCTCGTCCCGCCATCCCTGCAGCCGGCGGTAAATGGTTGACGGCGCGACGCCCAGCGCCGCGGCGGCGCGGGGAATGTTGCCGCCGCACGCCACCACGGCAGCTTCGATGGTCCAGCGGATGACGTCGTCGAGGGGGCGGATGCCCTCCGCCAGCGCCCGCGGCAGGGCCCCTGAGGGCAGGCCCACTCCCGCCGGCTCGGCAGCCAGAACCTCCGGCGGCAGCATGTCGGCTGTGACCTGCGGGCCGGTGTTGAGGACGACGACCGAGCGGATGACGTTCTGCAGCTCGCGGATATTGCCGGGCCAGCCATAAGCGAGCAGGGCGCGCTCGGCGTCCGGCGTGAACCCGGCAAACAGCCGCCCCTCCTCGGCCGAGACGGTGGCGAGCACGTGGCGGGCGATGAGCAGCACGTCGTCGTTGCGCTCGCGCAAGGGCGGCAGCGCCAGGGCCACCACGTTCAGCCGGTAGAACAGATCCTCGCGCAGCCGGCCGGCGCGCACCTCCGCCTCGGGGTCACGGTTGCTGGCACAGACGATGCGGACATCGCAGGGCCGCGCCCTGTCCTCGCCGACGCGCTGCACGGTGCGGGTCTGCAGGAAGCGCAGCATCTTGGCCTGCAGCCCGAGATCCATCTCGCAGACCTCGTCGAGGAACAGCGTGCCGCCATGGGCGGAAAGGGCTGCGCCCTTGCGGTCGGCGCTGGCGCCCGTGAACGCGCCCTTGACGTGGCCGAACACCTCGCTCTCGAGCAGGTCGCGCGGGATGGCAGCGCAGTTGATGGCAATGAAGGGCCCGTCGGCGCGGCCCGAGAGACGATGCAACGCGTCGGCGCAGAGCTCCTTGCCGGTGCCGCTCTCACCGCGGATGAAGACGGTCGCCGTCGACGGCGCGACATTCTGCAGGATGCGGTAGACCGGCTCCATCGCGGCCGAGCGTCCGACCATGCCGGCGAAGGCGCCGTCGCCATTCACCTCCTGAAGGGCCGCCAGCGTGCCGGCGAGGCGCTTGCGCTCGAGCGCGTTCTTGACAGTGATGCGCAGCCTGTCGGCGCTGAACGGCTTGACGATGAAGTCGAAGGCGCCCTCGCGCATCGAGTCGACCGCCGCCTGCACCGAGCCGCGGGCGGTGATGATCACAGTCTCGCAGGGCAATCCACGCTCGCGGACCCAGCGCATCAGGTCGATGCCGGTCATGTCGGGCAGATGCAGGTCGAGGACCAGCACGTCCGGGAGCAGCGTCTCCAGCCGCGCGCGGGCCTCGCCGCCGCTCAGCGCCACGGTGACGGTCATCCCCGCCGGCTCGAGGAAGGCACGGAAGGTCTCGGCGAGGGTGGGGATGTCCTCGACGACAAGGACGCTCGGCCGGTGGCTCATCCGTTGGCACCGGATGCGAGGCGATCTCCCAGCGCAGCGCAGGCCCGGGTGACGACCGCTGCGAGCGCGTCCCGGGCGGCAGGATCCTCCGGCCGCGCCTCGACGGCGCCAGCGGCGTCCTGTGCGGCAATGGCACCGAACTGCCCAAGCACCCCGGCCAGCCGATGAGCGGCCGACGCCACGGCTGCGTGGTTTCCTTCCTGCGCGGCAGCGAGCAGACGCTGCAGCTCCTCGGTTGCGGCGGTGAGGGCCTGTCCGGCCAGCTGCACGAAGAGCTCGGTCCCGAGATCGGTCCGCAGCTCCGCCAGAACCGTCTCGTCAAGACTGTCGGAAGCGTCGCGAGCGGGGAACAGGCTAGGAAGGACCATGGCAGTTTCCAGGCCCTTGAATATGGCTCAGGGCAACAGGTTGCAACATTCATAGTCTGCGGCGCCCGTCGAGGCGACCCACCTGTGAACACTCTACACATTCCACTCTGTCGCATGGCAAACGCCGGCTATCCGCCCCGAACGCAACCCGCCTGCGGCAGCCTATTTCAGGCTGCCGGCGAGGAAACCGCGCAGGCGCTCGCTGCGGGGCTCCGACAGCACCGTGGCGGGATCGCCCTCCTCCTCGATAACGCCCTTGTGGAGAAAGACGACCCGGTTGCTGACCTCGCGGGCGAAGCTCATCTCGTGGGTGACGACGATCATGGTCCGCCCCTCCTCGGCGAGCGAGCGCATCACCCGCAGCACCTCGCCCACCAGTTCGGGATCGAGCGCCGAGGTCGGCTCGTCGAACAGCATCAGCTCCGGCTCCATGGCCAGGGCGCGGGCGATGGCGACGCGCTGCTGCTCGCCGCCCGAGAGATGCGCCGGGTAGGCATCCTTGCGGTGAAAGACGCCGACGCGCTGCAGATAGGCATCGGCGCGGGCGCGGGCCTCAGCCTTGCTGAGGCCCAGGACGCGGATCGGCGCCTCGATGACGTTCTCGACGGCCGTCATGTGGGCCCAGAGGTTGAAGCTCTGGAACACCATCGCGATGCGGCTGCGCATCCGCTGAAGCTGTGCGGGGTCGGCGGCGTCAAGCTCGCCGCGCCGGTCGCGGCGCAGGCGCAGCTCCTCGCCGGCCAGCGCGATGCGGCCCTCGCTCGGCTTCTCGAGCAAATTGAGGCAGCGCAGGAAGGTGCTCTTGCCCGAGCCCGACGAGCCGATCATCGAGATCACGTCGCCGCGTGCGGCATCGACCGACACGCCCTTCAGAACCTCGACGGCGCCGAAGCGCTTGCAGATGCCGTCCGCAACCAGCGTGGGGGTCATGTCAGGGGCTCAACAGCTTGCCGGTACGGCGGATGGTAGTGCCCGCGACCTTGCCGAGCCGCTTGCCGGAGTAAGCAAAGCGGGAACCGCTGCGGGCGTAGAGCAGGCCGGACGTCGGTGCGACGACCGGCGTCGAGCGACCTGTTTCCGGATCGAGGATATCGGCGACGACGTCGCCCTCCGACACGCGATCGCCGGGACGGCGGCGATAGGCGACCAGTCCGGCCTGCGCGGCGACGAGCGGCTCGGACGCGGTCAGCGGCGTCGGCGTGCAGCGTGGCGCCGGGATGGGTGGAACCGTGGCCTCGACGACCCCGCGCAGCGCCAGATAGGCCAGCAGCGCCGCCGAGTCTTTCTCGGCGAGGGCGGCGTCGACGTCGGCCTGCCCGCGCAACTCCACGGTCGCCGCCAGGCATCCGAGCGGGACCGGCCGGTCGGGATGGCGCCGCCCGATCTCCAGCCAGGGGCGGCTGCAGGCCTCGTCGAAAGGGTCGTCGCCGGACTCCTCGGCCAGCAGCACCGCCTCGCAGCCGAGCAGCGCGGTCAGCGGCGCGAAGGCCTCGGCCTGCGGCGTCAGCGTGTAGAGGTGCATCACCGCCTCGCTGTCGCAGTGCAGATCGAGGACGAGATCGGCGCCAATCGCCAGGCGCAGCAGCGTGCGCTTCAGGTCCTGGGCGGGAGTCGTGGCCGGAAGCGCTGCTGCCGCCGCGGCGAGCGCCGTGCGGATCGTCCAGACGTTGGCGGCGGCGTCCGTCCCCAGCCGGCCGGCGACTGCTTCGGCCACATCCGGGCCCAGCCGGGCGAAATGGCGGTTGAAATTGCCGCCGTCGGCGAGGTCGAAGCGGCCCACCGCGCCGCCAAGAACCCGCTGGGCGAGGCCGATGGGGTTGGCGAAGGGGACGAGCACGATCTCGCCGCGGACAAGGCCCTGCGCGTCGAGGGCGGCAAGCCGCTCGCGCAGCGCAAGGGCGGCGATCACGCCCGGCATCTCGTCGGCATGCAGGGCGGCCTGCACATAGGCCAGCGGCCGGGCGCCGGGGGCTCCGAAGCGGTGCACGGTCAGCGTCTGGCTTGTGCCTGGCGCGGCCGCGAGGAGGGGAATGGATTCAGTCTGCATCGGAACGCTCCAGCATGTCACCGCGCCAGCCCGGCCGCCGGGGCAGCGGGACCGCTGTCCTTCGGACGCAGGTGCCGCAGCCAGCGGCGCTCGGCGAGCTTGAAGGCACCGACCAGGGTGAAGGTGAGGACGAAATAGAACACCGCCACAGTGCCGAAGGCCTCCACCGGCACCAGATGGTCGGAGTAGACGTCGCGGGCGACGCGGGTCAGCTCGACGATGCTGACGGCGCTCGCCACTGCGGTGGCGTGCAGCATCATCACCACCTCGTTGCCGTATTGCGGCAGGGCGCGACGCAGAGCGCCGGGCCACAGGATGCGGGTGTAGATCTGCAGCGGACGCAGGCCGAGGCTGCGGGCGGCCTCGATCTCGCCCGACGGCGTCGCGCGCAGCGCGCCTGCGAAGATCTCGGTGGTGTAGGCGGTGGTGTTCAGCGCGAAGGCCAGCCAGGCGCAGAACCACGCCGACTTCAACATCGGCCAGGCAAAGCTCTCGCGCACCTCGACGAACTGCGCGAGGCCGAAATACAGCATGTAGAGCTGGACCAGCAGCGGCGTGCCGCGGATCACATAGGTGTAGAGCCAGACCGGTCCGGACAGCCAGCGGTGGCGCGAGACGCGCGCCATGGCGAGCGGCACCGACAGGATGAAACCCGTGCTGATGCTGAGAACCAGCAGCAGCAGCGTGATGCGCAGGCCCTGCATGTAGGCCGGAATGGCGTCGCGGATGATGTCCCAGTCGATCATCTACAGGTCCACCTTGCGGACACCCAGCGAGAAGCGCCGGTCAAGCGCGTGCAGGGCGAGAATGGAGACCGAGGTGATGATCAGGTAGATCACCGCGATGGCGCCGTAGAAGGTGAAGGGTTCGCGCGTCGACGCGGCGGCGAGCCCGGCGCGGTGGACCATGTCGTCGAGGCCGATAATCGACACCAGCGCGGTGGCCTTGACCATCACCAGCCAGTTGTTGGCGAAACCCGGAATGGCATGGCGAACCATCTGTGGCAGGGTGATCCGCCACAGCACGCGGGCCGGGCTCATGCCGAAGGCGAGGCCCGCCTCGGTCTGGCCGCGGGGCACCGCCAGGATGGCGCCGCGAAACGTCTCGGTCAGATAGGCGCCGGAGATGAACCCCATGGTCAGGGTGCCGGCAATGAACGGGTCGATGTCGATATAGCCCCACCCCATGCTGTCGGCGAGGCGGTTCACCGCGGTCTGGCCGCCATAGAAGATCGCCAGCATCAGCACCAGCTCGGGCAGGCCGCGGATCAGCGTCGTGTAGACATCCGCCACCGTGCGGGCGACGCGGCTGTCGGACTGCTTGGCGACGGCGCCGGCGAGCCCGAACAGGCAGGCGATGGCCAGCGACATTGCCGCGACGCGCAGCGTCACGCCGAGACCGCCGAGGATCGCCGGGAGATAGCCATGGAGCATGAGAGGAATCCGGGGTGGCCGCCGGCGCGAGACCGGCGGCCGGCGTGTCAGCTGCCGGAGATGTCGAAGTCGAAGTACTTGTCCTGCAGTTTCTTGTAGGTGCCGTTGGCCTTCATGGCCTTGAGGGCAGCATTCACCCTGGCCATCAGGTCGCCATCAGCCTTGCGCATGGCAATGCCGACGCCGCCGCCGCCCGCATCGAGGCGCACCGTGTCACCGACCTGGGCGAAACCCTTGCCCTCCGGCTTCTTCAGGAACGAGTCGGACGACACCACCGACGAGCCGAAGGCGATGTCGGCGCGGCCGGCCGCGAGCTCCATGTAGACCTCGGTCTCCTTGCCGGCGAGCAGCACCTGGCTGTCCTTGTAGGTCGCCTGCACGAAGCGGGCGCGCGGCGAGTTGCGCAGCACCACGATGGTCTTGCCCTTGAGCGTCTCGGGCTTGTGGTCGGCAAACGCGCCGGCCTTGGCGACCCAGCGCGACGGCACGTCGTAGTAGGGGTCGGAGAAGTCGACAGCCTTCTTGCGCTCGTCGGTGATGCTCATCGAGGCGACGATGACGTCGAACTTCTTGGCGTTCAGGGCCGGGATCATGCCATCCCATTCCTGCTGGACCATCACGCACTCGACCTTCATCTCGGCGCAGACGCCGTTGGCGATGTCGATGTCGAAGCCGCCCAGCTTGCCGTCCGGCGCGATCATGGAGAAGGGCGGATAGTTGCCCTCGACGCCGACCCGCAGCTTGCCGGCGGTCTGCGCCTGCGCGGCCGAAACGAGGCCGCACGCAAGCGCGGCCGATATCACGATGGTGCGAAACATGATCATGTCCTCCCTGAGTGTCCGCTTGGTGAAGCATTACTGGAAATTTTCATTTTCTCAATATATGAAAAATACCATGCAATCCCGACTGCCCGCACCCGTCACCGCACCCGCCGCGCAGCGCCCGGAACACGCCTTCGCGGAGACCGATCTCGGCCGTCGCCTGCTCGGCCTGCAGGCCAGCGGGTCATCGTCGCAGCGGGCCGTGGCCGAGCACCTCTTGCGCAACCCCGTGCGGCTGGTGGCGCGTAGCATCGAGGAGCTGGCACAGGAAACCGGCGTGTCGACGGCGACGATCTCGCGCTTTGCCCGGCACGCCGGGTTCGGCGGCTATCCGGAGATGCGCGGTGCGGTCGCCACGACCTTGCAGGAGATCCTCCAGCCGGTGGAAAAGCTGCGCGCCCGCCTCGAACAGGGCGGCGACGCCCCGATGGCGCAGGGGCTGGAGGCGACGTTGGCCAATGTGCGGGCCACCGCCGAGAGCCTCGGCGGGCTCGGCGCCGCCGTCGCGCGGCTTGCGGCGGCGCGGACGGTCTACGTCATGGGGTTCGGGCTCAGCGCGCATGTGGCGGCCGTCCTGGCGCTCGGCCTGCAGCCGTTCTGCCCGACGCTGGTCAATGTCGTCGAGTTCGGCGGCACCGAGATCGCCGCCGGGCGGCTGATGAATGCAGGGCCGCAGGACGTGCTCGTGGCGATCTCTTTCCCGCGCTATGCCAGCGACGCGGTGCATCTTGCCCGCTACGCGCACGACCGCGGCACCCATGTGATCGCGATCACGGATTCGCCCGCCTCGCCGCTGGCCCGGGTGGCCGACCAGAGCCTGTTCGCTCCGAGCGCCCACCCGATCCTGTCGAGCAGCTTGGCTGGAGCCATGGTGGCGGCCGAGGCGCTGGTCAGCGGCATGATGATGTCGAACCGCGACAATGTCGCCCATGCGTCGCGCCTCACCGACGCGATCTCGGCCTATCTGTACCGCGGCGACGGCGATCGGCCGAAGCGCTGAACCTCAGGCTGACGGGACCCGGCAGCCTGCGGTAGCCTGAGCTCGGCAGCGCCACGCTGCCGGGAGCCCGCCATGCGACCACGGATCCTGATGCTGAACGGCAGCCCGGGAGGGTCCAGGGGCAACACCGCGACATTGCTCGACCGGATGGCAGCGGTTCTTACCCCGAATGCCGATCCGGCGATCTGCCACCTGGCCGAGATGCCGGACGCCGACTGGGACACCCTGCTGCGGGCCAGCGACGGGGTCGTGCTGGCGACCGGCACCTATTGGGACGGCTGGGGCAGTCCGCTGCAGCGGTTCCTCGAGGCGACGACGCGGCTGGAGGCGACCGCGGCCTGGATCGGCAAGCCCGTCGTCTGCCTGGTGACGGCACACGCCGTGGGCGGCAAAGGCGTGCTGTCGCGGTTGCAGGGCGTGGTCAACACGCTGGGAGCCCTGATCCCGCCGTTCGGCGGGCTCGTGCTGACCGAAGCCGGACAGATTGCGGCCGCGGCAGGCCATGCCGACATGTGGAGCACCGACGATCTCGCCATCGTCGCCCACAACCTTGTCGAAGCCTGCCGCGGCAGCCGGGACTGGCGCGCGTGGCCGGTGGACCGGAGCGATCCCGGTCGGCTGTGGCTGGCCCCGGACTGAGCCTGATCAGGCGGGGGTCAGCCGGTCCGGCGCCGTCGGGCGGCCACACCAGGACAGCCACATGGCGGCTGTCCAGGAGAACCCCTCGCCGCCGAGACCGGCGCCCGTTCGGGGATCGAAATACTCGCGGAACCCGGAGCTGCGGATCGCAGCCGCCGTGTCGCACCGGATCCGGGCGGCCACATCGGCGTGCCCGTAGGCGTCAAACCCGTCCGCCACCATCCGGTTGACGATGGTCCAGACGGGTCCGCGCCAGTAGCGGGTGGCATCAAAGCCCGGGGCGGACGGGCTGCAGCTCGGGACGGCGACCGGGCAGTCGTCGGACCAGGCCCGCAGGGTCTGCGCCAGCCGTGCGGCCTCGTCGGCGCTCGCGGTGCGGGCATAGAGCGTCAGGAAGGCGGCGGAGCCGGGCACCGGTGCGAGACGGCCACTGCGCAGGTCCATGGAACGGGCGAGGCCGTCAGCGCCCTGCAGCCGCGCCATGGCGGCGTCGGAGCGGGCGATCCAGCCGCGCAGGTCGGCGACAGCCCTCGCCTGGCCGAGCCGCCCGGCCAGCGCCAGCAGGTCACGGTCTGCCCGGGCCAGGATGCACTGCACACCCAGGTCGCAGACCCGGAAGGACAGGCCGCGGGCGACCGCCGGACCGTCCCAGCCGAGCGCCCGTGCCTCCTCCACGAGGGTCATCACACGATCATAGAACGCGTCGGTCGGCCGCTCCGCCGGGTCGACGCGTCGGTTGTCCTTGCGCAGCGAAGCGACCGACACGGTCGGCACCATGACGGCGAGGGGCTCGTCCCAGTCCGTCGCATTGTCGCGGCCCGTTTCCCAGGGGTGCACCACCGTCACCAGCCCGGTGCCGTCGGGATCTCGGATCTCGTGCCACCAGCGGTGCCAGGCCAGCAGCTTGGGAAACAGCCTGGCGGCCCGATCGAGCGCCGAATGGCTCGATGCGGTCTCGACGAGGACGCGGACGGCCGTGGCCGCGACCGGCGGCTGCGAAATGCCGGTCGTCGGCGGGACATGGGTCGTCCCCCATGCCGGCGGTCCCGGATAATACTCGTCGGAGGCGGCGTGGAACACGATGCTGGGCACCATGCCGTCGTCCCACTGGCCCTTGAACAGCGTCTCCAGCTCGCGCCAGGCCCGGTCCTCGTCGAAAGTGGCGAAGCCCAGCGCCACGAAGGCGGAATCCCAGTTCCACTGGAAGGGGTAGACCCGCCGGTTGGGCACCGTGTAGCCGCCGCGGTCATTGTGGGCGAGGACTGCGCGGGCCTCGGCATCGAGAGGATCGGTGGCGTCGGTCATGCGATCAGGGTCCGGGTGTCGGCCGCCATCCAGACGAGGCGGGCTGGGTCTGGCACCAGGCCGAGCCGGTCGCCGGCAGCGGCATGGGTGGCGGGAGGCGCGACGACGCGCACCAGCGCGTCCCCGACCTTGCCGGTGAGCAGGAGATGCGATCCCATCGGCTCGGCCACCATCCCCTGAAAGGCCATGCCCTCCCCGGCGACGGCAAGGCGCACATCCTCGCCGCGGAAGCCGAGCACGAGATCACCGTCGTGCGGGGCCGCCAGCTGCAGCGCGCCGCACAGGGCGCTGCCGTCGCGGGCATGCAGCGGCACGAAGTTCATCGGCGGCGAGCCGACGAAGCCGCCGACGAAGGCGTCGGCCGGGCGGGAATACACGGCCGTCGGCGTGTCGGCCTGGACGATGCGGCCGCCGTACATCACGGCGATCCGGTCGGCGAGGCCCATCGCCTCGGTCTGGTCATGGGTGACGTAGAGCGTCGTCGTGCCAGCCTCGCGCAGCACCGCCTTGAGCTCGGCGCGCATCTCGAGCCGCAGCAGCGCGTCGAGGTTGGAGAGCGGCTCGTCCATCAGCAGGACCGCTGGCTCGACGGCCAGCGCCCTGGCCACGGCGACACGCTGGCGCTGCCCGCCGGACAGCCTCGCCGGATAGCGCTCCAGATAGGGTTCGATGTGCAGCAGGCCGGCGGCGCGCTGCACGTGCCGGTCGACATCGGCCTGCGGCCGGTTCTGCATCCGCAACCCGAAGGCGATGTTCTCGTAGACGGTTATGTGCGGGAAGACCGCATAGTTCTGGAACACCATCGCGAGGCCGCGCCGGGCCGGCGGCAGATCCGACACGTCGCGGTCGCCGATCAGGACCCGGCCGCTGCCGCGTTGCTCCAGCCCGGCGACGATGCGCAGCAACGTCGTTTTGCCGCAGCCCGACGGGCCCAGCAGCGCGACGAATTCGCCGTCGGCCACCGATAGCGACACCTCCGCCAGCGCCGTCGCTGCGCCGAAGCGCTTGACCACCCTGTCGATGACGATGCCCGCGATGGTCAGCCCCCGGTCATTTGCTGGAGACGCCCCAGAGGGCGAACAGGTAGCGGCGAACCGCAAAGATGAACGCCATCGACGGCACGATCAAGATAAAGCCCCCGGCAAAGCAGTATTGCAGCGGCGATTCCGACAGGACCGCGAGCAGATAGGCCGTCAACGTACGATTGCGGACAGTGAGCACTGACGCTGCGAACACCTCGTTCCACGAGATCACGAAGGCGAACACGGCCGCGGCGGCGAGGCCCGGCATGGCCAGCGGCAGAACCACCTTGCGCACCGCCTGCCAGCGGGTGCAGCCGAACACCCAGGCGGCCTCCTCCAGCTCGCGCGGGATGCCGACGAACAGGCTGGCGGTGATCAGCACGGCGAAGGGCAGCGCCAGCGCGGTGTGCACGAGCGCGACACCCACCGGCGTGTCGTAGAGGCCGAAGCGGATGAACACGACCGTCACCTGGGCGCCGGCCTCGGCGAGCGGCAGCTCCATCGTGGTCAGCGCCGGATCGGCAAAGGCAGCGGCCGGGACATTGTCGTGTCCGACCACGGACAGATGGCGTGGCACCTCCAGGCCGTACTCGCGCGCGGCGCGCAGCACACCGAATGCCATCCTGTCGGTTGCGCACAGGATCGCCGTGGGGGGCGAGGACCGGCCGAGCAGGCCCAGCGCTGCCAGGTGCGCGCCCGCCTCGTCTGCGGATGCCTCGACGCAGACGGGCGGCAGGCGGGCCTCCGCCATGGCGGCCTCGTAACCGGTCCGCCGATAGCCGGCGAAGGCAAAGGCGGACGGTGCAGCGACATGGGCGATACGGCGATGCCCCAGGGCGAGCAGACGGCGTGTCGCATCGCGGAATGCGGACATGCCATCGCCATCGACAGACGGATAGCAGCCGGGCACGTCGCTGCGGCCCATGGCGACGAAGGGCAGCCCGGCCTGCAACAGATAGCGGATGCGCACATCGTCGCGCCGTGTGCGCACGACGACGAGGCCGTCGGCGCGGCGTTCCTCGACAATGCGCCGATAGGTCTTGATCTCCTCGACGCCGGGCGGCGCGGCAAGCAGCGTGAGGTCAAAGCCCTCGGCGGCGAACAGTCCGCGCATGGCGCCCATCAGCTCGATGTAGAGCGGCTCGTCGAAGCGGCCCGGCAAGGTTGGCAGGACGAGCATCACCACCTCGGCGGCGCCCCGGCGCAGGCGCCGCGCCGCGGCGTTCGGGCGGTAGCCCATGGCGTCGGCGGCAGCCCGGACGCGCTCGCGAGTCCCCGGCGCGACATCCGCATAGCCGTCCAGCGCCCGCGACACCGTGGTGATCGAGAGGCCGAGCGACTGAGCAAGCGTCTTCAACGACATCCCGGTGTCCTGGCCCGAAACGTTTCGGATCTAAGGCCGGATCGTCCGTCGGGTCCACACTCCGGCGAGCGAGGTGAACGCGATCCCGGGCGTGGCGCTGGCGGGTTTCCTGCCGGCATCGTTGCAGCTGGTGAGCACCTATCAGGCCGCGCTCACGCCCTCCGGGCAAGGCAAGGCGCCAGCCGCGGCCTTCGCTGCATTCGTCACCGGGCAGGCCGGCGCGGCTGCCTTCCGGGCGGCGGGTTTCGAGACCCCGTGAGATTGACGTCCTCGCGAAATGCCGCGCGACTTTAAGTTGTTCAGCTTCCTTAATCACGTGACCTATATTTTTCTGGTCGACAGGAGAGAGCTTCCCGTGAAATGTGAGGCACCTGTTTCTATCGTGGACCTGCCATGAACGCTTGGCCCAAAGCCCTGAACTTCGCCTGTGCCCTGCTGATCGCCGCCACCATGCCGGGTCAGGCCTTCGCGCAGTCGGCTCCGGCGGCCCCGCCGCAACAGGCTGCTCCGGCGGCCGATGAGGACGCGTTCACGCGGGCCGAACTCGAGAAGCTCCTGGCCCCCATCGCGCTACACACAGATGCGCTGCTCGCCCAGCTGCTGCCGGCCTCGGCCTATCCGCTGGAAATCGTCCAGGCGTCGCGCTGGCTCGACCGCAACAAGGCGGCCGTTGACAAGGGTGACTTCGCCGGGGCCGATGCGCAGAACTGGGATCCATCGGTCAAGGCCCTGATCCGCTTTCCCTCGCTCATCCGCAAGATGAACGACGACCTGGACTGGACGAGCGACCTCGGCGACGCCTTCGTGACGCAGCCCGAGGACGTCGCCACCGTCATCCAGGACCTGCGCCGCAAGGCGCAGTCCACCGGCGCGCTGAAGACCACCAAGCAGCAGAAGGTCGTCACGCGGCAGGAATCGGGCCGCGACGTCGTGATCATCGAGCCGGCGGAGCCGGACGTGATCTATGTGGCGGACTACGATCCGGTGGCGGTCTACGACCCAGGCGTGGGCTCGGCCGTGGCGGCTGGCCTGATCGGCTTCGGCACGGGCGTGGCCGTGGGGGCGATCGCCAGCAATGCCTGGAACTGGGGCAACGGCTCGGTCTACCCGCCGGTCTGGCCGGGATATCCTGGCTATCGTCCCAGGCCGCCGCTGGTTCCCGGCGTCCCGGGTCGGCCGGGTCTGGCCCCCGGTCGCCCGGGCGGCGATATCAACATTGGCGGCGGCAACATCAATGTGGGCGGCGGCAACGTCAACATCGGCAATGGCAACAACATCATCGGCAACACCAAGCCGTGGCGTCCCGACCCCGACAGGCATCGCCCGGGCCAGGGCACGAAGCCGGGCCTCGGTGCCAACAGGCCCAGCGGCGGCGTGAACCGTCCCGGTGGGGATGGCGGCGGGATCAACCGTCCCACGACCCTTCCGGCCACGCTGCCGGCGACCGTCAATCGGCCGGCGGCCGCGCGGCCGGCTCCGGCCCCCGCGATCCAGCGGCCGGCGCAAGCGGCACAGCGGCCGGCACCGCGGCCGG
>JBEIIL010000053.1:0-24011 GCA_040380755.1 Methylobacteriaceae bacterium | reverse complement strand
GAACTTCTCGAAGCGCAGGAACGCCATGCCGGCGCCTTCGAAGCGGCCGGGACGGAATTCGGTCACGCCCGAGGCAATTCGGCCCGAGCGCGGCAGCACGGCCCAGCCGGTTCGGGTGCCGAGATCGAGCGCGAGAATGGTTCGCGACGGCGGTGGCGTCACGGCGGGCGACGGCGGGATTGAGGGGCTTGCGAGGGCGAGGGCACGACCCAAAAGTCCCCGCCCCGAGCGCCCGTCCGGCGCCGCCGGTCAGCGTGTCAGGTCCTCACCACGAGACAGTTCGTCCAAAGTCAGCGTGAAGTGTGAGAAATGCGGGTTAGCCCTGGCGGCGTGTCGTGATCCAGTCGTGCACCGCCCCCGAATAGCCGTCGAGGACCGCTCCGACATCCTGGTGCGCCGCCATGGCGCCTCGCCAGGCTTGCAGCCTTGCCCTGGCAGGGGGGGCCGTCCGGCCTGCGCAGGACCACAGCGCATCCAGCCAGACGAGCGCGACCGCCAGCCCGAAATCCGGCAGCGATGGTGTCGCGCCGACGACGAAGGGGCCTTCGACATCGGCCAGCTCCAGGACCAGGGCGAGGGCCGTCTCGGCGGGATCGAGCAGCTCAGGCGCAAGCGGCTGCGGCCCCACCAGCGGAAACAGGCGGCGCAGGGCCGCCTCCAGCCGAAGATCGACAAGCCGCGACAGCATCCGCGCTTGCGCCCGGCCGGCCGCACCTGCGGGTAGCAGCGCCGGTCCGAGGCATGTTTCGTCAAGGTACTCGATGATCGCGTCGCTTTCCGTCAGGGTCAGGCCGCCATCGACCAGGGCCGGGATCGTTGCCGCCGGAACAAGCGCGCGATACTGCGCCGATCGATATCCGCCCGGCGGCTCGCGAAGCTCCGGTGCGACGCCCTTCACGGTGCAGGCGACGCGGACCTTGGTGCTGTAGATCGACAGGGCAGTCTGGTACAGGATCATGCTGTCAGGATAGGGCGCAATCTCCGGCGACGACAGCGCCGGACCCGCGGAGGCCGCCATGCGTCTTGAACTGATGACCTCGCCGGCAGTGGCCGACTACCTCGACCGCTCCCTAGGCATCGTCTGGCCGGTCGGCTCGACCGAGCAGCACGGGCCGGGCGGGCTCATCGGCACTGACCATCTCTGCGCCGAGGCGATCGTGCGGCGGTTCGGCGAGGCGCATGGCGTGATCGTGGCGCCGACACTGGCGGTCGGCCAGTCGCATTTCCATCTCGGCTTTCCCGGCACGTTGGCATTGCGGCCTTCGACACTGATGGCCATCGTCACCGACATGGTGGCGTCGCTGCAGGCGACGGGCTTCCGGCGGCTCTACATTCTCAACGGCCATGGCGGCAATCTGGCGCCCATCCGCGCTGCGCTTGCCGAACACTATGCGGCGCTCTCGCTCAGGGCGGAGCACGTGCCGGACGGGCTGCAGGTGCGGGTGCGAAGCTGGTGGGAGCTGCCGGCCGTCGATGCCATGCGCAAGCGGCTCTACGGGGCCAGGGAGGGCTTCCACGCCACGCCGTCGGAGATCGCCATCACCCAGGCGGCGTTCCCGGACCACATCGGCCCGCTTGACCTGGCGCCCCCACCATCCCATGGTCGCAACGACCTCATCGATCACGCCGGCGACAACTACGCGCAGGCGGCCGATTTCCGCCGCCGCTTCCCGGACGGGCGGGTCATCTCGCACTCGGCGCTGGCGACGAAGGCCGACGGTGAGGCACTCATCAGCGCCGCCGTGGCCGATCTCGCCAGCGATTACGCCAGCTTCCTCGCCGCCTGATCAGGCCCGGGCCGCAGGACCCTCGCCGACGGCGAGGCGGCGCTCCAGGCGACGCACCAGCCAGGAGACCACGAGGATCAGCGCGAGATATTCGAGCACAAGCATCGTGTAGATCTCGAGCGGACGGTACTCGACCAGCGTCAACTCGTTGGCCCGGCGGGTCAGCTCCTGGTAGCCGACGACCGAGACCAGCGACGACATCTTCAGCACGTAGACGAACTGGTTGCCGAGCGCCGGCAGGATGCGGCGGATCGCCTGCGGCAGCACCACGAGCCGCATGGTCTGCCAGGGCGTCAGCCCCACCGACTGCGCCGCCTCCGTCTGGCCGCGCGGGATCGACTGGATGCCGGCGCGGAAAATCTCGGCCTCGAAGGCGGAATCCGACAAAGCGAGGCTGATGACGCCGGCGGTGAAGACGCTGAACTGCAGGCCGAACACGACCGGCAGGCCGTAGTAGACCCACAACAGCAGCACCAGCAGCGGCACCGCCCGCACGCATTCCACGTAGACCCGGTTGGCGGCACGCGGGGCGCGGCGCTTCGACAAGCCCATCAGCGCCACCGTGATGCCGATGGCGACGCTGAACAGGATGGCGACGACGGAGATCGACACCGTCGCCCACAGTCCATCGATCAGGAACCCGAGGTTCTTCCGGCCGCGCGCGTCGAAGGGCGAGACGGTGTACCAGCCCCACGTGTAGGTCGTGGACATGCAGCCCTGCAGCAGCACGGCCAGTCCGGCCAGCGCGGTGAACCGGGCCATGGCCCGGTGCCGCGGGGTCGCAGGTCTTGGCCCCCTGGGTCTGCCGCGGTCCACGGACCGCGTCAGCCCTTGGGCAACCACTTGGCTTCGAGCATGTCGAAAAAGCCCTCGCTGCGCTTCAGCGTCACCCAGGTGTTGATGAAGTTCAACCAGGTGGGATCGTCCTGCGCCACCACATAGGCGAAGGGCCGCTTGTTGCGCGGCTCGGCGCCACCCAGCAGAGCGAGCTGGTCGAAACGCTGGACGAGGGTGGAAGCCTCGACATTGCTGGTGATGGTGGCGTCGGCACGGCCGGCGAGCACCTCCTGGAAGCCTGTGGCGGGCGACTGCACGGCCCGGATCTCGGCCTTGGGGAAGTGACGACGGGCCTGCTCCTCGAACACGGTGCCCATGCTGACCGCGACCTTGACACCGGCCGCGTTGAGCGAGTCCCAGGACTTGAACTTGGCGACGCTGGCCTTCGTCGTCACCGGCACCGTGCCGGCCTCGATATAGGGCATGGAGAAGGCGGCCGTCTTGGCCCGGGCGATGCTCACGGATGCCCCGGAGAAAATGTCGAACCGGTTGGAGGCAATGCCAGCGACGAGCGTCGCCCATTCGGCCGGGACCCACTCGATCTTCACGCCGGCATCGGCAGCGAACTGGGTCATGGCCTCGATATCAAAGCCCTTGTACTCGTTCGAGCCGGGATCACGGAACGACATGGGGTTGAAATCCCCGGTCGTGCCGATGCGGACCGTGCCGCGCTCCAGGATCTGGGCAAGGCGCGATTTTTGCGCCGTCTGGGCGCTGGCCTTGGTCACGGAGAGCGCGGTGCCGGCAAGACCGACGCCAGCAAGACCGACGCCGAGCCCGAGGGCGGTAGTGAAATCACGACGCTGCATGGAGAACTCCTTCTAGGGTTGGAACCAGAGTAAGGCCGGCACGGTCACGGTCAATCCAGACATCCCAACGCGCGCAGGATGCCGGCAGCCGTGCCGCCGGCGACAAGATCGGCCTCGGCCGGCGTGATGGCCGCGGCGCGTATGGCGTCGAGCGGGGCCAGCGGCCGGAAGATCGGGTAGTCCGTGCCCAGCATCAGCCTGTCGGCGCCGATCACCCGCACCGCGGTCTCGATGGCGCGCGGGCCGAGCGAGGCGGTGTCGTAGACCATGCGGCGCAGGCGTGCGCTGGGAAAGGGCGTCTCCGGATTGCGGCTGTCGGCAACCGCCTCCAGCCGCTCCAGGATGAAGGGCAGCGTGCCGCCGAGATTGACCACCTGCACTTTGACGTTGGGGAAATCGTCGAGCAGCCGGCCCATCAGCAGGGTCAGCCCCATCTGGGCAATCGACGCCTGAAGCTGCAGCACCGAGGCCCGGTAGACCGGCGTATCGGGATAGGCCGGCGGCGGCTCCTCGCCCGGCATCAGGCCGGGATGCACCATCAGCAGTCCACCGCTGTCATTGGCGGCGGCGAAGACCGGGCGCAGGCGCTCGGCACCGTCCAGCGTGAGACAATAGTTTCCAGGCAGGATGGCGCCGGCCAGTCCGAGCTCGACCCGCGCCCGGCGCATCTCGCGTGCCGCCGCCGCCATGTCGGCCAGCGGCAGCCCGGCGAGACCAACGAATCGGCCGGCCGAGCCGCGGCACAGCTCGGACAGGTGATCGTTGTAGTCGGCGATCGCCTGGCCAACCTCGGCCACCGGCATCACGTCGACCCCCAGCGCGCCGGGAAACGTCATCACCTGCGTGGCAAGGCCCGCCGCGTCCATCCAGGCGAGACGCGCGACGGGGTCGACATAGCCCGGCGCCATCACCGTCGAGGCGGTCATGGCGTGCAGCACATCGCGACCCTCGGCGTCGGCGGCCACATAGGGCCGCACGGTGCGAAGGCGCAGGCTGTCGACCAGGCCGCCGTAGTAGTGCGAATGGGTGTCGATGGCGCGCATCAATGCGGCAGGATCTGGCTGAGGAAGAGCCGTGTGCGCTCCGATTTCGGCGCCGCGAAGAACGCCTGAGGTGGTGCCGCCTCGACGATCCGGCCGTGGTCCATGAACACCATCGTGTCGGCCACCTTGCGGGCAAACCCCATCTCGTGGGTGACGCAGATCATCGTCATGCCGGACTGGGCAAGGTCAGTCATCACGTCCAGCACCTCGGAGATCATCTCCGGGTCCAGCGCCGAGGTCGGCTCGTCGAACAGCAGCACCTTGGGCTCCATGCACAGTGAACGGGCGATGGCGACGCGCTGCTGCTGGCCGCCGGAAAGCTGGGCCGGGTGCTTGCCGGCCTGCTCGGGGATGCGGACTCGTTCCAGATAGTGCATGGCGCGCTCGCGCGCCTCCCGCCGCGGCGTGCCACGCGCCCGCACCTGGGCGAGGACGCAATTGTCGAGCACGGTCAGATGCGGGAACAGGTTGAACTGCTGGAACACCATGCCGACCTCGCGCCTGATGGCGGCAATGTTGCGCATGTCCTCGTCGAGCACGATGCCGTCTACGACGATGCTGCCCTCGTCGTGCTCCTCCAGCCGGTTGATGCAGCGGATCAGCGTCGACTTGCCCGACCCCGACGGGCCGCACACCACCACGCGCTGGCTGCGCCCGACGGAAAGGTCGATGTCACGCAGCACGTGGAAGTTGCCGAACCACTTGTTGACGCCGGCCAGCGTGATCATCGGCGCTTCGCTCGGTGTTTCCCGGGCCATCGTCAGCCCTCCAGAAAGTTGTCGTCGCCGATCGGCAGGCCGGTGTGGGTGACATAGTCGCCCCGGCGCACCATCGGCATGGTCCGCAGTGTCAGCACGCGACCGCCAGCGGTAAAGCGCAGCGGCACCGGCTCGCGGCTCAGGTCGTCCATCGGCCAAATCCGGCCGGCGAGGTCACCTTCGGCCACCGTGTCGCCAAGCCCCACCGCGGCCTCGAACAGCCCGTCTATGGCCGCCATGACAAAGCACGCAGCCGACGCGGTGTGGTGAAGCGCGGTGCGCGCCGCCAGCGCTTCGCCGGCCAGCACGCCGGCGTGGCGAAGCAGGTTGCGGGTGCCGTCCCAGCCGATGCGGAAGGCGTCCAGGTCGAACATCGCGCCGCCGCCGAGTTCGGTGGCGACCATTACCACGCCATGGCGTTCGCAGGCGGCTGACAGTGAGCCTGTGGAGGACGTCGCCTTGACGACCGCTGTCACCGGCGCGCCGAAGGCATGCGCGGCGGCGAGCTTGCGGGCGCGGAAGCCCTGGTCACCCATGCCGTACACATAGCCGCAGGGGGTGTAGACAGACTGGGTTCCGCCAGAGTGGAGGTCGACCGCGACCGCCACCTGCGGCAGCAGCACCCGCTCGATGAAGTCGGCAATGGCGGCGGTGGGGCCGCTTGTCGGGTGACCGGGGAAGGCGCGGTTCATGTTCTGGCGATCGATCGGCGAGGTGCGGGTGCGCGCCTCCACGGCCGGCCAGTTGACGCCCGGCATCACGATGACGCGGCCAGGAACCTCGGCTGGGTCGAGCTCCGCAACGAGCCGGCGGGCGATCACCAGGCCCTCGTACTCGTCGCCATGGACGCCTGCCGTCACCAGCGCCGTCGGCCCACTGCCGCCCTTGATGACGGCGATCGGAACCGGAATCACGCCGTAGGCGTGGACGTCGTCCGACCACGACAGCCGCAGATGGCCGATGCGCTTGCCGGGCGCGTCGAGGTCGATGCTGCAGGCCGCAGGGGGCGGTAGGTCGACCATCTCAGCCCCTCACCCGGACGGCACGACGCTCCATCGCGCCGAAGGCGAGCGACAGGCTCCAGCACAGGACGAAATAGATCAGCCCGACGAACAGCAGGATCTCGAACACCTTCTGGGTGGCGATCTGGATGTCCTGGGCGACGAAGGTCAGCTCCTGCACCGACACCAGCGAGACCAGCGAGGAATCCTTGATCATCTGGATGAACTGGTTGGCCAACGGCGGCAGCACATTGCGCAGCGCCTGCGGGAACACCACGAAACACAGCACGTCGAACCGCGACAGGCCGAGGCTGTCGCCCGCCTCGACCTGGGCGCGCGGCACGGATTCCAGCCCGGCGCGAACGATCTCGGTGACGTAGGCTCCGGTAAACACCGACAGGCAGATCAGGCCGACGACGAAATTCTCCATCTGGCGCAGTGGGCCGAACAGCACCGCGATGATGCTCTGGGCCTCCGGCGGCAGCCTTGACACCCTGTCGGCAATGCCGAGCGACGGCAGGATCTGGCTGGTCAGAAAGAAGACGAACACGAACACGAACACGATCGGCGGGATGTTGCGGATCAACATCACATAGGTCGTGCTGATCAGCCGCGGCAAAAGCCGCTTGCTTGTGCGCGCCCAGCCCATCACGGCGCCGATGATGGCGGCAAGAAGGATGCCCCAGATGGCGAGGCGCAGCGTCGTCGCAAGGCCGAGCAGAAGGGCGTTCGGGGTCCAGGCCCCGGTCTTCGGGTCGATGCGGATGACCCATGGCCACACCGATCCCCAGTCCCAGCGATAGTGCAGCACCGTCTGGGTCCGCCAGACGAAGAAACCGACCCCGGCCGCTGCAAGCACCAGCAGGATGGCGTCGAGCCACCCAAAGCGCAGGCCGCCGCGCCGCGACGGCGGCGGGCGTGCCCCCGCATCCGCGCAGGAGGCCTCGCCGACACTATCGGCGAGAACTGCGGCGTGGGGCGACAGGCTGCGGGTGGCGAGCAAAAGCCCGTCGTCCGCACCGTCACGAAGAGTGGCCCTGTCGGTCACGACAGCTGCTTCACTGCTTCACTGCTTCACTGCTTGACCTGTTCGGCCCAGTCGCGTGTGCGGAACCAGTAGTCGTGACGGGCTTTCAGCCAGCCGTTCTCCTTGTTCAGCGTGATCCAGGCGTTGAAGAAGGCCAGCGCGTCCGGATCGCCCTTGCGCAGGGCGAAGGCCTCGACGCTCGACGTGATGTAGCCAAGCGTCGGGCGGTACAGGCGGTCCGGGTTCTGAATCGCGTAGAAGGTCGGCGCGGGCTCGCTGGTCATCGCCGCATTGGCGTTGCCGTTGATGACCTCCTGGTAGACCACCGCGGTGTCGTCGAACTGGCGCAGCGTCGCTTTCGGGAACATGCGCTCGATGTCCTTGCACGGCGCCGAGCCGCGGCGGCAGGCCCAGGTGACGCTGTCCTTGTTGAAGTCGTCCGGCCATTTGAAATTGGCGGAGTTCTGCTTGCTGGCAACGACACCGGTGCCCGACTGCGAGTAGGGCGTGGTGAAGTTCACCTGCAGGGCGCGACCGGTGGTGATGCTGAGGCCGCCAATGATCGTGTCGAAGCGGCTCGACAGCAGCGCCGGGATGATGCCGTCCCAGGCCGTCGGCACGAGCTCGAGCTCGACCTCCATGTCGGCGGCAAGCTTCTTGGCCACGTCGACCTCAAAGCCGATCCAGTTGTTGTCCTTGTCGCGCATCGCCCACGGCACGAAGCTCGCCATGCCGACCATCAGCTTGCCGCGCTTCTTGATGGTGTCGACCAGGTTGGCGGGGGCCTGCGCCGCCGCCGGGGCTGCCGCAAGCGCGGCCATGAGTCCGCCCGCCACGAGGGCACCGGCAATCGCCGTGCCCATCCTGCTGAAGATCGTCATCGTTGTGTCTCCCTTTCCAAAGTGTCGGTCCGATCCGCCGACGGGATCCCCGTCCCACCGGCGGCTATGTCTTTGCAAGCAAGTGTCTTGCCGGTGTTCATGCTCCTTGCGACCGCCGTACCCATCGCTCCAGGCCCAGCACCGCAAGTGACAGCGGCAGGGTCACCGACAGGTACAGCCCCGCGACGGCGATCCAGATTTCGAAGGCCATGAACGTATCCGACACGAGAGTCCGCCCCTCGGTGGTGAGGTCGAAAATGGCGATGACGCTGACAATCGCCGAATGCTTGACGAGGTTGACGAGCGCTCCGGCCAGGGGCGGCAGCATCAGCGGGACCGCCTGCGGCAGCACGACATCGCGATAGACTGAGACCGGGCCGAGGCCGAGCGAACGCGCCGCTTCCCATTGCCCGCGCCGGACCGCGACAATCGCTCCCCGGATGATTTCGGCAACGAAAGCGCCCTCGTAGAAGGCAAGGCACAGGACGCCCGCCCAGAAGCGCGGAATGCCGAGGATCTGGCCAATGATGAAATAGAACACGAGCATCTGCACCAGCAGCGGCGTGTTGCGGATCACCTCTAGGTAGAGGCGCGCGACGCCCCGCCCGACGATGCTGGGAGACAGCCGCAGCAGGGCCGTCGCAAGACCGATGGCGAGCGCCAGAACCATCGCGACCGCCGAGATCTGCAGGGTGACGAACAGGCCCTTTATCAGAGGGCCCCAGATCACCTGGCCGTCGATGACGCGCCAGAAGTAGCGCGGCAGGCGGTGCCACTGCCAGTTGTAGCCCATGGAGCCGGCGCCACGCATCACGAGCCAGGCCAGCACGGCCACGAAGACGCCGAACGAGGCGATGTCGACCAGTGCGTTCCGCCGTTGCGTCGCCGCCCGGCGCAGGCGCGCGGAACCTCCTCCCGAAGGAGCAAGGGCGGCAGTCGTGGCGACGGATTGATCCATGCTCATCCCCGGAAAGCAGAGCCTACGGGCGCGGGCGCCTCCGCGGCAAGGCACGTTCGGCAGTCGGCCAGCGCCTTGAGCGGGCCGCGTTCTCCTGCGGGGTGCCGACGGTGATACGGGCGAAGGTTTCAAACCCCGGATCGCGCCATTCCCGGATGTGAACGCCGCGCGCACCCATGCGGGCGACCAGCGCGATGGCATCCTCGCCGCTGTCGAAGGCGACGAAATTGGTGCGGCTGGGCAGGGTGGCGTAGCCCAGCGCCGCCAGCCCGTCGGCGAGGTCCCGCCGGGCCGAAATGATGCGCAGAACCGAGTCACGCGTGAAACCGGGATCCGCCAGCGCCGCCTCGGCGGCGGCGACGGCGAGCACGCTGACGTTGAAATTGAGCTTCACCTTGACGAGCGAGTCGGCAAGGGAACGCGAGCTGCACAGGGCGTAGCCCAGCCTCAGCCCGGCCAGCGCCTGCGCCTTGGACAGCGTCCGCGTCGAGATCCAGGGGCCGCGCCGCTGGGCCAGCGCCGGCAGGGCATCGCTTTCCCCTTCCGCTATGGCGAAGTCCGCATAGGCCTCATCGACCACCAGCAGGACATGCTCGGGCACGGACCGCGCCAGATGGGCGATCTCGTCGGGTGGGAGCGTCGCGCCGCTCGGATTGTTCGGCGTGCACGCATAGACGACCCGGGTCGCCGGCGATACGGCGGCCAGCAGCCCCTCCACGTCGTTGCGGCCATCCGGCAGCATGCGCACCAGGCGCGGCTCGCCGCCCATGATGCGGGTGCCGATGCGATAGCGCGGGAAGGAAGGGGTCGGCATCACCGCGTCCGTGCCCGGCGCGGCCGTCATGGTGGCGATCATCTGCAGGATTTCGTCTGACCCGTTGCCGATCACCACCGTGTCGGGCGCCACGCCGTGGCGGGCCGCGATGGCCCGTCCAAGGCCGACCGGCCGGGGCTCGGCATAGCGGTTGACGCGTGCCGCCGCCGCCACGATGGCGGCGATGACAGAGGCCGCGGGCGGCCATGGGTTCTCGTTGAGGTGCAGGTACACGGCGTCGCCGTCGTCCGGGCCGGGCACGCCGGCAAAGACCGGCATGGCCCGGATCGACGCGTTGATGAACGGCAGGTCGGTGGTGTCCGGTGTTGGGCTCATGGCGTCCTCCGGGAAGCGGTGTCGAGGGCAGCGGGCCCCAGCGCCGCGACAAAGGCCAGGAAGTCGCTTGCGACGGCGGAGGGGGGGCGCCCTGCCGGCAGAGCGACAACCACGTCCGAAACGATGGTCGGCGTCAGGGGGCGCACCACCAGCCGGCCCTCGCCGACATCGACGCGACCGGACGGCACCACGGTGAGGGCCGGCAGCGCCGCGGCCAGGCGACAGGCCGCCTCGGTTGTGCGCGCCTCGGCCCGGACGCGAACCTGCACGCCGGCCAGGCCGAGCATGCGGTCGAGCCGCTGGCGAAACAGTGCGTCGGGCATGAAGGCGACGAAGGGTTCGCCCTGCAGCTCCGCGATGGCGGCTGGCCCCGAGTCCGCTGCCAGGCGATGCCCGGCGGGGATGATGCAGGCGGCCTCGGCATGGCCGATCACCAACACCGTGAACGCGGGGTCGTTGACCGGCTCGAAGGTGATGCCAAGGTCGGCCTGGCGGCTGACAATGTCCTCCTGCGTGCGCCGCGTCGTCTGGACATCCAGCGACACCACGACGCTGGGGCGCACCCGGGCGAAGCCGGCCAGCACGCTGTCGGCCAGCACCGGCACGAGACTGGGCACGACCGTGATCTTCAGGCGCGGGGCCACGCTGAGGGACCGTGCCATCGCGTCGATCTGCGCCAGCCCCGCAAAGCTGCGCTCCACCTCCTGGCCGATCGCCAGGGCCTCCGGCGTCGGCCGCACGACACGGCCACCCCTCTCGAACAGGACGAGGCCGATCTCCGCCTCCATGTCGGCGATGAGCCGGCTGACGGTCGGTTGCGAAACGCCGAGCAGCTCGGCCGCCCGGGTCATCGATCCAGTGTCCATGACGGCCCGGAACGTCTCGACCTGGCGCAGCGTGATCGGCATCAGCGGGCCTCCCCGGCGGGGTCGGCGGCAAGCCGCAGCCGGGCCAGCAGGAAGTCGTGATAGTTGGCCCGGCAGGCAATCGCGAAGCTGTCCGGCGCAGTCCGGCACAGGATCACCTCCACACCGAAGGCGAGGGTGCGCACGGCTGTGCCAGGCAGGAACGCCGCGGCGCGCAGATCCAACGCGACTCCCTGTGCCAGCACGGAAAGCGCATCTCTGCCGGACACGTCGGTCCAGCCATGCGCATCGGAAACGTCGGCGACGATTCGGGCGCTCGTCGCAGGCGTGGCGTCCAGCACGGACGGAGCCGGTGCCGGTGCGTCCGAGGGGCCGGTCCACAGCAGCGAGACCGGCCCGAAGCGGTGGAGCGTGCCGCCAACCGCCGTCACCGACGCCCCGCAGTCCGGCAGCACCGCTCCCAGCGCGCCCGCGATGGCGCCGAGGTCGGACGGCCCGGCCTCGACGGCGATCATCGGGCGGGCCATGGCGGCGCGAATACTGGCGCTGTACGGCATGTCAGGCTCTGAGCCTTTCACCCGCGGGATCGTGGAACACCGGCGCGACCACGCGGCAGATCCTTGCGACGCCGTCGGCCTCGACCGTCACCGTGGTGTCGAGGCTTGAACGCCCGCCCTCGAGCAGGGCCAACGCTACTGGACGCCCCAGTACCGGGCTGTCCACCGAAGCGGTGACGAAGCCCGGCGACAGGCCGGGCCCGTCCACCACCGGCGCGCCTTCCGGCAGGCGTGGACCGTGCTCGACCAGCAGGCCGACAAGCTCCGGCCTCGGCCTCGTGTCGGCGAGATCGCGCCGCAGGGCCTGCAGGCCGACGAAGTCGGGCTTGTCCATGGCCACCAGCCGCCCAAGGCCGAGGTCGAACGGGTTGGCGATGCCGTCGACCTCGTGGCCGACCGACAGAAAGCCCTTCTCGACCCGCAGCAGGTGGCTGGTTTCCGACCCCACAGCAGTGATGCCGAAGTCCGCCCCGGCAGTCATCACCGCATCCCAGACCGCGACAGCATGGCGCCGGGCCGTCCAGATCTCGAAGCTGAGCTCGCCGGTAAAGCCGACCCGCTTGACGAGGGCCGGCACCCCGGCGACCTCGCCGTGCCGCACCGCCATGAACGGGAAGGCCTCGCGCGTCAGATCGATGCCACCCGCCACCCTGGCCATGACGTCGCGGGCGCGAGGGCCACAAACGCAAATGTCGGCCCATTGCTCGCCGATATCGAGCAGGCACAGGTCGAGACCGGGGAAGGCCACGGCCTTCAGGTACTCGAGCCAGGACAGGACGGACGCGGCATTGCCGGTGGTCGTCGTCACGACGAAATGATCGTCCGCATGGCGGAACACGACGCCGTCGTCGAAGATCCGGCCATCCTCGCGCAGCATCAGGCCGTAGCGACCTGTACCGGGTTTCATGCTGCCGATGCGCCCCGCATAGACGAGGTCGAGGAACCGTGCGGCGTCCGGCCCCGCCACCGCGATCTTGCCGAGCGGCGTGCTGTCATAGGCGCCGACGCCGTTGCGCACCGCCAGCGCCTCGCGGCGGGCGGCTTCGTCCAGCATTTCGCCGGGTTGCGGAAAATAGCCCGGGCGGCGCCACAGGGCGCCGGCCTCGTACATGACGGCCCCCATCGCCTCGAACCGTGCTGTCAGCGGCGTGGTGCGGAACGGTGCCGCCAGCGGGCCGGCACGCGTACCGGCGACGGCGGCGAACGGAACCGGCCGCCAGGGCGGACGCATCGTGGTGGTGCGGATGGCGCGGGAGGGACCGTCCGGCCCTGCCGCCAGCACCGCGCCGTTGCGGGCCGAGGTACGACCCTGGTCGGGACCCATGCCCAGCGTGGTGTAGCGCTTCACATGGTCGATGGCGCGGAAGTTCTCCCGCAACGCCAGGGCGATATCGTCTGCGGTGACGTCGTTGTGGATGTCGACAAAGGCCGCCTCGCCCCGGCGTAGCGGCGCCACAGCCAGCACGGGCGCACAGGCAACGCCTTGTCCGAAGGCGGAGCCGGAGGATCCCGAACCTGCTGCACGGCCGTGAGCCATGGCGGCGTTCAGACCTGTCACACCGGCGGCCGAGCCGCAGATGGCGACGCCCGGCACGTCGCCTGTCGGCAGCAGAGCCTGGGCCGGTTCGCACCAGGCAACGTTGCCGCCGGCCTGGGTCCACAGCGCCAGCGTCGGCTGGAAGCCGCCCGACACCAGCACGAGATCGCACGCCACCGTGTGCCTCTTGCCGTCGCGGTCGATGGCGTGCACGGCGCGGACACGGCGTCCGCCGCGGATCGAGAGGGCGACAGGTGCAACGATCGTCGGGGTCTCGTCGTCTCGCGCCAGCGCACCGCCAACGTCGACGACGGAAGCCAGCTCGAGGCCGGCGGCGCGCAGCGCGGCCGCGGCAGCCGGGCCCTCCGCATTGTTGGCGATCAGCACGGCCCTGCGGCCGGCGAGCACGCCGTATCGCGCGAGATAGGTCGCCACCGCGCCGGCCAGCATCACGCCGGGCCGGTCGTTTCCGGCGAACACCAGCGGCTGCTCGATGCTGCCGGTTGCAAGCACAACGCGGCCGGCGCGCACCTTGCGCAGGCGGTCGCGCAGGAAACTCTCCGCCGGGCGCCGCTCGTGCACCGTGACGAGACCGTCCAGGTGCAGGCCGAGCGCAGCAGCGTCGCACAACAGGGTGATTCCAGGGTGTGCACGCACCTGCGCCAGCACGGTCGCGAGAGCGGTCGACCCTGCACAATCCGATCGCCATCCAGACGCCGCCGCAGGCTCGGGACCGTCCTCGACGAGCAGGACCTGCGCACCGGCCTCTGCCGCGGCCAGCGCAGCGGCGAGCCCTGCCGGGCCAGCCCCGACGACCAGCACGTCGACATGCTCCCAGCGCGTCTCCGACGGCAGTGGATCAGGCGCTGAAGGGGCAGGGCCGAGCCCGGCGAGCCGCCGGATCAGGGGCTCCCAGCGCGGCCATGCATTGCCGCCCCGGCCCATGAAGGCGTTGCTGATGAAGGTCTTGTAGTAGAACCCGGCCGGCAGGAACCGACCCAGAACCTGCAGCGGGGCCAGCAGGTCGAAGCGCGCGCTGGGCAGCCCATGCAGCGAGCGGGCCTCCAGCCCCTCGACCAGCGGCACCGTGGTCGCCAGCGCGTTCGGCTCCTCGACCGGGGCGAGCACATGCACGAAGGCGTTCGGCTCCTCGGGTCCAGCCGCCATGATGCCGCGTGGCCGATGCAGCTTGAAGCTGCGGCCGACCACGTCGACACGATTGGCCAGCAGAGCCGAGGCCAGCGTGTCGCCTGGGTGGCCATAAAGGCTGCGGCCGTCGAAGCGGAAGCCGAGCCGACGCGTGCGGTCGATGGCACTGCCGGGGAGACGGGGCGCGCTCACGGTCCGCCACCGAGAACCCGGTCCGTCGCCGTGTCGCGGGTCAGCCTGAACCAGGCGCGGCATCCGGCGACATGCTGCCACCACTCTGGCGACACGCCCTTGGGGTTGTCGAAGCCGTAGAGGCTGTTGGCCAGCGCGTCCCCGTCCAGCACCTTATCGCCGCGCAGGCGACCCGCGCCGTCCTCGCCGCCGTAGCGGAACTCCGCGACCGGCCGACGTCCGCAATGGGGACAAGGCAACAGCATCCTCAGCCCCTCGCCGAGGCGCTGGCGGTCTCGAACAGCGGCCGGCCCTCGCGGAACCGGTCGAGGCGGAAGGGGGCGGTGAGGTCATCCGGCTCGCCCGTCGCGATCAGGCGGGCAAAGGCCTCGCCACCGGCCGGGATCGCCTTGAACCCGCCCGAGCCCCAGCCGACGCTGAGAAACAGGTTGTCCAGCGGCGAGCGCGACAGGATGGGGCTGGTGTCATAGGCCACGTCGATCATGCCTGCCCATTGCCGCAGCAGCTTGACCCGACCCCACTGCGGGAAGAGGTCGAGCAGCGCGCGGGTCACCGCTTCCACCGTCTCCCACTCGCCGCGCTGGGCATGGCCGCGATAGGGATCGGGCCCTCCTCCGATGACCAGTTCGCCCTTGTCGGACTGGTTCACGTAGACATGCGTCTGCGGGCAGTTGATGCAGGTGTCGAGCACCGGCTTCAGCGGCTCCGACACGAAGGCGACAAGCGGCCACGTCTCGACGGGCAGGCGAAAGCCAGCCATGCCGGCCAGCACACCCGCATGCCCTGCGACGGCGACCCCGACTCGGGCGCAGCCGATCTCGCCGCGGGTGGTCTCGACGGACGTCACCCGTCTGCCGTCGCGGCGCAGGCCGGTGACCTCGCAGTTCTGGATGATGTCGACTCCGAGGGTATCTGCCGCCCGGGCATAGGCCCAGGCCACCGCGTCGTGGCGGGCAATGCCGGCCTCCGGGTGCCAGGCGCCGGCGAGAACCGGGAAGCGCTTGCCACCCTCCCCGGGAGCCCGGGCGCCCGGCGCGCCGATGTCGATGCCAGGCACGCGGACGCGGATCTCGGCGGGCGTGATGATATCGTAGGCGACACCGTGGCGGGCCATGATCGCCGCCCGGCGGCGCAGGTCCCGCAGCTTGCCCCAGGTGCGGATCAGGTCGATCTGCCCGCGCGGGCTGAACATGACATTGTAGTCGAGCGCGTGCGAGAGCTCGTTCCACAGCTGCAGCGAGCGGACATGGAAGCGGATCGACTCCTCGCGCAGGTAGTTGGCCCGGATCACCGCCGTGTTGCGGCCGGTGTTGCCTCCGCCCAGCCAGCCCTTTTCCAGTACGGCGACGCGGCCGATGCCGTACTGCCGTGCCATGTGGTAGGCCGTGGCCAGCCCGTGCCCCCCGCCACCGATGATCACCGTGTCGTAGGCCGCCTGCGGCTCCGGCGAGCGCCATGTCTGCGTCCAGCCGGCATGGTGGCGCAGCGCATGGCGAAGGAGCGAGAAAACGGACATCAGGGCTCTCGGAGGACACGCAACGATAGCTTGACCGCATGGCTGATCAAGCTCAAATTTGACTGCGCTATGCAAGATGCACGCCGCCGATGATCACCGAACCCCTGTTCTGGCTGGCCGCCGTGCCCGCCGTCATCCTCGTCGGTCTCGCCAAGGGAGGCTTTGCCGGATTGATCATGCCGGGCATGGCGTTGCTGGCGTTAGTGGTATCGCCGCTGCGCGCCGCGGCCATCATGCTGCCGGTGCTGCTGGTGCAGGACATGATCAGTCTGTGGGCCTACCGCAGCCATGCAGACCGGCGGGCGCTGGCCATCTTGCTGCCGGGCGCGGCCATCGGCATCGCCTTGGCCGCCTGGGGCGCACGCAGCGTGCCGGACGACGCCGTGCGGCTGCTGGTCGGGATCGTGGCCCTTGCCTTCGTGGCCAACCAAGTCTGGAGCCTTGCCCGCAAGGCTGCGGAGGGTGCCCAGCCCGGCAAGGTGCCGGCCGGCCTGTTCTGGGGCGCACTGTCGGGGTTCGCCAGCTTCGTCAGCCACTCCGGCGGGCCGCCCTTTCAGGTCTGGGTCCTGCCGCAGAGGATGGACAAGGAGCGGCTGGCCGCAACCTCGACCTGGTTCTTTGCCGTGGTGAACCTGGCCAAGGTCGGCCCCTATGCGTGGCTCGGCCAGCTCGATGCCGCCAACCTCGCGACCTCGGCGGCACTGCTGCCACTGGCCGTCGTCGCCGCCCTGGCCGGCGTCTGGGCGGTGCGGCAGATCGACGGCGCCCTCTTCTACCGCCTGATCTATGCGCTGATGACCGCCGTGGGGCTGCGGCTGGTCTGGTCCGGCCTCGCCGGGCTGGGCTGGATGTGAGGCAGCGCGATGGCATGCGAATCCGATTGCCGGCAGGCCGGCTTTGAAGAACGATGGCCGGGAAACGTCCCGGTCGGGATACACCCAACCCGTTCGTGGAGACAATGCCGATGGAGCCGACCATGAGTTACGCTGCTGCCCGCGAGATCGGAGTGGACGAGATCCCGGTCATCGATGTCTCGGCCCTCGCCGGGACCGATCCGGCGGCCATTCTCGAGACCGGCCGCCAGATGCGCGCCGCCTCGGAAGGCGTCGGCTTCTTCTACGTTGCCCAGCACGGGATTCCGGAGGCGACCGTCGATCGCGCCTTCTCGGTGTCCAAGGCGTTCTTCTCGCTCCCGTTCGAGCGCAAGGCTGACGTCAAGGTCAACGGCCTGCACCGTGGCTTCATCGGCATGGGCGGGGCCAAGATGGTCGGCGAGAAGAAGCCCGACCTGAAGGAAAGCTTTGTCTGGGGGCTCGAGCTGCCGCCGGGGGATCCGGACGTCGCGGCAGGCAAGTCGCTGATGGGGCCGAACCAGTGGCCCGACTTCGCACCGGAGCTGCAGGGCGCGCTCTATGATTACTATCTGCACACGCTCGACTGTGGCCGCCGGCTGCTGAAGGGGCTCGCCGCCAGCCTCGGACGGCCGCATGACTTCTTCGAGGCGGCCTTTGCCAAGCCGCTGGCGCGTGGCGGCTCGATCTACTACCCGCCGCAGCCCGCCGACATGGGCGCCGAGCAGTTCGGCGTCGCACCGCATACGGATTACGGCGGCCTCACCTTGCTGGTCCAGGACGACGTCGGCGGGCTGCAGGTGCGGTCAAAGTCCGGCGAATGGCTCACCGCCCATCCGATCCCCGGCACGCTGGTGATCAATGTCGGCGACCTCATGGGGCGCTGGACCAATGACCGGTTCAACTCGAACTCGCATCGGGTGGTCAACGCATCGGGGCGCGAGCGCCAGTCGATCGCAATCTTCTTCGATCCGCACTACGACACGGTGGTTGATCCCCGCGACCTGCTCGACGATGCGTCAGAGGCCAAATACCCAGCGATTACCTGCGGCAGCTACATCGTCGAGCGCTTCGGCAAGGTGTTCAGCTACCGTAAGCCTTGAGAGAACAGGGGCGATGTCGCCGATCGAGGACCGAGCCCGCGAAGGGGCCTGCAACCTGCTGGCGGGGGCCGCCGGACTGCGACGGGGCGAGACGGTCCTCGTCGTTGCCGAGCCGCCCGGCGGCGGCTTCTACGACGACCGGCTCGCGCCCATCGTCGCCGACGCGGCTGCGGCCCTGGGCGGGCAGGTGCGCATCATCGCCCCGCCCCTGCCCACAGGTCCGGATGCATTCCCCACCGAGGTGGCTGACGCCGTCGCATCTGCCGACTGCACCGTCTTTCTCAGCCGGCTTGGCTCCCGGGCGCGGTTCCTCGCCCTGCCCCGCCAGGGTCGCCGTATCATGAGCTACACGCTCGATCTCGCGCATCTGGCTGAGGGCTTCGGCCGCGCCCCCTACGGCCTGTTCGCCGAGGTGCACGACCGGCTCGTCGCGCGGATCCTGGCGGCTCGAGGCTACACCATCCGCTGCGCCAACGGCACCGCCCTCGAGGCCGGGCTCCCCGCTGGCAGCGGGACGGACGGCGGACCGCTGACGCAGTTCGCGGTCTCCAATTTTCCCGTGATGATCTTCCCGCCGGTCACGGCGGCGGCGATGAGCGGGCGGCTGGCGCTGACCCTGGCGCTGATCTCGACTGGCATCCACGCCTATGAGGACAGCGTCCTTGAGCTGCCGGAGCCGGTGATCTTCGACGTTGAGAAGGGGCGCATCACCGGAATTGTTGCAGGAGACCCGGCACTGGCCCGCCGCGTCGAATCCCATCTCGACAGGGTCGGCCGCCGGTTTTCCTGCGATGCACGGCGCATCGACAGCTGGCACACCGGGCTGAACCCGGCCACCTTCTATCCCGGCGACGCCCGCGCCGACATGGAACGCTGGGGCAACATCGTGTTCGGCAGTCCGCGCTATACCCATTTCCACATGGTCGGTGCCAATCCCGGAGAGGTCTGCGGCCAGCTTTTCGACGCGACGATCGCCTTCGACGACGAAGTGTTCTGGGACTGCGGCCGCTTCGTCTTCCTCGACCAGCCGGAGATGCGTGATCTGGCCGCCCGCCATGGCGCCGACCCCGCGGTGCTGCAGACACGCACCGACATCGGGCTGGACTGAGGCCTGGCTGCTGCGGGCGATCGCACGCCATGCGTGCGGGCAGCCAGCCAATGCAGGCCACGCGGCAGGATCACCCGGCCGCCGCGGACCGGCCAAGCTGCAGGGACTTGCCGCCGGCTAGGCCGTGCCGCGGCCCTTGAAGGCGCTCGATCGAGGCTTTCCCGCGCTTGCGTGACCGCGGCTCTCAGCCGGCCTGTTCCGCGTGCGGGGCGCCAACAATGAATCCGGCTACTGGTCGGGCCCGGCCCACGACCGCTACATGGCGCTCTACCGGGCCGCGGTGGTCACCGCCGATGCCGGCAAGCGCAAGGCAATCTATGCCTAGATGCAGCAGATCTGCTTCGAGGAGGCGCCGGACCTGCTGCCGGCCGGGCGCAAGAACGTGCTGATCAAGCGCCCCACCGTGATGGGACTGTCGAACCATCCGCAGCACTGGTCGATCACCTGGGACGGCGTCTGGAAGGCATGACGGTGGCAGGGACGGTCGACGGCATCGCCTGGGGGACGACGGCATGATTGCCGCCGTCCCCCGCCGCACCGCCATGTCGCTCGTGACCCTGCTGCTGCTGGCGGTGTTCATCTTCGTCGCCACCGAGATCTTGCCTGGCGACGCGCTCGACGTGTCGCTGACGGGCGACGAGCTGGCGATGATCAAGCCCGAGCGGCTGGCCGAGATGAAGCAGGCGCTCGGACTCGACCGGCCGGCGCTGGAGCGGCTGGGCAGCTTCCTCGCCGGCGTGGTGCAGTTTGATTTCGGCCGGACCATCATCTCGAAGGCGGGCGTCGTCGACATCATCGGCTATCCGGTGCGCAACGCGCAGCTCCTGAGCGGTGTCATCATGGCGCTAGCCCTGCCCCTCGCCGCCCTGCTCGACACCCTCGCGGCGGTCTTCTACCGTCGCTTCGTCGACGCGGTGGTGTCGACGGGGGTGATCATCGGCTATTCGATCCTCGAATTCGTCATCGGTACCGTGCTGGTGATGCTGTTTGCCGTGCCGTGGCCGATCTTTCCGGCCACCATCACCGCGGCCACCAATGATCCGACTGCCACACTGCTGGCGTCCGCGCCGCTGCCGGTGGCAACAATCCTGATCGGCTCCATCGCCTATCTGGCGCGCATCCTGCGGGTCGGCATGGTCGAGGCGCTGGCGAGCGCCGCGGTCGAGCGGCTGCGCCTGACCCGGATCCCGGAGTGGCGGATCGTGCTTGTGCATGCCTTGCCGGCGGCGATCATCCCGAGTCGCTCGGCAGTGGCGCTTTACGCCGCCTCGCTGGTCTCGGGCATCGTCGTCGTCGAGCTCGTCTTCGCCTATCCGGGACTCGGCCAGGAGCTGGTGCGGGCGGTGTCGCAGCGCGAGGTCCATGTCATCCAGGCCATCGCCCTGCTGTCGGCGGCGGTCGTGGTGGGGCTCAACCTCCTGGCCGATCTCGCCATCCTGGCCCTTGATCCGCGCACGAGGGGCTCATGAGGGACGTGCTGTTCCGGCTGGCCCGGCGGCCGCTCGCGATCCTCGGCCTGCTGCTCGTCATGGCTCACCTCTGTGTTGCCCTGCTGGCGCCGCTGCTGATCCCGTATGACCCCTTCCGGGTGCTCGATATTCCGCTGCAGCCACCGGGCGGCGACTACCGACTCGGCACCGATGAGCTCGGCCGCGACTTCCTCAGCCGGGTGATGATGGGCGGACGCACCTCGATCCTGGCGGCACTGACTGCCGGCTTCATCGCGGCATTCGCCGGCAGGCTCATCGGTCTCGCCACCGCCCACTATCGCGGCGTCTTCGACGACGTCGTATCCCGCCTCGTCGAGATGAAGCTCGCCATTCCGGCGATCCTGTTCGTGTCCCTGTTCGTCATCGGCTTTGGACAGAGCCTCGGCGCGCTCATCCTCGTCATGGCGCTGATCAAGATGATGGGCGTCATCCGCACCGCACGCGCAGGGCATCGTGCTCATGGAGCAGGGCTACGTGAAGGCCGCGATCCTGCGCGGCGAGAGCGGCGGCGCGATCATCCTGTGCGAGCTTTTGCCCAATATCGCCGACCCGTTGACGGTCGAGTTCGCGCTGCGCGCCTCCACCGCGCTGCTGCTGGTGTCGGCCCTGTCCTTCCTCGGGCTCGGCCTGTCGCCGCCGATCCCCGACTGGGGGCTGATGATCCATGACGGGCTGCAGTCGATACGCTCCGAGCCTTGGCTGACACTCGTCCCGGCGCTGTGCATCTCGACGCTTCTGAGGGGCATCAACTTCGTGACAGAGGGCGTCGCCGACGCGTTTGGACTGGAGGCCGCCCGTGGCCTTTCCGGCAGCTAGCCCGCTGGTCGCCGCGCGCGACCTGTCCGTCGGCTATGCGGTGCCGGGCCGTGGCCTGGCTCGTGTCGTCGACTGTGTCAGCTTCGACGTCCCTGGCCAGGGGGCGCTGGGCATCGTCGGCAAATCCGGCTCCGGCAAGTCGACACTGGCCTGCGCCCTGCTCGGCTATCTGCGCGGCGTCGGCGCATTCGACGGCGGCACGTTGACGGTCGACGGCGTCGAGGTCACGGGCGCGAGCCGGGCAGCGCTGGCAACTCTGCGCGGGCTGCGGGTCGGCATGGTGCCACAGAACCCGCTCGCCTCGCTTACCTACCACATCCCGGTCGGCAGGCAGACCGAGGAGAGGCTACGCAGCCGCGCCGGCCTCGGCCGCGCCGCGGCGCGTGCCCGGTCGCTCGACCTGCTGGCCGAGATAGGCCTGCCCGATCCTGCCGGGATCGCCCGGCGCTATCCCCACCAGATCTGCGGCGGCCAGCGCCAGCGCGTCGTGATCGCGGCGGCGCTGGCCTGCGAGCCGAAGCTGCTGGTACTGGACGAGCCGACCACGGCGCTCGACAAGTCGACGGAAGCGCAGGTCCTCGATCTCGTGCTGCGGCTCAAGGCGCAGGGGCGCTCGGCGCTGGTGCTGGTGACCCATGACCTCAACGTCGTGGCCCGGGTGTGCGACCGCGTTCTCGCTATGAAGGGCGGGCGGCTCGTCGAGCAGGGTTCGGTCGTCGAGGTCTTTGCAGCCCCCTCATCCGGCTACACCCGGACCCTGCTGGCCGCCTCGCTCGACCTGACCTGCCCCGCGCCGGCCCCGGCGGCCGCCGACGCGCCGGCCCTGTTTGAGGTGGCCGGGCTCGCCTTCGCGTATGGCGGCGGCAGGCTCTGGCCGTTCCACCGCGGGCCAGCGCCACCGCCGACCCTGCAGGGCATCGACCTTGCGTTGCGCCGCGGCGAGGTTCTCGGGATCATCGGCGGGTCGGGATCAGGCAAAACGACGCTCGGCCACATCCTGGCCGGGCTGCTGGCCCCCGGCTCCGGGACGGTGACGCTGGACGGTCGGCCGATCGGCATGGTCGCGGCCCGTCGCTCCGCCGAGATGCGCCACCGCATCCAGCTCGTATTCCAGGATCCGCTGTCGTCGCTCAATCCCCGCCAGACCGTCGGCGCGACGGTGATGCGGCCATTGCGGGCGTTTTTCGGACTGTCGCGCCGGGCGGCGCGCGATCGTGCTGCCGCATTGCCGGGCGAGCTCGGGCTCTCACCCGACTATCTCGACCGCTATCCGCGCCAGCTCTCGGGCGGCCAGCAGCAGCGCGTGGCCATCGCCCGAGCCTTCGCCGCCGAGCCCGACATCATCGTCTGCGACGAGATCACCTCGGCGCTTGACGCCTCCGTGCAGGGCCAGGTCCTCGACCTCCTCGAGACCATGTGCCGGCGCAACGGCACCAGCCTGCTGCTGATCACCCATGACCTGGCGGTGATCTGGCGCATGCCGTCGAGATCTACAACCACACGTCCCAGGTGCGCACCGACCGCGGCGACAGCGCCGGACTGGTCGACCAGCTGCTCGCCGACGGTCGCCGACTCACCGTCTGCGCAGTCGATGACGCCCATCTGCACTGCGACGGCGCACTTGGCGGCTTCGTCATGGTGAAGGCCCCGGCCAACACCCCGGAGGCGCTGCTCGACGCGCTGTGCACCGGCCGCTTCTAGTCCCGCCAGGGGCCGCTGATCGAGACCGTCACCTTCACCGACGACACGGTGGAGATTTCGGCCGCGGGTCCGGTCTCGGCCATCATCGCGCTCGGGCGCGGCAGCGCTGCCGAGCAACGTGTCGAAACGGGGTTGACCAGCGCGTCGCTGCCGCTCGCGCGGTTCAGGACAGGCGGCTATGTGCGTGTCGTTCTTGTCGACGAGAAAGGCCGGCGCGCCTGGACCAACCCGGTCTGGCTGTAGGCCGGGCGGCGCCAAGCCGACAGGGTGCCTTGTATAGCGGTGCATCGTCACCCAAACGCTGGCAAGCGCCGGCAGAGACAAGACGGTTGCTGACAACGCCCCTCTGAAATGCAGGCCATCCAATCCCGCCTGCGGTGATGCGCGACGCTGCCTGGCTCTGTCAGCGGCTCACTCCAGGCCGTTGTGACGTCGGGAGAACTTCTGGTTGCATGTGGCTTGTGCGTTTGAGACGAACCCGTCGGACGCTTGATCGTGCAGTTCAGCTTGCAGTTCACCGGAGTGGCCTGCTCGGCACTGTGCCTTGCCTAGGCGCCGCCAGTTGAGCCACTCTGATCCATGCATCACGGGACGGGGGATTCGACATGACGATCGACAGACGTTCGGCACTGGCCGGCTTGGCCGCAGGGGCGGTCATGCTGTCGTTTCCGCGGGCTGCAAGCGCGGGCACGCTGGAGACAGTGAAGAGCCGTGGAACCCTGCTGGTGGGTGTCACCCAGGCGCCGCCGTGGTTCTCCAAGGATCCCAAGTCCGGCGAATGGACGTCGGGTCTCGGCATCTCGATGGGCAAGTCCATGGCCCAGACCCTCGGGGTGAAGATGGAGACGGTCGAGGTGACCTGGGGCAACTCGAT
>JBEIIL010000052.1:0-24119 GCA_040380755.1 Methylobacteriaceae bacterium | reverse complement strand
GTGCCCGGCCGCGTCTCGACCGAGGTCGACGCCGACCTGTCCTTCGACACGCAGGCCACCGTCGCCAAGGCCCGCGCGGTCATCGCCGCCTATGCGGAGCGCGGCATCGGCCGCGAGCGGATCCTGGTCAAGATCGCCTCCACCTGGGAGGGAATCCGCGCCGCCGCCATCCTCCCGAGCGAGGGCATCGACTGTAACCTGACGCTGCTGTTCTCGCTGACCCAGGCGGCGGCCGCGGCCGAGGCCGGGGCCTTCCTGATCTCGCCCTTTGTTGGCCGTATCCTGGACTGGCACGTCAAGGCCGCAGGCCGCAGCTTCGGCCCGGAGGAGGATCCCGGCGTGCTCTCGGTGCGGCGCATCTACGCCTACTACAAGCGCCACGGCCACGGCACGGTGGTGATGGGTGCCTCCTTCCGCAACACCGGCGAGATCGAAGCGCTGGCAGGCTGCGACCGGCTGACGATCGCGCCGGCATTGTTGGAGGCGCTGCAGGCCGACCAAGGCCCGCTCCCCCGCCGGCTCGACCCTGTCGCTGCGGTGGCCGAGGGCCCGGATCGCCTGGCCAGCGGCGAGCCGGCGTTCCGCTTTGCCCTCAACGAGGACGCGATGGCGACCGAGAAGCTGGCCGAAGGCATCCGGCTCTTCGCCCGTGATCTGCGGGGTCTGCACGCCATGGTGGCTGAGCGCCTGTCGGCCTGATCCGCCGTCGCCTCGGTCAGGCCGCAGCGCGCGCGATCGCGCTGGCCATGCAGTCGAGCGTCACGCCGCGACCCTGCCGGGCCACCAGCGCACAGGCGCCCGGCACCTCGCGCCAGCCCTCCTGCGCACGGTCGAGCGGTTCGGAGACGATCACCAGGGACTCGTTCTGCTCGCGCCAGTACAGCGTCGCCGGCCGTTCGTCGGTCGACCAGCGAAAGGCGTAGAGGTCGCGCCCGTCGGTCAGTGCGGCGGTAAAGCGCAGCGCCTGGCCGATCCCGGCGTCCGCCATCATGGTCCGGACGCGCGACAGGGTGCGCGCCATGGCGCCGACCGGATCGGCCTCGAGCCCGTCGGCAAAGGCGGCCAGGAAGATCGCCTCGCTGTCGGTGGTGCCGCCGCGCGCGGTGTACAGCACGTCTGGAATCAGCGCCTCGAGCCGCCGGCGCACGGTGTGGTAGCCGCCGATCTGGCCGTTGTGCATGAACATCCACCGACCCTGGACGAAGGGGTGGCAGTTCGCCCGCGTGGTGGCGGTGCCTGTCGCCGCGCGCACATGGGCGAAAAACAGGCGCGACTGCACCTGGGAGCAGAGCGACTGCAGGTTTTCGTCCGACCAGGCGGGTCGCAGCTCGCGATAGGCTCCGGGTTCGGCGCGGGTGCCATACCAGCCAATGCCAAAGCCGTCGCCATTCGTGCCCGTCTTCGTTTCCTCGGCGTGCTGCGACTGATGCACGAGCGAGTGGCACGGCGCGCTGACGAGGTCTTCCAGATAGACCGGGGCGCCCCGGTAAGCGAGAAAGCGGCACATGGCGGGTCCGCATGACGAAACGACGACGATTGACCGATACCACGATTGACGCGTCTTGGCGGAAGAAAGAGCGGAAAAAGCGCCAACTTCGTGGGACGGGAGGCCGTCGTCCCGATAAAACAGTTTCTGATGGCCGTCAGTCCCCCGACCCGACGGTGTGCCGTTTGATTGTCGGAGATTCTGCGTGCGTCCGTTCCGCCTGGCCTGCATTGCCGCCGCCACACTCGACCTGGCGTCCCCCGCCCTTGCCGCTGAAGCCCTCGATGGCCGCAGTCTCGGCCTGTTCTGGGCACTGCCGTTCCTGGGCATCCTGCTGTCGATCGCCCTGGGGCCGCTGCTGTTCGCGCATGTGTGGCATCACCACTACGGCAAGATCGCCGCCGTCTGGGCCGCGTTGGCAGTCGTGCCGATGGCGCTCGTCTACGGCCCGTCGATCACCACGGGAGCGGTGCTGCATGCGCTTCTGCTGGAGTACATGCCCTTCATCCTGATGCTGTTCGCGCTTTTCACGGCAGCCGGAGGTGTTGTCGTGGCCGGCAACATCCACGGCTCGCCGATCAACAATACGCTGATCCTGGCTATCGGGACGGGCCTTGCCAGCGTGATTGGCACCACCGGAGCCTCGATGGTTCTCATCAGGCCGATCCTGCGCGCCAATGACGACAGACGTTCCTGCGTGCATGTGGTCGTGTTCTTCATCTTCCTCGTGTCGAACATTGGCGGCTCCCTGTCGCCGCTGGGCGACCCGCCACTGTTCCTCGGCTTCCTGCGGGGTGTCGATTTCTTCTGGACCACCAAGAATTTGTATCGCGAGACGCTGCTCTGTACGGCGATCCTGCTGGCCGTTTTCTATGCCTATGACTCCTGGCAATATCGCCGGGAAGCAGAAGATCGTCGCCGTCGCGATCCCACCCCTGACAAGCCCGTCCGCCTGCGCGGGACCCAAAATCTTGCGTTGATCGGCGTGGCGATCGCCGCGATCCTGCTGAGCGGCCTGTGGAAACCGGGAATCGAATTCACCATTCACGGCGTGCACCTGCCACTGCAGAACCTTGTCCGAGATGCCGTCATGGTAGCGGTCGGCCTCGCGTCGCTGGCCATGACAAGGCCCGAACATCGGCGCGCGAACGGGTTCGACTGGGAGCCGATCCGCGAAGTCGCCAAGCTGTTCGCAGCGATCTTTGTCTGCATCATCCCGGTGCTGGCCATGTTGCAGGCGGGGCGTGACGGCGTTTTTGCGCCTCTGGTCGGGCTGGTGACGCGCCCGGATGGCTCGCCGTCTCCGGTGGCCTATTTCTGGCTCACCGGGCTGCTGTCGTCGTTCCTCGACAACGCGCCGACCTATCTGGTGTTTTTCGAGCTCGCCGGCGGCAATCCGCAAGAGCTCATGACCACGCTGGCGCCGACACTGACCGCGATTTCGATGGGTGCCGTCTTCATGGGGGCCAACAGCTATATCGGCAATGCGCCAAACTTCATGGTCTACGCCATCGCCCGCACCGCCGGCGTGCCGATGCCGAGCTTCATCGGCTACATGGCATGGTCCGGCGCTATTCTTCTGCCGCTGTTCGGCCTGATCACGCTGCTATTCTTGGTTTAGGCGACGCGGTCAGTCTGTCGCCGCGGCCGAGCGCTCCTCGGCCGCCGTCTCGGCGGCGTCGAGCGTCTTCAGCGCCTCGGGATGCGGCATCGAGATGATGTTGTAGCCCGAGTCGACGTGGTGGACCTCGCCGGTCACGCCTCCCGAAAGGTCGCTCAGCAGGTAGAGGGCCGAGCCGCCGATATCCTCCAACGACACGGTGCGCCGGAGCGGCGCATGCCGCTTCTGGAAGTTGAACATCAGCCGCGCATCCGCGATGCCGGCGCCCGCCAGAGTCCGCACAGGTCCGGGCGACAGCGCGTTCACACGAATGCCCGAAGGCCCGAAATCATTCGCCAGATAGCGGACACTCGCCTCCAGCGCCGCCTTGGCGACACCCATGACGTTGTAGTTGGGCATCACCCGGCTTGAGCCGCCATAGGTGAGCGTCACCAGGCTGCCGCCCGGGCCCATGAGCGCGGCCGCCCGCTTCGCCACCTCGGTGAAGGAGAAGCATGAGATCACCATCGTGCGGGTGAAATTCTCGCGCGACGTGTCCGCATAGCGGCCCTTCAGCTCGGCCTTGTCGGAAAAGCCGATGGCATGCACCACGAAATCCAGCCCGCCCCAGCCCTCGCGCAGCGCCGCGAAGGTCGCGTCGACGCTGGCCAGGTCCTCGACATCGCAGGGCAGCACCAAGGTCGAGCCGAGGCTGTTGGCCAGCGGCTCCACGCGCTTGCGCAGCGCGTTGCCCTGATAGGTGAAAGCGAGGCTCGCGCCGTGCTGCGCCACCATGCGGGCAATGCCCCAGGCAATCGAATGGTCGTTGGCGACGCCCATGATCAGGCCTCGCTTGCCCTGCATCAGGGAGGTCATGCACCGCTCCTGCGGGTTGCGGCGGCGCTCAGGCGTCGAGCCGCTTCATCACGATGGTGGCGTTGGTGCCGCCGAAGCCGAACGAGTTCGACAGCACCGTGCCGAGCTTGGCGTTGTCCACGCGCTTGCGGACGATCGGCATGTCGGCGAAGGCCGGATCAAGCTCCTCGATATTGGCGCTCTCGCAGATGAAGCCGTTCTGCATCATCAGCAGCGAATAGATCGCCTCCTGCACGCCGGTGGCCCCGAGGGAGTGACCGGTCAGCGACTTCGTGGCCGAAATCGGCGGGCAGGCATCACCGGTGCCGAACACCTCGCGGATGGCCTCGATTTCCTTCTGGTCGCCCACCGGCGTCGAGGTCGCGTGCGGGTTGATGTAATCGATCGGGCCGTTCACCGTGGCCAGCGCCTGGCGCATGCAGCGCACGGCGCCCTCGCCGGACGGCGCCACCATGTCGTAGCCATCCGAGGTCGCCCCGTAGCCGACAATCTCGCCGTAGATCTTCGCGCCGCGGGCCCGGGCGTGCTCGAGCTCCTCCAGCACCACGACCCCGGCGCCGCCGGCGATCACGAACCCGTCCCGGTTGGCGTCATACGCCCGTGAGGCAACGGTCGGGCGATCATTGAACTTCGTCGACATGGCCCCCATGGCGTCGAACAGCACCGACAGGGTCCAGTCCAGCTCCTCGCAGCCGCCGGCGAACATCACATCCTGCTTGCCATACTGGATCATCTCATAGGCGTTGCCGATGCAGTGGTTGGACGTCGCGCAGGCCGACGAGATCGAGTAGTTCACGCCCTTGATCTTGAACCAAGTGGCGAGTGTCGCCGAGGCGGTCGACGACATCGCCTTGGGCACTGCGAACGGGCCGATGCGCTTCGGGCCCTTGGTGCGGGCCGTATCGGCGGCCTCGACGATGACGCGCGCCGAGGGGCCGCCCGAGCCCATGATGATGCCGGTGCGCTCGTGCTGGATCTCGCGCTCCTCCAGCCCGGCGTCGCGGATCGCCTGGTCCATCGCCACATGGTTCCACGCCGTGCCGGTGGCGTGGAAGCGCATGGCGCGCCGGTCGACGAGCGTCGACGGATCAAGGCTCGGCTCGCCGTGCACCTGGCAGCGGAACCCGATCTCCTCGTAGCGCGCGGCGTGCGAGATACCCGATTTCGCCTCGTGCAGCGAAGCCAGGACCTCCTGGGTCGTGTTGCCGATCGACGACACGATGCCCATGCCGGTGACGACGACGCGTCTCATTGGTGCGTTCCCTTGTTCGTGGAGCCCGGCGACGTGTGCCGCTCAGGCTGCCGCGGTCTTGAACAGGCCGACCCTCAGGTCTTTGGCCTCGTAGATGCGCCGGCCATCCGCCTCGAGCCAGCCGTCGGCGATGCCCAGCACCAGCTTGGAGCGGAACACACGCTTCAGGTCGACGCCATACACGACCTGCTTCACGGTGGGCAGGACCTGGTCGGAAAACTTCACCTCGCCGACCCCCAGGGCGCGGCCGCGGCCTTCAGCACCGAGCCAGCCGAGATAGAAGCCGCACAGCTGCCACAGGGCATCGAGCCCCAGACAGCCGGGCATCACCGGGTCGCCCTTGAAATGGCAGGGAAAAAACCAGAGGTCGGGCCGCACTGCGAGCTCGGCGCGGATAAAACCCTTGCCGTTCGCCCCGCCGCTTTCCGACACTTCGGCGATCCGGTCGAACATTAGCATGGGCGGCAACGGCAGCTGGGCATTGCCGGCTCCAAAGATCTCGCCACGCCCGCACGCCAGCAGATCCTCGTATTCGTAGCTCGCGCGCTGCTGCTGCATGTCCCCCGAGGACTCCGTAACCGCCATGCCAAACCGGGGCGGCACGCTGACGCACCGCCCGACCGGCAGCTTGGTAACACAGCCGCGTGCACTCGGAAACCGTGAACAGGGCCCCGTCCTCACGTCCGTCAGGCGGTCCGGAAAACCCCGGGTTGCGGCTGCGGCCCGCGATCCCTATGTTGTCCGGTGAAACACTCTGCGACGGTTTGAACATCCACCATGGCGGGATCCATCCCAGTTGCTCCCGGTCGCGCCGCGCCCGTCCGCTCGCAGGAGCGGTCGAAGCATTGGCCCGAGCAGAGCGGCTGCCCCTTCCACGATTTGCGCCACCGCCTCAGGCAGGTGGGATTGCGTCCGACACGCCAGCGCGTCGGGCTCGGCTGGCTGCTGTTTGCCAAGGGTGACCGGCATGTCACCGCCGAGTTGCTGCACGAAGAGGCGGCCCGCGCCCGCGTCCCGGTCTCGCTCGCGACGATCTACAACACGCTGCACCAGTTCACGCAGGCCGGCCTCTTGCGCGAGGTCGCGGTCGACGGCGCGAAAACCTATTTCGACACGAATGTGAGCGATCACCACCACTTTTTCGTCGAGGGTGAGAATGTGCTCACAGACGTCGACGGCCAGCAGGTCGAGGTCTCGGCGCTGCCCGAGCCGCCGCCCGGCATGGAGATCGCCCGGGTCGACGTGATCATCAGGCTCCGACGCGCCGGACCCTGAGCAACCGGCTCAGTCGAGCTTTTCGGTCGGATACGCACCCCAGAGCTTGTCCTGCGGCAGCCAGCCGTCGAAGCCCTGGCCGGCGAGCCGGCACCATTTCCCGTTGCACGCCTTGATCGACGCCAGCACGCCGGGCTGGAGTTGCGCCACCACATTGGCGCTGCCGTCCGGCTTGGCGCTGAGCGGTAGCGTCCCGGCTTTTTCCCACGGGGCCACCAGCGCCGTCCGGCGTCCCGACAGCAGGCTGTGCAGCACCCATCCCTCCGCGCCATCCGAGTCGCGGATCCGGCGCCAGGTCTCGAACTCGGCCGTGACCTCCACCGGCAGGCCGGCGCGCTGGAACACCCAGGTGGTGCGGTGATCCTTCGATGGCCCCTCGCGCAGGTTCACCCGATCCGATTTCAGGCTGACGAAGCGTGGAACCGGCAGTCCAGAGGCCGACCCGGCGGTGACGCCGTCGGCCGCCCCCGCGGCGGCGGGCGCAAGGGCCAGGGCGGCAAAGACAGCCAGCCCGGGGAGGGCGGTGCGGCGGGCGGGCCGGCGGTGCGCGGTCATCGTGGCTCCAGCGCTGGTCAACGGTCGCAGGCCGCGGAGCGGACGTTGTCTTTCCCACACGGCCTCGCTAGAGAGTCCATGTGACGTGAACGCCGATACGCGGGTGAAGGTCTTGTCCCCCGGGCGTCGTTAACGGAGCGTGAAGCGCGGCGTCGCGGCGCCTGAATCGGGTGAAACACCATGACCAAAAGGAAGCCGCTCGTCGTTGTCACGCGCAAGCTGCCGGACGTGGTCGAGACGCGGATGCGCGAACTCTTCGATGCCCGTCTCAATGTCACCGATACGCCGCTTGGACCGGCTGAGCTGGTCGAGGCGGTGCGCACCGCCGACGTGCTGGTTCCCACTGTCACGGACAGGATCGACGCTCCGTTGCTGGCCAAGGCCGGCGAGAACCTCAGGCTGATCGCCAATTTCGGCAATGGCGTGGACAATATCGACGTGCAGTCCGCCCTGTCGCGCGGCATCACCGTCACCAACACGCCGGGCGTGCTGACGGAGGACACCGCCGACATGACGATGGCGCTGGTGCTGGCTGTCGCCCGACGTATTGCCGAGGGCGCCCGCGTCATTCCTGACGAGGCGTGGGCCGGCTGGTCGCCCACATGGATGCTGGGCCACCGCATCACCGGCAAGCGCCTCGGCATCGTCGGCATGGGCCGCATCGGCCAGGCCCTCGCCCGGCGCGCCCGTGCGTTCGGGCTGCAGGTGCACTACCACAACCGCCGCCGGGTCGCCGCGTCGATCGAGGAAGCGCTCGAGGCGACCTACTGGGATTCGCTCGACCAGATGCTGGCGCGGATGGACATCGTCTCCGTGAACTGCCCGCACACGCCTGCGACCTATCACCTGCTGTCGGCACGGCGCCTCAAGCTGCTGAAGCGCGACGCGATGCTGGTCAACACCGCCCGCGGCGAGATCATCGACGAGAATGCGCTCACCCGCATGCTCGAGGCAGGCGAGATCGCCGGTGCCGGCCTCGACGTGTTCGAGCACGAGCCGGCCGTCTCGCCGCGTCTGCTGAAGCTGGCTCGGCAGCATCGCGTTGTCGTGCTGCCCCACATGGGGTCGGCCACCATCGAGGGCCGCACCGAGATGGGCGAGAAGGTCATCATCAACATCAAGACCTTCATGGACGGGCACCGCCCGCCGGACCGCGTCCTGCCGTCGATGCTGTGACGTGCTCGATCACGTCTCCATCGGCGTGCCGGACATGACTGCTGCGGCGCCCTTCTGGGACGCCGTCATGGCTGCTCTCGGCTACCCTCTGGTCGGGGAATCGGATGTCTGGCGGGGTTATGGCGCCCGCGCGGACGCCGATGAGCCGGACCGCACCTATCTGAGCCTCAGGATCGGGCCGGCGTCTGCGTCTGCCTGCCATGTTGCGTTCAGGGCGTCCGGCAGGGCTGCAGTCGACGCTGCCTGGGCCGCAGGATGCGCCGCAGGCGGCACGGATGACGGGGCTCCGGGCCTGCGACCGGCCTATCATTCGTCCTACTATGCGGCGTTCCTGCGTGATCCGGCCGGAAACCGGGTCGAGTGCGTCTGCCACCGCCGTCCCTGAGGGCTTGTGGAGCCCCCTGGCCGCCCCCGTCGGGGACGGCCGCAGGCTGTCTCAGAGGCCCTCGAACAGGGCCGTCGACAGATAGCGCTCGGCAAAGGACGGGATGATCACGACGATCGTCTTGCCGGCAGCCTCCGGCCGCGCCGCGATCTCGAGAGCGGCCGCCACGGCGGCGCCCGACGAGATCCCGACGGGAATCCCCTCGATCCGGGCCAGCAGCCGGGCCGTGTCGAAGGCCGTCTGGTTCCCGACCGTGATCACCTCGTCGATGATGCTGCGATCGAGCACGTCGGGCACGAAGCCGGCGCCGATGCCCTGGATTTTGTGCGGACCGGGCTGGCCGCCCGACAGCACGGGGGAATCCTCAGGCTCCACCGCCACCACCTTGAGGCCGGGACGGCGCGGCTTCAGCACCTGGCCGACGCCGGTGATCGTGCCGCCGGTGCCGACACCCGAGACGAAATAGTCGATCTGGCCGTGGGTGTCGTTCCAGATTTCCTCGGCGGTCGTGCGGCGGTGAATCTCGGGATTGGCCGGGTTCTTGAACTGCTGCGGGATCACCGCGCCGGGGATCTCCGCCTTCAGCTCCTCCGCCCGCGCGATCGCGCCCTTCATGCCCATCGGCGCCGGTGTCAGCTCCAGCTGCGCGCCCAGCAGTGCCAGCATCTTGCGGCGCTCGATCGACATGGATTCGGGCATCACCAGGATCAGCCTGTAGCCGCGAGCCGCGGCCACGAATGCCAGCGCGATCCCGGTATTGCCGGAGGTCGGCTCGATCAGCGTCGCGCCGGGTCCGATCACCCCCTGCTCTTCGAGGGCGTCGATCATGTTGACGCCGATCCGGTCCTTGACGCTGCTGATCGGATTGAAGAACTCGAGTTTGGCCAGAATCGTCGCGCCGACGCCCTTTTCACGCGCGAGGCGGTTCAGCTTGACGAGCGGCGTGTCGCCGATCGTGTCCGTGATGCTCTCATAGATGCGACCGCGGCCCGGAGCGGAATGGGGAACGTCGGCGTTCAGGGAAGCGGGCAAAGCCATGGGAACAATCTCCGGTTGACCCGGGACCCGTCCCGGGCATTGTCCGCTGCCTAGCATATTTCACGTAACATGTCGAAGATTGCGGATAATTAACAATCTAAATCGTGAAATCAGCCGCAGGCTGGCACTCGTCGCTGAACACGTTGCCGGCCTCGGCCCGCCGGCACAGCTCTTCAACGGTGATGGCATCGAGTTCCGCCAGGAAGGCGCCACCTGCATGCTTCACCACCGGCCCCACCACCTCGTCGACAAGGCGGGATTCCGGGATGGGAGGGAGGGAATCCTCGCCGGTCGACGCCATGGCGGCGCGAACGATGTCGCCTGCGGTGATGCGCCGGCGCTCGCGTGCGATCTCGTAGCCGCCGCGCGGCCCCCGCACGCCCTTGAGGATGCCGGCCCGGACCAGCGCCTGCAGCATGGTCTCCAGATGCCGGGGCGGCAGCGCATGGCGTGCCGACAGGATTTTGGCGGAGACCGGAAGCGGCCGTGCGTGGAGTGCGATATCGACCACCGCTGCGATCGCCAGAAGGCTTCGCCTGGACAGAAGGATCATGTGATGCCCCGCTTGCCGGCGGGCGTCACAGACCCGTCGACCCGAACCCTCCCGCGCCCCGTCCGGTGCCGTCGAGCTGTTCCCGCTCGTCCAGCACCACCCGTGTAACGGGCGCGACCACGAGTTGAGCGATGCGCATGCCGTGGGAAATCACGAAGGGACCGGGGCCGTGGTTGATCAACACCACCCCGATTTCCCCGCGATAGTCGGCATCGATCGTGCCTGGTGCGTTGAGCACGGTGATCCCATGCTTCATGGCCAGACCCGAGCGCGGGCGCACCTGCGCCTCGTGGGTCTCAGGGAGGTGGAGCTTAAGCCCGGTTGGGACAAGACCCCATTTCCCGGATTCGAGAGTGATTTTTTCGTTTTCACCGATGGCGGCCATCAGATCGAGGCCGGCGCTTCCCGCGGTGGCATAGGCCGGCAACGGCAGGTCCGCCGCATGGGCCAGCCGCTCGATGCCGACGCTCACACCCATCGGGTTTCGCCCAGCGCCTGTGCGATCCGCTCCGCCAGCCGCAGCGCCACCGCCGTCTTGTCGAGGGTCGGCCAGGATTCGACGCCCGTGGTCGTCACCAGCGACACCGTGTTGCGGTCCCCGCCCATCACGCCGGCCGAGCCGTCGGCGGGTGAGCTGACATCGTTGGCGACAATCCAGTCGCACTTCTTGCGCGCCAGCTTGGCCTGGGCATGCGCCAGGACCGTCTCAGTCTCCGCCGCAAAGCCGACGACCAGGGTCGGCCGGTCCTGCGTCCGCGCCGCCACCGTGGCCAGGATGTCCGGATTTTCGACCAGCGTCAGGGCCGGTGGGCCGCCGTTGCCCTTCTTGAGCTTGTCTTCGCCCGGCTGTGCGACCCGCCAGTCCGCCACAGCCGCGCAGAACACCGCCGCGTCGACCGGCAGGATCGCCTCGACGGCCTCAAGCATTGCGCGCGCGGTCTCGACCCTGACCACCCGGACGCCAGCTGGATCGGGGATCGTGACAGGACCGGACACCAGCGTCACCTCGGCACCCAGGGAAGCCAGCGCCCCCGCAATGGCGTGGCCCTGCTTGCCCGACGAACGGTTGGTGATGTAGCGCACCGGGTCGATGGGTTCATGCGTCGGCCCGGACGTCACCAGCATGCGCCGCCCGGCGAGCGGCCGGTAGGTGGGCGCCAGCGCCGCCGCGACAGCTTCAGCAATGACCTCCGGCTCCGCCATCCGGCCGGGGCCGAACTCGCCGCAGGCCATTTCGCCGTCGTCGGGGCCGATGATCGTCACACCGTCCGCCCGCAGCACCGCCAGGTTGCGCTGCGTCGCCGGATGCGTCCACATCCGCACATTCATCGCCGGAGCGGCCAGCACCGCCTTGTCGGTCGCCAGCAGCGCAGTCGAGGCGAGGTCATCGGCCCGGCCCTGCGCCATCTTGGCCATCAGGTCGGCGGTGGCCGGGGCCACCACCAGCAGGTCGGCATCGCGCGACAGCTCGATATGGCCCATCTCGGCCTCGTCGGTCAGCGAGAACAGGTCGGTATAGACCTTGTCGCCGGTCAGCGCCGAGGCCGACAGCGGCGTCACAAACTCGTGGGCGGACTTCGTGAGAATGCAGCGCACGGCAGCGCCGCGCTTGCGCAGCGCGCGGATCAGCTCCAGCGCCTTGTAGGCGGCGATGCCGCCGCCGACGATGAGCAGGATGCGCTTGCCGTCGAGAGCCATGCGGGTTCCTCCGGTCTCAGCCTACCAGATCCCGCGCAGCGTCACGATGGCCGCACAGGCGGCGAGGATCCACAGCGCCGCCGTTCCCCAGCGCGACCGCCGCGCCTCGGCCCGGCCGATGTCCTGAACGCTCTCGGGATCGAGCATGAAACCGCGCGTCGTCGCATCCTCGAGCCGTCCGAGCACCCGCTCGGCCCGGCCGACCAGTCCGGGCAGCTCGCTGAACATGGTGGCGAAGGACAGCGCGCCGCGGCCCGCCTCCTCGATCCGCCCGACCGGCCCGAGATTACGCTCGATCCAGCTGCGCACCACGGGCTCGGCCGTCGACCACATGTCGAGGCGGGGGTCGAGATTGCGGGCGACGCCCTCCACCACCACCATCGTCTTCTGCAGCATGACCAGTTCGGTCCGGGTGATCATGTCGAACAGGCCGGTGATCTCGAACAGCAGCGTCAGCAGCCGCGCCATCGAGATCTGGTCGGCCGTGCGGTCGTGGATCGGCTCGCCGATGGCGCGGATCGCCTGGGCGAAATCCTCCACCGCGTGGTGGCCCGGCACGTAGCCGGCCTCGAAATGCACCTCGGCGACCCGCCGGTAGTTGCGGGTGATGAAGCCCAGCAGGATTTCGGCGAGGAACCGCCGTTCCTTGATACCGAGCCGCCCCATGATGCCGAAATCGACCGCACAGAGCCGGCCTTTCTCGTCGACGAACAGGTTCCCCGGATGCATGTCGGCGTGGAAGAACCCGTCGCGCAGCGCATGCCGGAGGAAGGACTGGATGACGCTGCGCGCCAGCGCGACGCGGTCGTGCCCTGCCTGCGCGATCGCCGTCAGCGCGTTCAGAGGCAGGCCGTCGATCCACTCCATGACCAGCACGTCGCGGGCCGTTCGCTCCCACTCGACGGCGGGAACGCGGAAGTCCGGATCGTCGCGCGTGTTCTCGGCCATTTCCGACAGCGCGGCGGCCTCGAGCCGCAGGTCCATCTCCATGGTCACCGAGCGCGCCAGCGTCTCCACCACGCCCACGGGGCGCAGCCGCTTCATCTCGGGGACCAGCCGCTCCAGCGTCCGGGCCGCAAACGCCATGCCGTCGAGGTCGCGCCGGAACCGCGCGCGCACCCCGGGCCGCAGCACCTTCACGGCGACAAGCCTCTCGCCATCGGCGGTGCGCACCGTCGCCCGGTGCACCTGGGCGATCGAGGCCGCGGCGACCGGCTCGCCGAAGCTCGCGAACACGGCGTCGAGAGGCTTGCCCAAAGTCGCCTCGATGGTCGCCACCGCCTCGCTGCGCGGGAAGGGCGGCATCCGGTCCTGCAGGCCCTCGAGGTCGCGCGCCACCCGCACCCCGACCACGTCGGGCCGCGTCGCCAGGAACTGGCCGAACTTGACGTAGGACGGACCGAGCCGCGTCAGCGCCGCCGCCAGCCGGGCCGCCCCGTCGCCGGCGCCTCGCCGCTCCACCAGTCGCGCCAGGCGGATCGCGCCACGAGCCGCCGGGGGAAGCTCGCCGGTATCGACCAGGCCGAGCGCCCCCTCCCGCGCCAGCACGAAGCCGACGCGGCCGAGCCGCCCGAGATGCAGGAGACTGGTCAGCACGCGCGGCTCACAGCTTCCAGGCGGAATGCAGCCGCACGATGCCGCCGGTCATCGGTCGATCGGTGACGCGCTGCAGCCCGGCGGCGGCGATCATCGCCGAGAAGGCGGCCGGCCGCGGGAACTTGCGGATCGATTCGATGAGGTAGCGGTAGGGCTCGCCGTCGCCGGTCACGATCTTCCCCAGCGCCGGCACCGCCCGGAACGAATAGGCGTCGTAGATCGCGTCGAACCCGGGCACGTCGACCTGCGAGAATTCCAGGCAGAGGAACCGGCCGCCGCGCTTCAGGACGCGCTGCGCCTCCGCCAGCGCCAGGTCGATGCGCGGCACGTTGCGGATGCCGAACGCGATCGTGTAGGCGTCGAAGCTCTTGTCGCGATAGGGCAGGGCCTCGGCATTGCCTTCGACAAAGTCGACCCGGCCCTCGAGCCGTGCCGGCGTCCGCTCGCGCCCGACCGCCAGCATGTCGGTGTTGATGTCCAGCACCGTCACATGCGCCTGCGGACCTGCCGCGTCCAGCACCCGGAACGCCACGTCGCCGGTGCCGCCGGCCACGTCGAGATGGGCGAAGGGCCGGTCGCGCGGCGGCCGCAGGCTGGACACCAGTGCGTCCTTCCACGCCCGGTGCAGGCCGGCCGACATCAGGTCGTTCATCAGGTCGTAGCGACCCGCGACCTTGTGGAACACGGCGTCGACCATGTCCTGCTTGTCGTGCAGCGGCACCGTCGAGAAGCCGAAATGCGTCTCGGCGCCGCCGTCTGCCGTCCTGTCGTGCGCCATGTCCCGTCATCCGGCCCGTTTGCGGCGCGGACCATAGCGCGTGACGCAGCGGGGCGCTATGCGGGGTGGTTGTCGCAAGGAACCCGTGGCGTGCCTGAACTTCCCGAGGTCGAAACCGTTCGCCGTGGCCTGGAGCCCGCCATGGTGGGAGCCCGCATCCTGCGCGTCGAGCAGCGCCGGCCCGACCTGCGCTTCCCGTTTCCCGAGCGCTTCGCCGAGCGCCTCACCGGGCGCGACGTGGCTGCGCTTGGCCGCCGCGCCAAATATCTGCTGGCCGACCTCGACGACGGCACCGTGCTGGTGATGCATCTGGGTATGAGCGGCCGCTTCACTGTCGCGCAGACGGATGGCAACTCCCGCCCGGGGGACTTCCACCACGAGACAGGGGGCGGCATGGCCCATGATCACGTGGTCTTCCACCTCTCAGGGGGCGCCACGGTCACCTACAACGACCCGCGCCGCTTCGGGTTCATGACGCTGGTGCCGCGGGCGGACCTGGCGGCCCATCCGCTGTTTGCCCGCATGGGAATCGAGCCCCTCGGCAACGCGCTGGACGGCGCCACCCTGGCACGGCTTTTCGCCGGCAAGGCGGCACCGCTGAAGGCGGCCCTGCTCGACCAGCATCTCATTGCGGGGCTCGGCAATATCTATGTGTGCGAGGCGCTGCATCGGGCCGGCCTGTCACCGCGCCGCGCCGCCGGCACGCTGGCGCGGCGCGACGGAGGTCCCACCGCCGCCGCGGTGCGGCTGGCAGGCGTCATCCGGGAGGTCCTCGCCGAGGCCGTGGCGGCCGGCGGGTCGTCGCTGCGCGACTATGCCCACACCGACGGGTCGCTGGGCTATTTCCAGCACGGCTTTCGCGTCTACGACCGCGAGGATGATCCCTGCCCATCCCCCGGCTGTCGCGGCATGGTCCTCCGGCTGGTGCAGTCGGGACGCTCGACCTTCTGGTGCAGCGTCTGCCAGCGCTGACCCGTGCCGGTCTGCGCCAGCGCCTGTGCGGATTGCCCGATTGCCCTTGGCTGGCGCCTCTTGTAGCCATGGAGCAAAGCACCGGGACGGGAGCGCTGCAATGACCTACGAGACCCTGATCGTCGAAACCCACGGGCGCGTCGGCCTTGTTCGGCTGAACCGTCCTCAGGCCCTGAATGCGTTGAATTCGACGCTGGTGGCCGAGTTGAACACAGTGCTGGACGGCTTCGATCGCGATAGCGGCATCGGCTGCATCGTCATCACCGGATCGGAGAAGGCCTTCGCGGCCGGCGCCGACATCAAGGAGATGCAGACCAAGTCCTACCCGGAGACCTATCTGGAGGACTTCATCGCCGCTTGGGACCGGGTTGGTGCCCGGCGCAAGCCGATCATCGCGGCGGTGGCGGGCTTTGCGCTCGGCGGCGGCTGCGAACTGGCCATGATGTGCGACGTCGTGCTGGCCGCCGACACGGCGAAGTTCGGCCAGCCCGAAATCAAGCTTGGCGTGATGCCGGGCGCCGGCGGCACGCAGCGCCTGACGCGCTTTGTCGGCAAGGCAAAGGCCATGGAAATGTGCCTCACCGGCCGGATGATGGACGCGGCCGAGGCCGAGCGCGCCGGCCTCGTGTCGCGGGTGCTGCCGGCGGCCGAACTGGTCGACGAGGCCCTCAAGGTGGCGGCGCAGATCGCCGACCTGTCGACGCCGATCGTCATGATGACCAAAGAGAGCGTCAACCGCTCCTACGAGACGACTTTGGCCGAGGGCATTCGCTTCGAGCGCCGAGTGTTCCAGGCCATGTTCGCCACCGCCGACCAGAAGGAAGGGATGGGCGCCTTCGTCGAGAAGCGCAAGCCCGCCTTCACGCACCGCTGATCCCGGCACCGGGGTGGAACTTGGCATCGAGGCGGTCGCCGTCCTCGCCGCTGTCGCCGTTCTGGCCGGCATGCTCGATGCCATCGCCGGTGGCGGTGGCCTGATCACCGTGCCGGCCCTGCTGCTCGCCGGGCTCGACCCGGTGGTTGCCGTCGCGACCAACAAACTTCAGGGCGTGTTCGGGACCGCCTCCGCCACGGTCGCCTTCGCCCGCGCTGGCAAGATCGACTGGCCATCGGCCTGGCCGATGGCCGTTCTCGCTGCGCTCGGCGCGATGGCGGGGGCTGTTGCGGTCCGGGTCCTGCCGGGCGCATGGCTCGCCGGCCTCGTGCCGCTGCTGCTGATCGGCATGGCGGTCTATTTCGGCCTGTCGCCGCGGATGACCGATGCGGATGCCCGTCGCCGCATGGCGCCCGCGCTGTTCGCCGCCACCGTGGTACCGCTGGTGGGCTTCTATGACGGCTTCTTCGGCCCGGGGGCGGGGTCCTTCTATCTGTTGGGCTTCGTGACCCTGCTGGGGATGGGCGTCGTTCGGGCCACCGGCCAGACCAAGCTGCTGAACTTCGCCTCGAACGGTGGGTCGCTGGCGCTGTTCGTGGCCGCCGGGCTCGTCGTCTGGCCTGTCGGCCTTGCCATGGGGGCCGGTGCGCTCGTCGGCGCGCAGCTGGGGTCGCGCCTGGCGCTGCGCTTTGGCGCCGGGCTGATCAGGCCGCTGATCGTGCTGGTCTGCTGTGCGGTCGCGCTGCGCCTGCTGGCCGATCCCGCCAATCCGTTGCGCCGCATGGTCGCTGACCTCGTGGGCGCCGGATGGGGGCGTTGACGCTGCCGGCGCCAGCGTCTATAAGCCCGCTCCCATGAGCAGCCGGTGCGCTTGTCCGCATTGGCGCACCTGTTTTCACAAGCACGGCGCGCGACACACCGCAGAGCGGTCTTGGTTGCGTGCGATGAGGGCGAACGATGGCCAATACACCTTCGGCGAAGAAGGCCACCCGCAAGATCGAGCGCCGGACCGCCGTCAACCGGAGCCGCCGCTCGCGGATGCGCACCTTCGTCAGGAAGGTTGAGGAGGCGATCCTGGCGGGCGACAAGACCGCCGCGCAGGAGGCCTTCAAGGCGGCCGAACCGGTGCTGATCAGCGCCGCGCAAAAGGGCATCGTCCACCGCAACACCGCATCGCGGAAAGTGTCCCGCCTCGCGCACGCGATCAAGGCGCTCGGCGCCTGATCTCAACTGTGTTGAGAATCCCAAAACCCGGCCTTGCGCCGGGTTTTTTGATTCTGTGCGCCACGAGGTGGCCGTGCCGGACAGGTGTGGCATGCTCGTCGCGGTTCGTCTCAGCGCTGTTCGGACAGGCGTCACAGACGCAGAATCCGCTTGACACGCACCGCGCCAATTCGTGCTGCTCGGGCAGTCGCCAGCCCCTGCGACCGATCAAAAATTCTTCAATCAAAAGAGAGACTTGTGGGACAAGGTGACGGAGGGCAGCCGAATCCGAGCAGCGTCGTGCGACCGTCATCTGTCGGCTTCGAAAAATCGTCGTCGGGTTGCTGCCCATAAGGCCCTAAGGAATCCTGAACGGCTTCAACGCCTTGCCGCAGCCATCCACAGGCCTGCGCGGACTGTCCCCGCCCTTCGGCCTGGCCCCTGCCCGGGACTCGTGTTGCGCGGGTCCTGACCGCTGTGTAAGGTTCGCTCACGCCGGAACGACGTCCCGGTGTTTTCACAAGAAGAGCCAAGTGGAACAAGACTCCGGCTTGAGGGGTGGTTTCATATTGGTCAAATTTAGACGCAGATCGAAACATTTGATTGTTGGAAACTTGATTAAGGATGACTGACCGATGGGGACATCCGGTGTTGACTGGATGATCGGTGAAACAAGTGGCGGAGCTGTGCGTTCGGGTTTGGACGCGCCAGAGGGGGTAGCAATGGGAATGTTCCAGTTTCGGACCGGTGCCGTGCACCGTATCCGGCGGGCCGATGATCTTGTGGGGCCCTTTACGGCAAGGCCGCCCGCCGCGCGCGGCTGAGCCGACGCGGAGCGGCGCTCCGCATCCATTATCTCCAGGACAGGCTTGACCGACCGAAGCCCGCTCGCGCGGCGCTTGCGGCCGAGGCGTGCGGGAATGTCGATGTTGAACTCTCTTGATCAGAATGCGGTGGACGTGGTGCAGGGTGAAGACGGGACGGGCGGAGCGGACCGCTCGCAGGCGTGGGATCGTGTGCGCCGCCGGCTGCGGGCCGAACTGGGCGACGATGTGTTTTCAAGCTGGTTTGGACGTCTCGAGCTCGTCGATGTCTGCGACGGCGTGGCCCATTTGTCGGTGCCGACCCGCTTCCTGAAGAGCTGGATCCAGTCCCACTACACCGATCGTCTGCGCGCCCTGCTGGTGGCGGAATGCGCCGGTGTCGTCGACCTGGCACTCGCGGTGCGCACGGCCGTTCAGGCCCGCCCCGCGCTTCGGGCCCAGCCAGACGCGCCGTCGGCCGGCCCGACTCCCCGTGCCGAGCGCGCTGCCGTGCCGGTTGCGGCCGAGAAGCTGGTTCCTGTCGATGCGGACGGGCTGCAGGGTTCGCCGCTCGACCGCCGGCTGACCTTCGCCAGCTTCCTCGTCGGACGCTCCAATGCGCTCGCCCACGCGGCCGGCGAACGGGTTGCGCGCATCGAGGCTGGAGCTGCGCCGCTCTACAATCCGCTCTACGTCCACGCCTCTGTCGGCCTCGGCAAGACCCACCTTCTGCAGGCGGTCGCCCACGACGTCCTCGCCGCCGGCAAGCGCGTGATCTATCTCACCGCCGACCGCTTCATGTATGGCTTCGTTGCCGCCCTGAAGGCGCAGACGGCGCTGGCCTTCAAGGAGCGCCTGCGGGGCATCGATCTGCTGGTCATCGACGATGTCCAGTTCCTGCAGGGCAAGTCGATCCAGCAGGAATTCTGTCACACCATCAATGCCCTGATCGATGCCGGCCGGCAGGTGGTGATCGCCGCCGACAGGCCGCCGGCCGAGCTCGAGAGCCTCGACGAGCGCGTGCGCTCGCGCCTGGCAGGCGGGCTGGTGGTGGAGATGGGTGCGCTCGACGAGCCGCTGCGCATCAAGATCCTGGAGATCCGGATCGCTGCCGCGCGCCAGCATCACACTGGTTTCGAGGTCAGCCCGGCCGTCATGGCCTATGTGGCCCGCGTGATCACCACCAATGGCCGCGACCTGGACGGGGCGGTGAACCGCCTGCTGGCGCACACGACGCTGTCGGGCCTGGCCCCGACGGTCGAGTCGGCCGAGACCGCGATCCGCGACCTCGTGCGCTCCCGCGAGCCTCGCAAGGTGCGCATCGAGGACATCCAGAAGCTGGTCGCCACGCACTACAACGTCAGCCGGGCCGACATCCTGTCGTCCCGTCGCTCGGCCGGCGTCGTCAAGCCCCGGCAGATCGCCATGTACCTGGCCAAGCAGCTGACGCTGCGCTCGCTGCCGGAGATCGGTCGGCGCTTCGGCGGGCGCGACCACACCACCGTGCTGCACGCAGTGCGCAAGATCGACGGCGCTGTCGCCTGCGATCCGGGGCTGCGTGAGGATGTCGAGCTGCTGAAGCGGATGTTGCAGGACTGAGGCGCGGCCGGACGCGACGGCCGGGCGCGTTAACCTGTCCAAAACCCCGCGGCCAGAGCCCCGGGGAGGTCCCGCGGGCTTGCGGTTTCCAAGGTGGCTTGCCAATGTGCTCGCCCCGCGGGGGTGGCCTGTGCCGCCACCGCGGGCCATGAACACAGCTGCGAAGGTCTGGCATGAAGGTCACGGTCGAACGGGTCGCGCTCCTGAAGTCGCTGGGCCATGTCCATCGCGTCGTCGAGCGCCGCAACACCATCCCGATCCTTTCCAACGTGCTGCTGCGCGCCGAGGCGGGGCTGCTGGCGCTGCGGGCCACCGATCTCGATCTCGAGGTCACCGAGACGCTGGCCGCCGATGTCGGCCAGCCGGGCGCCATCACGGTGCCGGCGCATGTGCTCTATGACATCATCCGCAAGCTGCCCGATGGCTCGCAGGTGTCACTGGAGACCACGGGCGATGTCGGCCAGGTGGTGATCCGCTCCGGCCGCTCGCGTTTCAACCTGCAGGCGCTGCCGGAAACGGACTTTCCCGATCTCGCCGCCGGCGACCTGCCGACCCGCTTCATGGTGGCGTCGGGCGAGCTCAAGCGGCTGATCGAGAAGACCCAGTTCGCGATTTCCACCGAGGAGACGCGCTACTACCTCAACGGCATCTACCTGCATGCCATTGAATCATCGGGGAAAAGCGTGCTGCGCGCGGTCGCCACCGACGGTCACCGCCTCGCGCGTGTCGAGACGCCGGCGCCGGCGGGCTGTACGGGGATGCCCGGCGTGATCGTGCCGCGCAAGGCCGTCGCCGAGATCATCAAGCTGGTCGATGACGCCGGCGAGGAGGTCGAGGTCGAGCTGTCGCCGACCAAGATCCGCCTGACGCTGGGCGCGGTGGTGCTCACCTCCAAGCTGATCGACGGGACGTTCCCCGACTACCAGCGCGTCATCCCCACCGGCAACGACAAGCCGCTGGTGGTCGACAAGGCCGAGTTCGCCGCCGCGGTCGACCGCGTCTCGACGATTTCGTCCGAGCGCGGCCGCGCCGTGAAGCTGTCGCTGGCCGACCGGCGCCTGACCCTGTCGGTGACCAATCCGGATTCCGGCTCGGCCGTCGAGGAGCTCGAGGTCGACTATGACTCCGGCCCCCTCGATATCGGCTTCAACGCCCGCTACCTGCTGGACATTGCCGGCCAGCTCGACGGCGACACGGCTTTGTTCAAGCTCGCCGATCCGGGATCGCCGACGCTCGTGCAGGACCGCGAGGGCGCCAGCGCGCTCTACGTCCTGATGCCGATGCGGGTGTGACCGGCATGCCGTCCGCGCGTCGGGAGCCTGTCCGCGGCCGCCCGTGACCGGGCCTCCCGCGCCGCGGATCACGCGCCTGATCCTGCAGGACTTCCGCTCCTACACGGCGCTTGACCTGGCCGTCGACGCCGGCATGGTCGCGCTCTCGGGCGAGAATGGCGCCGGCAAGACCAATCTTCTCGAGGCGATCTCGCTGTTTGCCGCCGGGCGTGGGCTGCGCCGGGCGGAGCTGGCCGAGATGGCGCGGGCCGGCGGGTCCGGCACCTTCCAGGCCTCGCTCCGGATCGCAGCCGGTGGCTCGGAGCACAGGCTCGGCCTCGGCGTCGAGGCGACAGACGCCGGCGGGTTTGCCCGGCTGTGCCGGATCAACGGGGCCGCGGTTCCATCCGCCGCCGCATTCGCCGAGCACTGCCGCGTCGTCTGGCTGACGCCGGCGCTGGACGGCCTGTTCACCGGCGCGGCCGGCGACCGCCGCCGCTTCCTCGACAGGCTCGTCCTGGCGGTCGATTCCGGCCATGGCTCTCGCGTCAACGCGCTCGACCGGGCGCTGCGCTCGCGTAACCGGCTGCTGGAGGCCGAGCGTCCCGACCCCTCCTGGCTGGACGCGGTCGAGCGCGAGGTGGCCGAGACCGGCGTCGCCGTGTCGGCTGCCCGCCGCGAGACGGTCGAGCGCCTCGCCGCGCTGGTTGCCGCCGGGCGGGACGATGCGTCGCCGTTTCCCTGGGCGGCGCTGGACCTGTCCGGGCCGCTGGAGGCCGAGCTCGCCCGCTGCCCGGCCCTCGACGTCGAGGATCTCTACCGCGGCTGGCTACGCGACGGTCGCGCCCGCGACCGCGCGGCGGGCCGCACTCTCGTGGGTCCGCAGGCGGCCGATCTTGCCGTCCGCCATGGGCCCAAGGACGTGGCGGCAGCCTCGGCCTCGACGGGCGAGCAGAAGGCGCTGCTGATCGGCCTCGTGCTGGCCCATGCCAGGCTGGTGGCCGCCATGACGGGCATCGTGCCGATGGTGCTGCTCGACGAGGTCGCCGCCCATCTCGACCCCAGGCGACGGGCGGCCCTCTACGCGGTTCTGGCGGATCTCGGCGGTCAGGTCTGGATGACCGGGGCGGACCCGGCCCTGTTCGACGATCTGCCGGCCGGCGCCGTGCGGTTCGAGGTGGAACCGGGCCGCGTTGCTCCGCTGCGGTCCGGTGCGTGACGCCGCCGCCGCAGGCCTGTATAACGTCCCATGACCGTCGTGATGGCCTCGCTTCCACCGCCTTTTCCCTAGCGATTGCCGCGCGGCGTTGGCCCGCCGAGAACCGTGGATGGCGCCTGCCCCGGCCGTGAAATCGCCGCCGTTAGGGCCTATAATTCTCAAATCGAATCAATGCGTTTGGAAACAAGTACTCCCTCAATGGCAGATGCAGCTCGCCGCGACGCGGCCGAAGAAGCCTACGGTGCGGATTCCATCCAGGTCCTCAAGGGCCTCGATGCGGTGCGCAAGCGCCCCGGCATGTATATCGGCGACACCGACGACGGCTCGGGCCTGCATCACATGGTGTACGAGGTCGTCGACAACGCCATCGACGAGGCGCTGGCCGGCCATGCCGACGAGGTCACCGTCACGCTGAATGCCGACGGGTCCTGCACCGTCACCGACAATGGGCGCGGCATTCCCACCGACATTCACGCCGAGGAGGGGATTTCGGCAGCCGAGGTCATCATGACCCAGCTGCACGCAGGCGGAAAGTTCAACCAGAACTCCTACAAGGTGTCCGGCGGCCTGCACGGCGTCGGCGTCTCGGTCGTCAACGCTCTGTCCTCGCACCTGCAGCTGCGCATCTGGCGCAACGGCATGGAGCACGCCATGACGTTCCGCCACGGCAACGCCCAGGCGCCGCTGGCCGTCGTCGGCCCCGCCGAGGGCCGGCGTGGAACCGAGGTGACCTTCCTGCCGTCGACCGAGACCTTCACGCAGGTGGAGTTTGACTACGTGACCCTGGAGCACCGGCTGCGCGAGCTGGCCTTCCTGAATTCCGGGGTCCACATCATCCTGACGGACAACCGCCACGCGGAGGTCCGCCGCGAGGACATGGTCTACGACGGCGGACTGGAGGAGTATGTCCGCTACCTCGACCGCGCCAAGGCGCCGATCATCTCGGCACCCCTGATGGTGTCGGCGGAGCGCGACGGCATCACCGTCGAGGCGGCGCTGTGGTGGAACGACAGCTACCACGAGAACGTGCTGTGCTTCACCAACAACATCCCGCAGCGTGATGGCGGCACCCATCTCGCCGGCTTCCGTGGCGCGCTGACCCGCCAGGTCACCGGCTATGGCGAGAGCTCCGGCCTCACCCGCAAGGAAAAGGTCTCGCTCACCGGCGACGATTGCCGCGAAGGCCTCACCGCCGTGCTGTCGGTGAAGGTGCCGGACCCGAAATTCTCGTCGCAGACCAAGGACAAGCTGGTTTCCTCCGAGGTCCGTCCCGTCGTCGAGAACGTTCTCAACGAGGCCCTGTCGGTCTGGTTCGAGGAGCACCCAAGCGACGCCAGGATCATCGTCGGCAAGGTGGTGGAGGCCGCGGCCGCCCGCGAGGCCGCCCGCAAGGCGCGCGACCTCACCCGCCGCAAGGGCGCGCTCGACATCGCCTCTCTCCCCGGCAAGCTCGCCGACTGCCAGGAGCGCGACCCGGCCAAGGCCGAGCTGTTCATCGTCGAGGGTGACTCCGCCGGCGGGTCTGCCAAGCAGGGCCGCAACCGCGAATACCAGGCCGTGCTGCCGCTGCGCGGCAAGATCCTCAATGTCGAGCGCGCGCGCTTCGACAAGATGCTGTCCAGCCAGGAGATCGGCACGCTGATCACCGCGCTTGGCGCCGGCATCGGCAAGGAGGAGTTCAACGCCGACAAGCTGCGCTACCACAAGATCATCATCATGACGGACGCCGACGTCGACGGCGCCCACATCCGCACACTGCTCCTGACCTTCTTCTACCGGCAGATGCCGGAGATCATCGAGCGCGGCCATCTCTATATCGCGCAGCCGCCGCTCTATAAGGTGAAGCGTGGTTCCTCCGAGCAGTATCTGAAGGACGCCAAGGCTCTGGAATCCTATCTGATCGACGCCGG
>JBEIIL010000051.1:0-24252 GCA_040380755.1 Methylobacteriaceae bacterium | reverse complement strand
GACCGCCGCCGGCACCGTGCCGGCCGCCCGCATCGTCATCATGGGCGTCGGCGTCGCCGGCCTGCAGGCGATCGCGACGGCCCGCCGCCTCGGCGGCGTAGTCACCGCCACGGACGTCCGCCCGGCCACCAAGGAGCAGGTCGAGTCGCTCGGCGCCAAGTTCGTCGCCGTCGAGGACGAGGAGTTCAAGTCGGCGGAGACGGCCGGTGGCTACGCCAAGGAAATGTCCAAGGAGTACCAGGCCAAGCAGGCCGCACTGGTGGCGACGCATATCGCCAAGCAGGACATCATCATCACCACGGCGCTGATCCCCGGTCGCCCCGCGCCGCGCCTCGTCTCCGAAGACATGGTCGCGTCGATGAAGGCCGGATCGGTGATCGTCGACCTCGCCGTCGAGCGCGGCGGCAACGTCGCCGGCGCCAAGGCCGGCGAAATCGTGACGACCCCGAATGGCGTGCACATCGTCGGGCACGTCAATGTCGCCGGCCGCCTCGCTGCGACGGCCTCAAGCCTCTACGCCAAGAACCTGTTCAACTTCCTCGAGACCATGGTCGACAAGCAGACCAAGGCTCTCGCCGTGAAATGGGACGATGAACTCGTCAAGGCCACCAACCTGACCCGCGACGGCGCGGTGGTGCATCCCAACTTTCAGCCCAAGCCGGCCGCACAGGCCTGACGGGGAGCAAGACCATGGCGACTGAAACTCCGCAGCAGCTCCTCGAGAAGGCCCAGGCGGCCGCGCAGACCGCGCGCCTCGCCGCCCAGCAGGCGCAGGTCTATGCCGACCAGCTCGCCACGGCGGCCGGCGCCGCGGCGCACGCCGCGTCCGGCGGCAGCATCGACCCCTTCGTGTTCCGCCTGGCGATCTTCGTGCTGGCGGTCTTCGTCGGCTACTACGTGGTCTGGTCGGTGACCCCGGCGCTGCACACGCCGCTGATGTCGGTGACCAACGCGATCTCGTCGGTCATCGTCGTCGGCGCGCTGCTTTCGGTCGGCGTCGGCTCGACACCCGGCGGCGGCAGCGGCCCGATCTGGGCACGGGCGCTCGGCTTCTTCGCGCTGATCCTCGCCAGCGTGAACATCTTCGGCGGCTTCCTCGTCACCCAGCGCATGCTGGCCATGTACAAGAAGAAGGGCTGACCCGATGAGTGCCAACATCGCGTCTCTCTTCTACCTGGTCTCCGGCGTCCTGTTCATCATGGCGCTGCGCGGCCTGTCGTCGCCGGCGACCAGCCGCCAGGGCAACCTCTACGGCATGATCGGCATGGGCGTCGCAATGGTGACGACCCTGATCCTGTCGCCGCCTTCGGGCTTCGGCGGCTGGTTCCTGCTGATCGCCGGCCTGGCAATCGGCGGCGGCGCAGGCGCGGTGCTGGCACGGCGCATCGCCATGACGGCAATGCCCCAGCTCGTGGCCTTCTTCCACTCACTCGTCGGTCTCGCCGCCGTGCTGGTGGCGGCCGGCGCACTCTACGCGCCGCAGGCCTTCGGCATCGGTGCGCGTGGCCAGATCCACGGCGCCAGCCTGTTCGAGATGGCGCTCGGTGTGGCGATCGGCGCGATCACGTTCACCGGCTCGGTCATTGCCTTCCTGAAGCTCGACGGCCGGATGAGCGGCAAACCCATCCTTCTGCCCCAGCGCCACGTGATCAATGGCGCCCTTGCCGCCCTGCTGGTCGCGCTCATCGCGGGCTTTGTGGCGACCGAGAGCCATAGCCTGTTCTGGCTCATCGTCATCGTCAGCTTCGTGCTCGGCGTTCTGATCATCGTGCCGATCGGCGGCGCCGACATGCCCGTCGTCGTCTCGATGCTGAACTCCTATTCGGGCTGGGCGGCTGCCGGCATCGGCTTCACCCTCGGCAATCTGGCGCTGATCATCACCGGCGCGCTCGTCGGCTCGTCGGGCGCGATCCTGTCCTACATCATGTGCAAGGGGATGAACCGCAGCTTCATCTCGGTGATCCTCGGCGGCTTCGGCGGCGAGACCGCCGGCGCCGCCAGCGGCGAGAAGGAGACCCGGCCGGTCAAGCAGGGTTCGGCCGAGGACGCGGCCTTCATGATGAAGAACGCCTCCAAGGTCATCATCGTGCCGGGCTACGGCATGGCGGTGGCCCAGGCCCAGCACGCGCTGCGCGAGATGGCCGACACCCTCAAGAAGGAGGGCGTCGAGGTGAAGTACGCCATCCATCCGGTTGCAGGCCGCATGCCCGGCCACATGAACGTGCTGCTGGCCGAGGCCAATGTGCCCTACGACGAGGTGTTCGAGCTCGAGGATATCAACTCCGAGTTCGCCCAGACCGACGTGGCCTTCGTCATCGGCGCCAATGACGTCACCAATCCGGCGGCCAAGACCGACCCGACCTCGCCGATCTTCGGCATGCCGATCCTCGACGTCGAGAAGGCCAAGACCGTGCTGTTCATCAAGCGCGGCATGGGCTCGGGCTATGCGGGTGTCGAAAACGAGCTGTTCTTCAAGGACAACACCCTGATGCTGTTCGCCGACGCGAAGAAGATGGTCGAGGAGATCAACAAGGCCCTGGCGCACTGAAACGGTCAGTGCTGGGCCTGTTCATCGCGATCGGCGTCGCCTATGCGGCGGTTGTCGGCCTGCTCTGGACCTTTCAGCGCAGTCTGCTGTATCCGGCCACGCGCGGCCCAGTCGCCCTTCCGGCGGATCTGCCGGGCTTCGCCGAGACCCTGGTCGCGACGCCCGATGGCGAGCGCCTCGTCGCATGGTGGAAGCCGCCCGCCTCGCCGGGCCGGCCGGTCGTGCTCTTCCTGCACGGCAATGGCGGCTCCATCGCCGATCGCACGAGCCGCGCGAAGGCACTGACGGCCGACGGCACCGGGCTGCTCCTCCTGAGCTATCGGGGTTATGCCAGCTCGACCGGAAGCCCGTCCGAGGAGGGGCTCCACACCGACGCCGTCGCCGCCTTTGACTGGATTGCAAACGCGGCACCCCGCTCACGTGTCGCCGTCTATGGTGAGTCCCTCGGCAGCGGGGTCGCCGTGCGCCTTGCGACCGAGAGGCCCGCGGTCGGCCTCATCCTCGATGCCCCCTACACCTCAACCGTCGACGTTGCCGCCGGAATCTACTGGTTCGTTCCGGTGCGCGCCTTGATGCGCGATCACTTCTCCAGCATCACGCGCATCGGGGCGCTCAAGGTGCCGATCCTCGTTCTGCATGGCGATCGCGACGGCGTGATTCCGTTTCGCCAGGGCGAACAGCTTTTCGCTGTCGCATCCGAGCCGAAGCAGTTCGTGCGCATCGCAGGCGGCGACCACATGGGCAATCTCGAGGCTCCGGAAGGCTACGCGGCGGTGACCAGGTTCCTGGCACAGCACGGACAGTGACGATCGCGCCGTCGGCCATCGTCGCCAATCCACCCCTCTTGGCGACCTCGCCGCTGTCAACCTGCCGAGCCCTCTGGTAAAATTTGAGCTTGGTCTGCCGGTCGCCATGGAGTGGGCGGTTCGGGCACCGCAAAGGCACCGGGGACTTCGGAATGCAGATCAGGCTCATGCAGCCAGCCGACCGAGCGGCCGTGGCGGCGCTGCTCGTCGAACTGAACCGTTTCGAGAACCAGTTCAGCGGCGATCGCGACACAAGCGAGGAGGCCGGCCCCGCCTGTCTGGCGGTGATCGAGGCGACCGTCGCGAAAGACGGCGGCGCCATGCTCGTGGCAGATGACGGCGACCGGCTCTCTGGCGTGCTGGCCTTGGCCTTCAACGCAGGTGAAGCCTATGTCCGGCCCGACATCCGGGCGCATGGGCGCGTGCTTGACCTCGTGGTGACGGCAGACGCCCGTGGCCGTGGCGTGGGCCCGATGCTGCTGGCGGAGGCCGAGCGTCGCACCCGTGAGGCTGGCCTGTCGGCCATGCTCGTCGGCGCGCTAATCGGCAACAACCACGCGATTGCGACCTATGAGCGCTTTGGCTTCCGGCAGCACGTCGTCGAACTGTTGAAGATCCTCTGACGCCCGGGCAGACGCCCCGACTTTCGCCCCACCGCATAAGCCTACGCCGTATGCCGCGTCCGGCCGACTGTCAGAACCCGCTGCGAGACCCCAGCCGCGACTGGCCTTCCCGGGCGGCAGCATTGCCGCTGTCGACCGTCAAGGCGCGCTGGTAGGATTCGATCGCCTTCTGCCGGTCGCCGAGCTTCTCGTACGCAAGGCCGCGACCGGCCCAGGCATCGGCATTGCGGTTGTCGACATTCAGCGCCGCGTTGAAATCCTCGACCGCCAGCTGGTACTTGCCGGTGGCGATGAGGCTCTGCCCGCGCCCCTCATAGGGGGCAGCCGCGAACGGGTCACGGTCGATGGCGGCATCGAAATCATTGATGGCCAGCCGGTGCTGGCCTTGCCGCTGATAGATCAGGCCGCGCGCATGGTAGGGCTGGGCCGATTCGGGGCTGAGCCGGATCGCCTGGGTCAGGTCGCTGAACGCCTCGTCGAAATTGTTCTGGGCCCGCAGCAGATTGGCACGGCCCAGATAGGCCGGCCCGTAGTTCGGATCGGCCTGGATGGCCCGGCTGAAATCGCTCAACGCCTCGGTCGGACGGCCTAGCTGCCGGTAAGCCAGCGCCCGGTTGGTATAGGCGGCTGCATAGCCGGGATTGATCTGAAGTGCCTTCGAGAAGTCGGCGATGGCGTCCTGAAACCGCCCGATCCGCGCATAGGCCGCACCGCGCGTGTTGTACGCGTTCGCGTCGTTCGGGTTCTGGGAGATGACCTCGGACAGCGAGGTGATGTTGACGGCCTGTGCCCCGGACTTGTCGTCGACGAACTCGGCTACATTGGCGCCGGTGCCGCGGCCGACCGTCTCGCAGCCGGCAAGGCCGAGCGCTGCGACGAGGAGCAGAAGAGCCCGCGAGGGGTAGCGGCCTGTGGCATTCAACATGCGGATCACCCGGATTGCAGCGCGTCAGGCATGCCCCGGAATGGTTGCCGGATCATGAACCCGGGCGGCTGCCGCCACCAAAACGACCCGGCGCCCGACGACCTTCCGGTCGGGGCGCCGCGAATGAGATGTCTGGTGCGCAGCGGACCGCGCAGACGGGGTCAGCGAGGAGCGCCGCCGATGACCTTCGGCTTCGGAGCCGGCAGCAGGCCTTCGCGCTGTGCGCGCTTGCGAGCCAGCTTGCGGGCGCGGCGCACTGCCTCGGCCTTCTCGCGAGCGCGCTTCTCGGACGGCTTCTCGTAATGCCCCCGAAGCTTCATCTCGCGGAAGATGCCTTCGCGCTGCATCTTCTTCTTCAGCGCCTTGAGGGCCTGGTCGACATTATTGTCACGAACGAGAACCTGCACTGCGTCGTTTTCCCATCGCTTGGGGTTGATCTGATCGATGAATGGCAAAGGATGGCCGGACGTGAACGGCACGCCCCGACTAAGATGGGCTGCGATAACAGAATCGTCGTGCATTGTCCACGCCTGTCAGCGTGTTCCATCCGGTTCGTCCCCGGCATCCTCTGCAAACACCCGGGTCACATGCCCCATCTTGCGCCCCGGGCGGCTCTCGGACTTGCCGTAGAGATGAAGATGCGCGCCGGGAGAGGCGAGCAGGGTCTGCCAGTCGTCGGCCTGCGCGCCGATCAGATTGTCCATCACGATCCGGCCGAGCCGCTGCGGCGCGCCGAGCGGCCAGCCGGCGATCGCCCGGATGTGCTGTTCGAACTGTGAGGTCCGGGCGCCGTCGATGGTCCAGTGCCCGGAATTGTGGACCCTGGGGGCGATCTCGTTCACGAGCACTCGCTCCATGCCCTCAACCCTGACGACGAAGAACTCGACCGCCAGCACCCCCACATAGTCCAGCGCCGTTGCCAGCCGCACCGCGTGCTCCCGCGCGGCATGCCGCGCCACGGGCGCCAGCCGGGCCGGCACGGTCGTGCGCGCCAGGATGTGGTCGCGGTGCTCGTTTTCGCAGACGTCGAAGGCATGGACGGTCCCGTCCCGGCCGCGGGCCGCGACGACGGAGACCTCCCGCTCGAACGGCACGAAGGCCTCGAGGATTGCCGGCGCACCGCCCAGCATCCGCCGCGCCTCGGCAAGATCGGTCTCCGGCCGGATCATCACCTGACCCTTGCCATCATAGCCCATGCGGCGCGTCTTCAGGACCGCGGGCCGCCCGAACGCCGCAACCGCCGCCGCCAGGTCGGCATCGGTGTCGACCGCCCGGTAGGCCGGCGTCTCCAGCCCGACAGCGCGGATGAAATCCTTCTCGGTCAGCCGGTCCTGGGTGGTGGCGAGGGCCTGCGGTCCCGGCAGCACAGGAACAAGCGGCGCCAGCACGGAGGCGGTCGTCGCCGGCACGTTCTCGAACTCGTAGGTGACCACCGACACGGATGCCGCAAACCGGGCCAGCGCCGCCGCATCCTCGTATCGTGCAACGGTTCGATGAGCCGCCACGTCGAACGCGGGGTTGTCGCCCTCGGGCGCGTAGATGTGGCATTTGAGACCGAGTGGGGCCGCGGCAAGCGCCATCATCCGAGCAAGCTGTCCCCCGCCCAGAATGCCGATGATCGCACCGGGTGCCAGCACCTCAGGCATCGTCGACCGGCCGTTCGGCGACCGCGTCAGCCTGTCGCGACCGCCAGGCATCGAGCCGCACGGCCAGGTCGGGATCGCCGAGCGCCAGCACCGCAGCCGCCAGCAGCGCGGCGTTGACTGCGCCGGCGCGACCGATCGCCAGCGTGCCGACCGGGATGCCGGCCGGCATCTGCACGATCGACAGCAGGCTGTCCTGCCCCGACAGCGCCTTGGACTCCACCGGAACGCCGAAAACCGGCAGGCTGGTGAGGGCCGCCGTCATGCCGGGCAGATGCGCCGCCCCGCCGGCTCCCGCGATGATGATGCGGTAGCCCTGCTCGCGCGCGCCTTTTGCAAAAGCATAAAGACGGTCAGGCGTGCGGTGCGCCGAGATGATGAGCGCATCGTGGCCGATGCCCAGAGCGGCAAGCGTGTCGGCGGAATGCCGCATGGTCATCCAGTCGGACTGGCTCCCCATGATGATTGCGACCGGATTCGATCCAGACATAACAACTCCGTTGAGCCGTCCTTAAGTGGTCGGTCGCGAAAAAAGAGGCCGGAGTATAGTGGCGGGTCGCATGGGTGCAAGCGGACGGGACGGCAGTGCTGGCAGCGCCGCAGAGGACGCCGCGGCGCTGGCGCGCGCGCTGGCGGAGGCCCACGCCCGGATCGTCGAGCTCGAGGGCCTCGCCCATGCGGACGAGCTGACGGGCGTGCTCAACCGACGCGGTTTCCTGCGCGAGCTGGACCGGGCGGCGTCCTTTTCCAAGCGCTATGCGATCCCTGTCGCGCTGGCCCTCATCGATCTCGATGGGCTGAAGCCGATCAACGACAGCCTGGGCCACCCGGCCGGCGACGCGGTGCTGCGCCATGTCGCCCGCGTGCTTGCGGCCCATGTCCGCGCCTCGGATGTCGTGGCCCGGCTCGGAGGCGACGAATTCGCGCTGCTCCTCTGGCACGCAACCGACTCCATCGCCGGCGCAAAGATGACCGCATTGCAGGCCCTGCTGGCCGAAAGCCCGGCGCAGTGGCGCTCAGCGCAGGTGCCGGTGCGGTTCAGCTACGGTACGGTCGCTGTCCTGCCCGGCGCCGAAACGGCAGGATTGCTGGAGCAGGCCGACGCGAGTCTCTATGCCGCGAAGGCCGCCCGCACGGGTCGCATGCGCCCGTGATCAGGCGATGATGTCCGGCGTCAGCTGGTCTGACAGCCGGATGATCTGATCCTTGAGCGCAAGCTTGCGCTTTTTCAGGCGCTGGATCTGCAACTGGTCGGCGGCCGTGATGCCCTCGAGCGCGTTGATGGCGCTGTCCATGTCACGGTGTTCGACACGCAGACGCGCCAGCTCGGCATGGAGCATTGCCTGCTGCGGATCAGTCGCGTCGTCCAGAATCGACATGCCGTTTGCGAATCACAGGCCGCACCCGGGGCGGCTTTCTGGGCCAATATGGAGAGCGCGAGAGCGAGCGGCAAGATCAACGGCCACCGCACAGGTTCCGCTTGGTTTTCAAGGCGTCCGATACCAATTGTTCACCATGGTCGGAGCGTCATCCACAGCGGATGCGTTTCGGCTTCCGAAGCACGGACGCGTGTGTCACACTTATGTCGTCAGGAAGCGTGGGAGGTACCGCATGGCATTGCAGTCCCATCTGGCCGAGCTTGAGCGCCGTCATCAGGCCCTCGAGCGAGAGATCGAAAAGGAACTCGTTCACCCGGCAGGCAGTGATCTCAGGATGGTCGAGCTGAAGCGCAAGAAGCTTCTCCTCAAGGACCAGATCGAGCGTCTGCGAGGTGCGGCGAAGCCGACGATCCACTGACGGCCCTGGGTGAGGCGCCGAGGGACGGGTTTTCCATCGGCGTCAGTCTCAACCCAAATGGATGCGTCAGCCGCCACGGTGAAAAACGCGCCGCGGCGGCTTTTTCATGTCTGGGCACGGGCGCGACAGCGTCAGACCGCCAGCGCCATTTCGCGCAACCTGTATTTCTGGACCTTGCCGGTCGACGTCTTCGGCAGCTCGACGAAGACGACGTGCCGCGGGCATTTGAAGGCGGCCAGGTGCTGCCGGCACCAGGCAACAAGGTCCTCCGCCGACACTGAATGGCCGGGCTTCAGCTCCACGAAGGCGCAGGGCGTCTCGCCCCACTTCTCATCCGGCTTGGCGACAACCGCCGCGGCCTGCACCGCCGGGTGCTTGAACAGCGCATCCTCGACCTCGATCGACGAGATGTTCTCGCCGCCTGAGATGATGATGTCCTTGGAACGGTCCTTCAACTGGATGTAGCCGTCGGGATACTTCACCCCGAGATCGCCGGAATGGAACCACCCCCCGGCGAAGGCCTCCGCCGTGGCTGGTGCGTTCTTGAGGTAGCCCTTCATCACCACATTGCCCCGGAACATCACCTCGCCCAGCGTCGCGCCGTCGGCCGGAACCGGCTCGAGGGTGACCGGGTCGAGAACGTCCAGCGCCTCGAGAGCCAGATAGCGGACGCCCTGCCGCGCCTTCAGTGCCGCCTGGGCCGCGGGGTCGAGGAGATCCCACTCGGCATTCCAATCGTTGACCACCGACGGGCCGTAGGTCTCGGTGAGCCCGTAGATATGCGTGACGTTGAATCCGGCGGTGCGCATCGCCGCCAGCACCGCCTCGGGCGGCGGCGCCGCCGCGGTGAAGAACTCGACCACATGCGGCAGGGGCTGCTTCTCCGCCTCCGGGGCATTGACCAGGGTCGACATCACGATCGGCGCACCACACAGGTGGGTCACCTTATGGGTCGCGATGGCGTCATACATGGCCTTGGCGCGAACCTGCCGCAGGCAGACATGCGTCCCGGCGACCACCGAGATCGACCACGGGAAGCACCAGCCATTGCAGTGGAACATGGGCAGCGTCCACAGATAGACCGGATGCTTGCCCATGCCGCAGGTCACGACATTGCTCTGCGCCAGCAGCGCCGCGCCACGGTGGTGATAGACCACGCCCTTCGGGTTGCCGGTCGTTCCCGACGTGTAGTTCAGCGCGATCGCGTCCCACTCGTCGAGGGGATGGACACGCGCATAGGTGTCACCGCCCTCCGCAAGGAAGGCCTCGTAGTCGAGCGCGCCGATCCGCTCGCCGGGCCCTGTGTATTCCGGGTCGTCATAGTCGATCACCAGCGGCTTGGCCTTCGCCGCGGCCAGCGCCGGGGCCATCACCTTGGCGAACTCCCGGTCGACGATCACCACCTTGGCCTCGCCATGGTCGAGCGAGAACGCGATGATCGCGGGATCGAGCCGGGTGTTCAGCGTGTTCAGGACGGCGCCGGTCATGGGCACGCCATAGTGGCATTCGAGCATCGGCGGCGTATTGGCCAGCATCACCGCGACGGTGTCGCCGCGGCCGATTCCGCGCTTCGCGAGCGCCGAAGCCAGCCGCTGGCTCCGCGCGTGGAACTCGCGATAGGTCCGCCGCAGGTCGCCGTGAATGATCGCGGTCCGGTCCGGGAACACCGTCGCGGCGCGCTCCAGATAGTTCAGCGGCGTCAGCGGCTGGAAATTGGCCGGATTGCGGTCGAGATCGGTATCATAGGGCGAATGGGCCATGGCTTCCTCCCGGGCAGATCGCGAGCCTAGCGGCCGACCCGCCGGGCAGCAATCGATCCGAGAGGCTCACAACAGGCCGCGCACCCCGTCGACAACCAGCTTCAGACCGACAATGAAGGTCAGCGCATAGATGATGCCGTAGAAGCGCCGTGCCTCGATCCGCCGGACGAGCCATACGCCGGCGAAGGTCGCGACGATTGCCAGCGGGAATAGGACTGCCGACGCCCCGACATTCTCGGAGGAGAATTGCCCGAGGGCGAGATAGGCCGGGAGCTTGAGCGCATTGGTGACGGCGAAGAACATCGTGTTGGTGCCGGCATAGAGCTCCGGCGTCAGCCGCTGCGGCATCACATAAACCTGGAACGGTGGTCCGCCCGCATGGGCGACGAAGCTGGTAAAGCCCGACACCGTCCCCCAGAACACGCCGGCAGCAGGGCGACCGTGAGCCGCGGCAGCCGGCGCTGCCCGCGGCCTCCAGAACAGCGCCACGAAGCCGATGCTGATCAGCCCCACCATCAACCGCACCACGTCTTCGGAGACCTGGGCTGCGACGGCCCAGCCCAGGCCGACCCCGGCCAGGGTGCCCGGCAGCATGATCAGCAGCAGGCGCCTGTCGAAGCTCTTGCGGTAGGCCCAGACCGTAACGATGTCCTGCACCACGAGGATCGGCAGCATGATGGCGGCCGCCCGCACCGGCGAGACGACCAGAGACAAGAGCATCATGGCCAGCAGGCCCAGGCCCGAAAATCCGCCCTTGGCCAGTCCCATCAGCAGGACAGCAGGGATCGCGGCGGCGAAGAACCAGGTATCTGTGGGGAAAGGAGGCAAGGGGTGGCGATCCGACGATGCCACACAGTGACGGCCACCGGCTGGGGCAGCAAGTGTGCCGACGCGGGGCTGGGCTGCACCGAAAGTCGCTCCTGACGTGGACCACGCCCGGTGCTAGGACGCCGCAAGGACCGCCGGCTGCCCCTGGGCGACGGTAGGAGCCACAGGGAGAGCCGCCATGACCGAGCCGGACACCAGCCGCTATCGCGAAACCTATGACAACTGGAAGCGCGATCCGCAGGCCTTCTGGAGCGGGGCCGCCGCCCTGATCGACTGGATCGAGCCACCGCAAAGGATCTTTGATGCCGGTGCCGGTGTGTACGGCCGGTGGTTCAGCGGGGCCGTGTGCAACACCTGCTGGAACGCCGTCGACCGGCACGTCGAGACCCGCGGCGACCAGACCGCCGTGGTCTACGACAGCCCGGTCACCGGGGCGAAGCGCAAGATCACCTACCGGGAGTTGCGCGACGATGTCGCCACACTGGCCGCTGTGCTCCTCGAGCACGGCGTCGCCAAGGGTGACCGGGTCATCGTCTACATGCCCATGGTGCCCGAAGCCGTGGTGGCCATGCTGGCCTGCGCCCGCATCGGCGCGGTGCATTCGGTCGTGTTCGGCGGATTTGCCGCCAATGAACTGGCCACCCGCATCGACGACGCCCGTCCGACGCTGATCCTGACCGCGTCCTGCGGAATCGAGCCCAACCGGGTCGTCGCCTACAAGCCTCTGCTCGACGAAGCGATCAACCTGTCAGCTCACAAGCCGGCAGCGGTCCTGCTGCTGCAGCGGCCGCAGGCCGTGGCGGCGATGACCCAGGGCCGCGATCACGACTGGGCCGAGGCCATCGCAAGGGCCCGCGCCGAGGGACGGGCCGCCGATTGCGTGCCGGTGGCGGCGACGGACCCGCTCTACGTGCTCTACACGTCCGGAACCACCGGCAAGCCGAAGGGCGTCGTCCGCGACAATGGCGGCCACATGGTGGCGCTGGCCTGGTCGATGACCAATCTGTACGGCGTCCACCCGGGGGAGACCTTTTGGGCCGCCTCCGACGTCGGCTGGGTCGTCGGCCATTCCTACATCGTCTATGCCCCGTTGCTGGTCGGCTGCACGACCGTCGTCTACGAGGGCAAGCCGGTCGGCACACCTGATCCAGGCGCGTTCTGGCGCATGATCGCCGAGTACGACATCCGTATCCTGTTCACGGCACCGACCGCGTTCCGGGCAATCAAGAAGGAGGATCCGGACGCCACCCAGCTGAAGCGCTACGATCTGAGCGGTTTCCGGGCGCTGTTCCTCGCCGGCGAGCGGGCCGACCCCGACACAGTCCAGTGGGCGGAACGGATCCTCGGCGTGCCGGTCATCGACCACTGGTGGCAAACCGAGACCGGCTGGGCCATCGCCGGCAACCCGCTCGGGCTTGGTGCCCTGCCGGTGAAGCACGGCTCGCCGACGGTGCCGATGCCCGGCTTCGACGTGCAGATCGTCGACGAGGGCGGCAAGACAGTTGCGCCCAACCAGATGGGTTCCATCGTCATCCGCCTGCCGCTGCCGCCGGCGTGCCTGCCAACGCTGTGGCAGGCCGACGACCGGTTCCGCGAGAGCTACCTCACCGCGTTCCCCGGCTTCTACAACACGTCGGATGCGGGCTTCGTCGACGAGGACGGCTACCTGTTCATCATGGGACGCACCGACGACATCATCAATGTCGCCGGCCACCGGCTGTCGACCGGCGGCATGGAGGAGGTGCTGTCATCCCATCCGGCCGTGGCGGAATGTGCCGTGATCGGCATCAAGGACGCGCTCAAGGGCGAGCAGCCCTGCGGCTTCGTCGTTCTCAAGAGCGGCGTCAACCGCTCGCCGCTCGAGATCGAGAAGGAGATCGTGCAGCTGGTCCGCGACAAGATCGGCCCGGTGGCGGCCTTCAAGATCGCCATCACGGTCAATCGCCTGCCGAAGACCCGTTCAGGCAAGATCCTGCGCGGCACCATGAAGAAGATCGCCGACGGTGACGCCTGGGCGATGCCGGCGACGATCGACGATCCGGCGGTGCTGGACGAGATCGCGACGGCGCTGAAGGACAAGGGGATCTGACGATAGGCATCTGCGCCGGCCCGGCCGCGATCATGCCGGTTTGGTCCGGCGGGTCAGCCCGTCCGGGCCGCGCCGCGGCCGGCAACGGCCCAGTAGACCAGGCCCGAGACCACTCCGGTCAGGAACAGCAGCAGCAGCACGGATAGTCCGTCGTCCGGACCGCTGCCGCCCCGGGGACGGCCGAGCCAGGCCGTTGCAGCGCTGAGAACGCCCGCGCCGCCGCCATACCAGACATAGGATCCGGTGCGACCCACCTCGCCGACCGCCGCGACGATCACGGGCGGGAGCAGGATCACGGCCGAGGCCAGCGCCATGAAGGCCCCGACCGACATCAGGGCGAGAGGATCGGAACCGTCGACCGTGGCTACCCCGGCGGCGAGGCCCGACATCACGGCCCAGCCGAGCACCTCGCGGCCCGCCGGCACGGCCAGCCCGGCCAGCAGCACGAACAGGCTCGCGGCAGTGATCGCCAGCGTCAGGCCGACCAGCACGACGAACAGGCGGCGCATGCTAGTCGTCCGCGCCCACGAACAGTCCCTCGGGCCCGATTCCGCTGTCGGCCATCAGCCGCGCCCGGGCCCGGAGCTTCTCCGTCTCGCTCTTCAGCTGGCCGCAGGCCGCCAGGATGTCGCGACCACGCGGCGTGCGCACGGGAGACGCGTAGCCGGCCCGGAACACGACCTCCGAGAACGCCTCGATCCGCTCCCAGTCCGAGCACGCATAGCGTGTGCCCGGCCAGGGATTGAACGGGATCAGGTTGATCTTGGCCGGGATGCCCTTCAACAGCCGAACCAGTTCGCGGGCCTCGGCGAGGCTGTCATTGACGCCATCCAGCATGACGTACTCAAAGGTGATCCTCCGCGCGTTCGACAGCCCCGGATAGGCCCGGCAGGCCTCGAGCAGGTCGCGGATCGGGTATTTCTTGTTGAGCGGCACGAGCTCGTTGCGCAGGTCGTCACGCACCGCATGCAGCGAGATCGCCAGCATCGAGGCGATCTCATCGCCAGCGCGTGGGATCATTGGCACCACGCCCGAGGTCGACAGCGTGATGCGGCGGCGCGACAGCGACAGGCCGTCGCCGTCGGCGATCACCCCCACCGCATCGCGAACATGGTCGAAATTGTAAAGCGGCTCGCCCATGCCCATCAGCACGATGTTGGACACCGCCCGCTCGGCATCCGGCACGAGCCCGTCCGTTGGCCGCACGGCGCCGGGCCAGTCGCCCAGCCGGTCGCGGGCCACCACCAACTGCGCCACGATCTCGGCCGTGGTCAGGTTGCGGACCAGCTTCTGTGTGCCCGTGTGGCAGAACGTGCAGGTCAGCGTACAGCCAACCTGGGAGGACACGCACAGCGTGCCGCGGTCGGCCTCCGGGATATACACCGCCTCGATCTCGACCCCGCGGTCGCGGGGGCCGGTCGATGGCATCCGGATCAGCCATTTGCGGGTGCCGTCCACCGAAACCTGTTCGGTGACGACCTGCGGCCGCGCCAGCGTGCAATGCGCCTCCAGCAGCGCCCGCAGCGGCTTGCCGATAGTCGTCATGGTCGCGAACGACGTGACGCCCCGCACATAGATCCAGTGCCAAAGCTGGCCGACCCTCATGCGCACCTCGCGCTGGGGGACGCCGAGGCGGGTCAGCAGCGCGGCAAGGTCGTCGCGCGTTGCACCGACGAGTGACACCGGAGTGACGTCAACCCGCGGGGAGGTGTCTTCTCGCAAGGAAGCCTCCTCTCCCGGGGGAGCAGACGGGTCTGGCTGAACAGGATAGTGAGCGACCGGCATCATGGCGGTTGTCCGAAAACCCGCCCTGTTATCACGGAAGCCGGGATCCGCCTATGCGCTGCCCGGATCGCGGGACTGCAGCCAACGGCGAAGGCCTTACGGGCATTCCTTGCGGACGCGGTCCAGCGCCTGGGCCACGCCTGCCAGCGTGTAACGGTCCGTCGATGCATTGCCCTTGCGCGAGGTCGCCTCGACGGTGAGTTGCTGCCCGCGCCGGATCGCCTCGACGAAGGCGGCGTCCTCCGCCGCGTTCTTGACCCAGGCCGCGGTGCCCTTGGTGACAAGCGCGAAGCTCGTAGTGCCGACCGTCGCCTTGCCGTCGCCGCCGTCCTTGGCCGGAAAGCCAAGCACGACGCTGACCTCGTTGCGCACACCCTCGCCCGGTCGCGAGGCGATGAACAGATAGCCCGGATCACGCTTCAGCGATTTCGGCAACCGTTCCTTCGGCGTGGCGAGCGCGTAGCAGACCTTGCCTTTCGACGTCTCGGACATGTAGGCGCCCCAGTCGCCGAACTTCGCCAACTCCATGGGCTGGCCGCCGCCAGGCGCCGCCGGCTTGCTGCCGGGCTTGGCTGCGGCCGGCTTTGCAGACGGCTTGGCGGCAGGCTTTGCCGGCGGCTTCTTCTGAGTGTCCTGGGCGAAACCGGGACCGGACGACAGCGAAAGCGTCGCGACAGCGGCGCAGGCGGCAAGAACGCGAAGTGCGACAAAGCGACGAATCATGACGGCATGTTACTCTGCTGGCCGGCCGGCGCCATCGGCGGTTTACCACGGCTTCCGACATTCACACATCTGTCGCTGGAAATGCGACAACCGGGGTGGTTCCGCCCCGGCCCGAGACATGCGACACTGCTGCAGCTCGGGGCCGCTTGCCTCGACGCCATTTTGCGTCGCGCCTGCGGACCGGAGATCAGCGTGCCGTCCCATCAGGAACTGGCGAATTGGGTCGCCGCTGTGGCGGAACGGCGCGATCGTGCCGCTTTCGCGCAGCTGTTCGACTATTTCGCCCCGCGACTGACGGCCTATGTCATCCGCCTGGGCACCGAGGCGAGCGCCGCCGAAGAGCTCTCGCAGGAGGTCTTGGTGACCCTCTGGCGCAAGGCCGCTCTGTTTGACCCGGCCAAATCCTCGGTCTCGACCTGGCTCTACCGGATCGCCCGGAACCGGCGCATCGACGGGCTGCGGCGCGATCGCATCGACTTCTTCGATCCGCTCGAGCCTGCCCACGACGTTGGCGAGGATCCGCAGACCGACCGTCTGATCGACCTGCAGCAGCGCGAGGAACGGCTGCGTGTCGCGCTGGCAGACCTGCCGCCAGAACAGCTCCAGCTCGTCCGCCTGGCCTTCTACGACGGCCTGTCACACAGCGAGATCGCCGAGCGGGCTGGTTTGCCGCTTGGTACCGTGAAGTCCCGCATTCGCCTGGCCTTCAGCCGCCTTCGCCGCCTGCTCGAGGCCGAAGGCGTGGTCGAGGCAGGCTGACACTCCCGGAGTTGCCCATGCGCGCCGTCCTGTGCCGGTCCTATGGGCCGCCCGAATCCCTGACGGTCGAGACCCTGCCCGATCCGCTGCCGGGCCCGGGCGAGGTGCTGGTCGACGTCACCTGCATCGGCCTGAATTTCTTCGACACGCTGATCATCCAGAACCGCTACCAGGTGAAGCCGGCCCTGCCGTTTTCGCCCGGAGCCGAGTTTGCCGGGGTGGTCGCCGCGCTTGGCCCCGGCGTCGACGGCATTGCTGCGGGCGATCGGGTCGCGGCTTTCGTCACCCACGGTGCGTGCCAGTCGCGCATCGTGCTGCCCGCCTCACAGGTGATCCCGATCCCCGACGGCGTCAGCGACGACGCTGCGGCCGGGATGCTGGTGACCTACGGCACGTCGCTCCATGCGCTGTCCGACCGGGCCAGGCTCCGGCCCGGCGAGACGTTGGCGGTACTGGGCGCCGCCGGGGGCGTCGGCCTGGCCGCCGTCGAGATCGGCGCCGCCATGGGCGCCCGCGTCATCGCCTGCGCCTCATCGCCCGAGAAACTGGCACTGGCCCGCGCCCACGGCGCGGGCGAGACGTTTGACTATGCGGCCGGCGACCTCAAGGAGGGCCTGAAGCAGCTGACGGGCGGCACCGGGGTCGATGTCGTCTATGACCCCGTCGGCGGTGACCTGGCCGAGGCCGCCCTGCGCGCCATCGCGTGGCAGGGCCGTTATCTCGTCGTCGGCTTTGCCGCCGGCGAGATCCCGAAAATCCCGCTCAACCTCGTGCTGCTGAAGGGGTGCGACGTGCTCGGCGTGTTCTGGGGCGCCTTCACGGCCCGCGACCCATCCGGCAACGCCGCGAACATCGCGCGTCTGTTCGGCTGGATCCGCGACGGCCGCGTCAGCGTGCATGTCTCGACCGTCATGCCGCTCGACCAGGCGCCGGCGGCGATCCGTCTGCTGGCGGACCGCCGGGCCACCGGCAAGGTTCTCCTGCGTCCCTGACCCTTCGGACGTCCGAGGGCCGTCAGTCTCCGTCGAGGTTGCGCCGGGCCTGGTCACGATGCTCGGGCCGGATCGAGCGCGACACCGCCGCCAGAGCCGCGGCGATCACGGCCGCGTCGTCGGTGAAGCCGACTAGCGGCAGGAAATCCGGCATCAGGTCGACCGGCATGACGAAATAGGCCAGCGCCCCGGCCAGCGTCAGCTTGACCCGGCGATCAGTCTGCGGATCGATGGCGCAGTAATATGCGGCCAGCGCATCCTGGGCGAAGGGCAGCCGGCGGCCGATCCGCCGCAGCATCGCCCACGCATCCGACAGCACGCCAGCCTCGTCGCGCGCGGCGCGGCGCATGGCGTCCATCTCGGCCTGGCTCAGCGGACGGCCAAGCAATTCGTCGTGCGGAGTCATCGCTCCCTCCCGGTCGGGCGCAAATACGCCCGCGCTAAGAGATGGCCCCGGTTGTTTCGCACCGCAAGGGCCAGCATGGAACGGTTTCGCCCCGGCGCGGAGCGCGCTAAACCGGTGTCCGCTTCCAGGGAGGACAACCATGAAACTCGACGCCTCACTCGCCGCCATCGTCACGGGGGGCGCATCCGGCCTCGGTGAAGCCACGGCCCGCATGCTGGCCGGCCAGGGCGTCCGGGTCGCGCTGCTCGACATGAACGAGGCCCGTGGCAAGGCGATTGCGACTGAAATCGGCGGCGCCTTCTGCCGGACGGATGTCACCGACGAGGCATCGGTCGACGCCGCGCTCACGGCTGCCGAGGCCGCCCACGGTCCTGCCCGCATCGTCGTGAACTGCGCCGGCATCGCTCCGGCCAAGCGCACAGTGTCGAAGAAGCGCGACACCGGCGAGTTCGTCGCACATGACGCGGCGACCTTCGCCAAGGTGCTGGCCGTCAACCTCGGCGGAACCTTCACGGTACTGTCGAAGGCCGCCGCCCGGATGGCAGGCCTCGATCCGGTGACACCGGACGGCGGACGCGGCGTCATCATCTGCACCGCCTCCGTCGCGGCGCAGGACGGGCAGATCGGCCAGGCTGCCTATGCGGCGTCGAAGGCCGGTGTGCTTGGCCTGACGCTGCCGGTGGCCCGCGACCTGTCGGGCTTCGGCATCCGCGTCGTCACCATCCTGCCGGGCCTGTTCTACACGCCGATGTTCGAAAGCGTGCCCGATGATGCCCGCAAGGCCCTCGAGGTCAGCGTGCCGTTCCCCTCCCGCCTGGGACGGCCGGACGAATATGCTGCTCTGGTGCGCAGCATTGTCGAGAACGACATGCTCAACGGCACGGGCATCCGCATCGACGGCGCCCTGCGGATGGCACCGCGCTAGGCACGGAGCCGGAAATCAGCCGGCAATCCTGTCCATCGCACGGGCGAGATCGATGTCGAGCGCGGTCAACCCGCCGGCGTCATGGGTCGACAGCGTGACATCGACGGTGCGGTAGACGTTGGACCACTCGGGGTGGTGGTTCATCGTCTCCGCCACCAGCGCCACCCGCGCCATGAACCCGAACGCCTCGCTGAAATCGGCAAAGACGAAACGCCGGGTGATCGCGTCGCGACCGTCGACAGCAGCCCAACCCGGCAGGGACGCCAGCGCTGTGGTGCGGGCATTGACATCGAGCCTGTCGGCCATGGTCAAACTCTCCGATGAATAATCCGGAGGTAGGGCGCCCGGCCCGAAGGTCCAGCCTGCCTGCCACGGATCAGCCCAGCGGATAGGCGGCCTCGACCAGATAGGGGCCGCCGCCGGTCGACGCCCGCGCAGAGAACAGCACAAACCGGCTGGCGGTGAAGCTGCGCGATGGCACATGCCCCATTCCGGCGAGAAAATCGGCCACATGCCACGCGGTGGTGTCGCGCAGGCGGGCCAGCGTCACATGCGGCGTGAACTTGCGCTTGTCCGGCGGCAGTCCGGCCCGCCGCAGCAGGCGTTCGTGCTCGGCCTGCAGCTCGATCAGCGGCTGCGTCGGCGCGACCTTGGCGACGAGCGCCCGCGGTCGATCGCCACCGAAGCACTCGAGACTGCCGATCGTCAGGGTGAGGGGTCGGCGCCGCACTTCCCCCAGCAGATACGACACGTCATGGGCGAAGCGGTCGTCGATGTCGCCCATGAAGCGCAGCGTGACGTGATAGTTTTCCGTGTCGATCCAGCGCGCGCCGATCAGGCCGCCGCGCAGCCCGGACAGGGTCGTGGCGATTTCGGCGGGGACTTCGAGTCCGGTGAAAAGGCGGGGCATGGAAGCCTCCCCTGTTCTGGACCGGGCTGAGCCCGGATCCGGATGGTCGGTAGCGCCGAATCGGCCACCGTCGCGCCACAGTGGGGCGATGATCCGCGATTATCAATCCTTTGAAACGGGCCGGTGAAGCCTCAGGGCGCCGGGTTCTGGTGCGTCTGGTGGATCGCATTGATCCGCGCCAGGACGTCCGGCGACAAGGTGACGGACGCCGACGCAATCGCCGTGCGCAGCTGGTCCATGGTGGTGGCGCCGATGATGTTCGAGGCCAAGAAGGGCCGTGAATTGACGAAAGCCAGCGCCATGTGCGCCGGATCGAGCCCCGCCTCCCGCGCCAGCGCCACATAGTGCGCGATGGCCTCTTCGGCGCCCGGCTTCTCGTAGCGCTGCCCGCGGTTGAACAGCGTCGTCCGCGCACCCGCGGGGCGCGCTCCGTCGAGATACTTCCCGGTGAGGTAGCCCTGGGCCAGGGGCGAATAGGCCAGCAGGCCGACCTGCTCGCGCAGCCCGATCTCCGCCAGCGCAACCTCGTAGGTGCGGTTGATCAGACTGTAGGCATTCTGCACCGACGCGACGCGCGGCAGGCCCAGCGTCTCCGAGGCTGCGAGGAACTTCATCGTCCCCCACGCGCTCTCGTTGGAAAGGCCGATGTGCCGGACTTTGCCGGCCTTCACGAACTCCCCGAGCGTGCCGAGGATCTCCTCGATCGGATGGCTGGCGCCGCCGAAGTCGGCCGCCTCCACCGCGGTCGGGTTCGAGCCCCACGGCATTGGCCGGTCCGGCCAGTGCAGCTGGTAGAGATCGATATGGTCGGTGCGCAGGCGTTTCAGGCTCTTGTCGAGCGCCTCCTGCATCTGCGCGCGGTTGAGCTCGGCGGGGATGCGTCCGTCGCGGAACCAGTCCATCGGCGTGCGTCCGACAACCTTGCTGGCGAGCACGACCCGGTCCCGCGCGCCGGACCGGCTGGCAAACCACGACCCGATGATCGTCTCGGTCACGCCCTGCGTCTCGGCGCGCGGCGGGATGGGGTAGAGCTCCGCCGTATCGAAGAAAGTCACCCCCTGCTCGAGGGCATAGTCCATTTGTGCATGGCCCTCGGACTCGGTGTTCTGTTCACCCCAGGTCATCGTCCCGAGGCAGATCAGGCTGACGGACAGGCCTGTACGGCCGAGCGGACGGTGTTCCATGGCGGGCTCCGGGAGATCGCGTGAGATGTTCGCCGCCTTAGAAGCATGCCGGCGCAGCTCTGGCCAGCCCCGGCAGGCTCACCTCAGCCGCGCGGCAGGCCGCTCAGAAAGCGTTCGACGCTGGGCAGAATGCGCTCGACGACGACCTTGATGCCCTCGGCCGTCGGATGCAGTCCGTCCTTCATGATGTAGCGCCCGTCGCCGGCAATCCCGTCGAGAAAGAACGGGTACAGCGGCACGCCATGCCGCCCGGCCAGATCCGGGAACAGGCCGTCGAAGGCGGCGACATATTCGGCGCCCATGTTGCGGGGCGCGTACATGCCGGCGAGCATCACGGCCATGCCCCTGCCCTTGAGGCGCGTGATGATCGTCTCGAGCGCCCTGCGGGTCACCGCGGGATCGATCCCGCGCAGCGCGTCATTGGCGCCGAGCTCGACGATCACCGCATCGGTCCCGTCCGGCACCGACCAGTCCAGACGTTCGAGCCCCTGCGACGCGGTGTCGCCCGACACGCCCGCATTGACGATCTCGACAGCCAGGCCACGCGCCCGCAGCGCCCGTTCCAGCACGGCCGGAAAGGCCGCCGGCGCCGGCAGCATGTAGCCGGCGGTCAGGCTGTCGCCCAGCGCAACGACACGCAGCGGCCGGCCCTGTGCAGCGGCGCCGGTCAGCATAAATGCCGCCGCCACGCCAGCCAGCGCCGTCGCGAGCACCAGCCGGCGTCCCGGCTGCGGGTGGAAACAGGCATCATCGACCCCATATGCGGTGACGTAAGCGGGTGGCACAGGGACGGGCGGCTCGGTCGACATGCTGCCCTACATCGGAACGGGTCCGCGGATGGTCAAGGCGATCGAACTCGAAAACGTGGAGCTGAGCCTCGGGCGCGGCGCGGCGCGCGTCCACATCCTGCGGGGCGTATCGCTTGCGGTCGAGCGCGGCGAGGCGATCGGGCTGGTCGGCCCGTCGGGGTCCGGCAAGTCCACCCTGCTGATGACCATGGCGGGGCTCGAGCGCCCGGATTCCGGCACGGTCCGGATCGACGGCCAGGATCTGGCGCCGCTGGACGAGGACGACCTGGCCCGGTTCCGCGGCCGCCGCGTCGGCATCGTGTTCCAGTCCTTCCACCTGCTGCCGACCATGACGGCGCTGGAAAACGTCGCCGTTCCGCTGGAGCTGGCCGGCGCGTCCGACGCGTTCAGCCGCGCCGCCGCCGAACTCAGGAATGTCGGGCTGGGCGAGCGCCTGTCGCATTTTCCGGCGCAACTCTCCGGCGGCGAGCAGCAGCGCGTGGCGCTGGCCCGGGCACTGGCCCCGGACCCGGCGATTCTGGTGGCCGACGAGCCGACCGGCAATCTCGACGACACGACCGGCCGGCAGATCATCGATCTGATGTTCGCGCTGAAGCGCGAGCGCGGCGCAAGCCTCGTGCTCGTCACCCATGATGCCGGGCTGGCAGCCCGCTGCGACCGGACAGTGGCGATGCGATCCGGGCGGATCGAGACGCCCGCCGTATCGGCGGCCTGACCATGCACGGCACCCTGAAAGCGCAACCCGCTGCCCAGCCGGATCGTCCCGGCGGCATCGGAGTGACGCTCAGGATCGCCTGGCGCAACCTGCGCGGCGGCGTCAGCGGCTTCGGCATCTTCCTCGCCTGCATCGCGCTGGGCGTGGCCGCCATTGCCGGTGTCGGCTCGGTCGCCCGCTCGCTGGGTGATGGCCTGGCCGGCCAGGGCCGCCTGATCCTCGGCGGCGACATCGCCGCATCGCTGATCCAGCGCGAGGCAACCCCGTCGGAACGCGCCTGGCTGGACGCGCGCGGCACGGTCAACAGCGTCGCCACCCTCCGGGCCATGGTGCGGACCGCGGACGGACGGACCGCACTCGTCGAGCCCAAGGCAGTCGACGCGAGCTATCCGGCGGTCGGCACCCTGGTGGTGGCGCCTCCCACCCCCCCGGCGGCGCTGCTGGCGCGGCAGGGAGAGGGACCAAACGCGATCTGGGGTGCGGCGGCCGATCCGGCCCTGTTCACCCGCCTCGGCCTGCGCCCGGGTGACGAGGTCCGCCTCGGCGAGGCGCGGATCGTGCTGCGCGCGGCGGTCGTCTCGGAGCCCGACAAGCTGGCTGCCGGGATCGCCTTCGGGCCGCGGCTGCTGCTGTCCCAGGACGCCTTGCGCGCCTCCGGGCTGCTGCAGCCGGGAAGCCTGGTGCGCTGGACCTACCGGATCGCCCTTCCGGCCGGCAGCGACGAGGTCGCGCTGGCCCGTGCCTCCGACGCGATCGCCCGCGAACTGCCGGAATCCGGTTTCGAGGTCCGCTCGCGCACCAACGCGGCGCCGCAGTTCAGCCGCAACATCGAGCGCTTCAGCCAGTTCCTGACACTGGTCGGCCTGACCGCCCTCATCGTCGGTGGCGTCGGCGTCGCCAATGCGGTGTCCGCCTATGTCGAGCGGCGCCGCACCACCATGGCCACGCTGAAGAGCCTCGGGGCCACAGGCGGTCATGTCTTCGCGATAGCGCTGATCGAAATCCTTGCCCTGGCGGTGCTGGGCATCGCCCTCGGCCTCGCCGGCGGCGCTGCCCTGCCATACGTGCTGGAGGCGACGCTGGGGGCGGTGCTCCCGGTGCCACTCGACCCGCATGTTTATGCCCGCGAGCTTCTTGTTGGCGGACTGTACGGGATCCTGACGGCGCTGGCCTTCTCGCTCTGGCCACTCGGCCGCGCCCACGATGTACCGGTGTCGGCCCTGTTCCGTGACGGTGTTGATCCCGACGACCGCCGTCCGCGCCTGCGCTATCTGGTCATGGTCGGCCTCGCCGCGCTGGCGCTGGCGGGCACGGCCATCCTCCTGGCGTATGACCGCCGCATCGCGATTGCCGCCGTGATCGGCACCGCCGGTGCCTTCGTGCTGCTGCGGCTGATCGCCTTCGGCATCATGCGGGCGGCGGCCGCCATGCCGCATGTCGGGCGCACCGAGTGGCGGCTGGCGCTGGCCAATATCCACCGCCCGGGCGCACTGACACCGTCTCTGGTGCTGTCGCTGGGGCTCGGCGTTACCCTGCTGGTCGCGCTGGGCATGATCGACGCGACGATCCGCGGCCAGCTGTCGCGGTCGCTCCCCGAACGCGCGCCGAGCTTCTTCTTTCTCGACGTCTCCAACGCCGATGCGGCCCGTTTTGACTCCGTGCTGCGCGCAGCCGCGCCCGGCGCCGCCATCGAGCGCGTCCCGATGATGCGCGGCCGCATGGTGTCGGTGAAGGGCGTTCCCGCCCAGGACGTCAAGGCGGCGGAGAACGCCGCCTGGGTGCTGGAGGGCGACCGCGGCGTCACCTATGCGTCGGCGCCGCCGACAGGCTCGGTCGTCACCGAAGGCCAATGGTGGGCCGCCGACCATCAGGGGCCGCCGCTCGTCTCGTTCGACCAGGAACTGGCGCGTGGCCTTGGGCTGACCCTGGGCGACAGCATCACGGTGAATGTGCTGGGCCGGAACATCACCGCCCGGATCGCCAATCTCCGCCGCGTCGAGTGGCAGTCACTCGGCATCAATTTCG
>JBEIIL010000050.1:0-24817 GCA_040380755.1 Methylobacteriaceae bacterium | reverse complement strand
TAGGTGCCCTTCTGCGCCAGGCGCCACAGCGCCCAGTCGAGGGCGCGGCGCAGCACCGGCTCGCTGCGGCGCAGCGCGATGGCGACGCCCTCGCCGAAATAACGGCTCTCCAGATACGGGCCGCCAGCGAAGGCGCAGCAGGCCGAACCCTCGGTGCTGTTCAGCCAGACCGCCAGCGTCAGCCCATCACCGAACAGGGCATCGACGTCGCCGCGTCGCAGGGCGCCGCGCGCGGCATCAAGGTCACCGAAAGCTTTCGGCTGGGCAGCCGGGAAGAACGCCGCCAGGTAGGCGGCGTGGGCAGTGTTCTCGACCACCGCGACGCTGCGTCCGGCGAGCCCGCGCGGCGACACGTCCGGCGACGCCGGGGCGGCGGCGGTGGAGGCTCCGACTGCGGGAGCCGCTGCCGTGCGCACCGCGAACCGAGCCGGGGTCCGCAGATAGGCCGCCGTGAGCGCGAAGTCGCGGCGCAGCGCCGGAGTGGCGCGCAACGAGGCCAGCACGGCATCGCCGCGACCTTCGGCCAGCGACGGCAGCAGCGTGTCCCAGCGCCGCGCCTGGACGGTGCAGGCGACGGCGAGCTCCTCGCAGAGCGCACGCGCCAGATCGACATTGAAGCCGGCCAGGCCGCCATCCTCTGTGAGGAAATGCATGGGCGGGTAGTCGTCCTCGGTCATGAACCGGATGACGCGCAACCCACCGAGATCGGGCTTGTCGGGGCGTTGGGCGGGGTCCCAGAACGAGGGCACGAAGGGCGCCGGCTCGGCGCTCGTGTTAGGCGGGCTGAAGCCAGTGCAGCCAACCGCAATCACCACCAACGCGCGCAGGAATATGCGGCAGAACGTCGCAGTTCGTGACAAACTCATCGACGGACTCTGCACCGGTTGCACCGCTGACTCCGCACCCGCCGGACTGCCTCGTAGCCTTCGGTATCACCGAACGGGACGGGACGGAACGGGCATGGGTGCACCCCGCTTCAGTGGACTGAACCAGCCTGGGGACCCCGTCGGGCGGTGGGCCGTCCCGGCGGGGCTCACCCTCGGCTTCCTCGCGGGACAAGGCGTGCCGCCGTCTATGCTGGCAGACGCTGAGCGGGAGGCCGGACGGACAGGCGTGCCACCGGACGTGGCCTTGCTGTCGGGCGGTCTCGTCAGCGAGCGCAGCTTCTATGCCGGGCTGGCGCGCGAACTCGGCGCGCCCTTTCTCGACCGGCCCTTCCGGTGCCGGGCTGCGGGACCGGAGGCTGTGGAGGCCGGGCTGGTGGGGCTGCTGCCCGGCGGTCCCGCGCGACTCGCGTTGGCGCCCCGCGGAATGGCGCTCGCACGGCTGATGGCCCATCCCCGACGCCAGCAGCTGTTTGCATCCCCGGGCATCGCCATCACATCGCCGCGCGTGCTGGCCGCCAGCCTGCGCCGGCAGGCTGCACCCGAACTGGCCGACAAGGCGGCCAACGCCCTGCCCGACACCCATCCGGCGGCATCGGCCCGCGGCGGCCCCACGGCGCGGGAGCGCAGGGTGGCCGGTCTGGCGCTTGCCACCATCGTGGCAGCCGCGGCAAATGCCCCGGTCGCCACGCTGGATGTTGCAGTGCTGGTGGCTGGAGGGCTGTTCCTCACCGCCATGCTGGTGCGGATCGCCGCCGCACTGGAGAGCCTGCGCGGCGTGCTGGCGCCGCCGCCGCTTCTCGCCGATGCGGACCTGCCGGTCTACACGGTGCTGGTCGCCCTGCACCGCGAGACGGCCGTGGCGGGCCAGCTCGTCGCGGCGCGGCGGCGGCTCGACAATCCGGCCGGCCGGCTCGACCTCAAATTCCTGGGCGAGGCGGACGATGCCGCCACCGCGCGGGCGCTCGCGACCGCCGGGCTGCCGGCCTGGGCGGAGATCCTGCGCTGCCCGCCGGGCTTTCCCCGGACCAAGCCGCGGGCGCTGAACCTCGGCCTTCGCGTCGCGCGCGGGAGTCTTGTGGTTGTGTTCGACGCCGAGGACCTGCCGGCGCCCGACCAGCTGCGGCGCGCGGCCGAGCGCTTCGCCGTGGCTTCGCCGCAGCTGGCCGCCCTGCAGGCCAGCCTGGTCATCGACAATGGCAGCGCCGGCTGGCTCGCCCGGAGCTTTGCGCTCGACTACGCGGCGCTGTTCGACGTGACGGTGCCGGGGCTGGCACGGCTCGGCCTGCCGGTGGCGCTCGGCGGCTCGTCGAACCACATCCGCCGGTCGGCGCTGGAGGCGGTCGGCGGCTGGGATGCGTGGAACGTCACCGAGGATGCCGACCTCGGCCTGCGGCTGGCCCGGCACGGATTTGCCGTCGGGCATCTCGCGTCGGCCACGGGCGAGGAGGCCCCGGCGCGGCTACCGGCCTGGCTCGGCCAGCGCCGGCGCTGGATGAAGGGCTGGATGCAGACGAGCCTCGTGCAGCTGCGGCCAGGCGGCCAGCTCGACACGGTGGAGCGGGCCGCGGTGGCCACCATCTGCCTCGGCACCGTGGCAACTGCGCTTGCCGGACCACCGCTCGCACTGCTGCTGGCGCTGCGGATCTTGGCCGGACCGCCACTGCGCGATGATCCGCTCGGCCTCGCCGCTGCGGCGCTCGCTCTGGTGGTGGCAGCGCTGGGACCGATCGCCCTGCTGCTACCGGTCGCGCTCGGGGCACGGCGGCGTGGACTGCCGTTCGGCCTGCGGGATCTGGCCGGGCTGCTGGCCTGCCAGGGCCTGGCCTGCTGGGCGGCCTGGCGGGCGGCAGCGGAGCTTGCTGTCGCACCCTATCGCTGGGCGAAGACCGAGCACGGGCTGACGGCGCGCAGCGCCGGCCTCACAGCTGGCGGTCGAGCTCCTTCACCTGGTCGGCCACCGGACGCTTCAGGTTGAAGGCGCCGACAAAGGCGCCGGACCGGTCCATCAGGTAGACGAGCGCGGTGTGGTCCATGGTGTAGCCGCCACTGTCGAGCGGCACCCGCCGGGCATAGACGCGATAGGCCTTCATGATCGTCTGCACGGCCTCGGGGCTGCCGGTGAGGCCGCGAATTCTGGCGTCAAAACTGCCCAGATAGGTTTTCAGCAGCTCTGGCGTATCGCGCTCGGGATCGACGGACACGAAAAAGGCCCTCAGCCGGTCGGCGCGGGGGCCGAGCGCATCATAGAGTTGGGTGATCTCCATGAGCGCCGTCGGGCAGACGTCCGGGCAATGGGTGAAGCCGAAGAAGATCAGCGACGGGCCGCCGCGCAAAGCCGCCTCGGTCGTCGGCTGGCCGTTCTGGTCGACGAGCGCGAAGGCGCCGCCGACCCCGCCGCCGGCGCGCTGGGGGCCGGGCGCAAGCGTCCACCAGACGGCGAGGCCCAGGCCGATGACGCCGAAGAGAAACGCCACCAGCGGCAGCACGAGACGGTTGGGCGAAATGGCCATGCGATCCTCAGAAGCACCAGGCGATGGCGGCGGCGGCCATGTCGGTGAAAACCGCCGCACCGCGGGCCCACCAGAGCAGCAGCCCGGCAACAAGAGCGCAGCCGACGGCGGCACCGGCAAGCGCCAGGCCGGCTCGGCCGAGGCCGGGCGTATCCGCCGCGGGACACCGGTCGGTCTCGACCGGCCCGGTATCCGCCGGGTTTGCCACTGCCTGATCCACGGGTCCGATCATCGGTGCTGCCGCCGTCATCGTGGCGTCTCCGGTCAGCGCCGGCCACCGCGCCTCGCCTCGCCTCGCCAACCTATAGGGGATCGATCCGGCAGGAGCCAGCCGCACGACCCGACCGGAAGTAAGGTTAAAAAGGGGTAAAGGCTGAACCTCCGGCGCAAGTGTGGCATTGCGGGACAGTCGTCAACCTTTCGGTCACCATGTCGCGCCAACGCCTCCGCACCGTCGTTCTGATTGCCGCGCTGCTGTGGCCTGCCGGGCCGGCCAAGTCGGGGCTGTTCGACCTGCTGTTCGGCCCGCCGCGGCCGCCGCCGGTGCGGCAGATCTGGCTTCCACCGGCACCGGCCTATGGCGGCCGGGAATGGCAGGCACCGCCGATGCGGGCGCCGCGCAGCCCGCGCGGGGATGCGCTGCCGGCGGCCGAGCCGATGCGCGCGCTGGCCAGTCCGGCCCGCTCCATGGACGGCAGCGGCGGTGGCGCCGCCTTGTGTGTCCGCGCCTGCGACGGCTTCTACTTTCCGGTCCCGGGCGATGCGTCGCTGCCGACGGTCCGCGCCGAGGACCTGTGCCGGACGGCCTGCCCGGGCACGCCGGTCAGCGTCTATACGATGCGCGGCGGGGCGATGGAGGATGCCCGCGGCGACGGTGGCCGGCGCTATGGCGACATGGTGAAGGCGTTCAGTTACCGCACCAGCTACGACAAGACCTGCCAGTGCCGACCGACCGGCTTGAGCTGGGTGGAGCGGATCCTGACCGACCCGACCCTGCGGCGGGGCGACCTCGTGGTGTCGGGGGACACGGCCCGCGTGTATCGCGGTCCGTCCTCGGCCCGGACCCACAGCCGGGCGGATTTCGTCGAGATCCAGGCGACCGGCGCGGTGCCGGCGGGGGTGCTGAAACTCGCCGACCGAGTGCTGGGCTTCAGCTTCCGCGAGGCGCAGGCCCGGACCGGGCCGGCGCTGGTGGTGGCGGATCGTGGCAGCGGCCGCAACGAGATCATCGTCACGCCGGTGCGCGGCTTCGCCCCGGCGGCAACGGCGCGCGAGGCTCCCGCGCTGGTCCCGACCGAGAAATCCCGGCCGGCCGCCGCCAGGGTAATCCTGGCCAAGCCATACGGGCTTTAGAGCGTCGGGAAGAGGCTGTGGTAGCGGCTGCCGTGCCCGTAGCCGGCCGCAACGTCGCCGATGGTCCGCTCGATGGCTTCGGTCATGACGCCGCCGTGCTGCTGGATGTGCCGGCCGACGCGGCGCTCGAGAGCGCGTTCGCGACGGTCAGCCAGCCATCCGGAGACAGCAGCGGACAGACGGCCCAGCAGATCGCAGAACGAGGCGGTGTCGGTGCCGGAATGGGCAGCGGTGTGGACGGTGATGGTGGCCATCGTCTGTCTCCGGGAGATTGGTGTCTCTGATCCCGGGGCGTTTCCTTGCTGCCACGCATTATAGTCTATCTCGCAATTGCGAGACCGATGAATATTTCCTGCACGGCCAACGGCTTGTCAACGAACTGGCCGATTGCACGACCCCGAGGTCGTTTGCCTGACCGGCGCCGGCGAAATCGCCCATCTTGTGGCTGAACTGCCCGTCCGAGAGGCAATTTACGCAGGACGTTTAAGCCAATTCCGACGAAAACGCAGAGATGGATCCACCTTCGGGCGAGGCTGCGGCGACAAAAAAGTCAGACGCTGGGGGCCGGACTGGAGCGGGCGATGGGAATCGAACCCACGACATACAGCTTGGGAAGCTGTCGTTCTACCACTGAACTACGCCCGCGACCGCGCAGTCATAGCGCCAAACCGGGGCGGTTCGCAACGGTCCGCCGCGGCTCAGCCGGCGCGGAAATGCTTCGACAGCTTGAGGCCCTGGGCCTGGTAGTTGGAGCCCAGCCCGGCGCCGTAGAGCCGTGACGGCCGCTCCGCCATGCGCTCGTAGACGAGGCGGCCGACCGTCTGCCCGTCCTCCAGGATGAACGGCACGTCGCGCGAGCGCACCTCGAGCACGGCCCGGCTGCCGGAGCCGCCGGCGCCGGCGTGGCCGAAGCCGGGATCGAAAAAACCGGCATAGTGGACGCGAAACTCGCCGACGAGCGGATCGAACGGCGTCATCTCGGCGGCGTAGCCGGGCGGGACATGCACGGCCTCCTTCGACGCCAGGATGTAGAACTGGCCCGGGTCGAGGATCAGCGCCCGGCCGGCACGCAGGATGAGCGGGTCCCAGTAGTCGGCGACATCGCAGGCGCCGATGGCGTCGACATCGACGAGCCCGGTGTGGCGCTTGGCGCGGTAGCCGACGAGCCCATCCTCGCCGAAGCCCTTGAGGTCGACGCTGACGGCAACGCCGGACTGGATCGACGGCTCCGACAGGGTCACCAGCGTCTCGGCCTCGTGCAGCGCCGCCAGTTCGGCGTCGTCGAGCCGCACCGCGCCGGTGCGGAAGCGCAGCTGCGACAGGCGCGAGCCGGTGCGCACCAGCACCGGGAAGGTGCGGGGCGAGATCTCCAGATAGAGTGGGCCGCGGTAGCCGGCGGGGACGGCATCGAACTCGCGCGCCCTGTCGGCGATGACGCGGGTGAACACGTCGAGCCGGCCGGTGGAGCTCTTCGGGTTGGCGGCGGCGGACAACCCCTCGGGCAGGTCGAGGCTTTCCAGCAGCTCGGCGATATAGACCGCGCCGGTCTCGAGCACGGCGCCGGCCGACAGGTCGATCTCGTGCAGGGCCAGGCTGGCGATGCGATCCGCAATGCCGGTGTCGCGGCCGGGCAGGAAGCTGGCACGCACGCGGAACACGCGGCGGCCGAGGCGCAGGTCGAGACTGGCCGGCTGCACCTGCCCGTCGGCAAGCGGCGCACCGACATGGACGTGGCCGGCCGCGATCAGGGCCTCGATGGTCTGGGCAGGCTGGATGCCGGGGCCGAACTGCAAGGGCGCGATCCTCTCGGGACAGTTCCCCTTCGTAGCCGCGACGGCCGCGCGCGCCAAGCCCGCGGAAGGGTCGACCGATCGCATATCCCGCCTGAACATTGACGGCGCCGGCTGCGCCGAATAGGACGCGCAAGGCGCGCGGCACAAGGCTGCGCCGACACGGAGCCAACGCATGTACCGTGCCGTCACCCGAGAAATCCAGGTCACGGTCACGAGCGCCTATATCGAGGAGCAGTCGCAGCCGGAGAAGGGCCGTTTTTTCTGGTCCTATACCGTCGAGATCGTCAATCACGGCGATGAGCCGGTGACGCTTCGGTCGCGCTACTGGCACATCCGCGACGCATCGGGACGGGTGCAGGAGGTGCGTGGCGAGGGCGTGATCGGCAAGCAGCCGCGGATCGCGCCAGGCGGCCGATTTCAGTATACGAGCGGCTGCCCGCTTGAAACGCCGCAGGGGATCATGTCGGGCTGCTACACCGTGGAGACCATCGACGGGCGGGCCTTCGAGGTCGAGATCCCCGCCTTCTCGCTCGACAGCCCGCATACACAGAGGGTCGTCCACTGAGCCGCATCGCTGCGGCCACGGGTGTCGCAGACTCCGCACGCGACTGCGCTATGGTGAGACAATGAGCACCGTCCCCACCCCTGACGATACGCCACTCGGCATCCTCGCCAGGCTGGTCTCCTTCGACACGGAAAGCAGCCTCAGCAACCTCAACCTTGTCGCCTATGTGGAGGACTACCTCGTCCGCCATGGGGTCGACTTCGTGCGTGTTCCCAACGCCGCCGGCAACAAGGCGGCGATCTTCGCCACCATCGGGCCGACCGACCGCGGCGGCGTCGTGCTGTCGGGGCACACCGACGTGGTGCCGGTGACGGGACAGGCCTGGACGGGCGATCCCTTCCGCCTGCGGATCGCCGACGGCCGGGCCTATGGGCGCGGGGCCGTGGACATGAAGGGCTTTGCTGCGATCGCCTTGTCGATGGTCGACGAGATGAAGGCCGCGCAACTGACGACGCCGATCCACATCATGCTGAGCTATGACGAAGAGACGACCTGCGGCGGCGTCCTCGATACCCTTGCGCGGATGGGCGTCGACCTGCCACGGCCGACCTGCGTCATCGTCGGCGAGCCGACCGAGCTGCAGGTCGCCGACGCGCACAAGAGCGTGGTCACCTTCGACACGACGGTGCATGGCCATGAGTGCCATTCGTCCAAGCCGCTGCTCGGAGCCAATGCCGTGTTCGGCGCCGCGGCGCTGGTGGCGGAGCTCGACCGGATGGCCGATGTCCTGCAGGAGCGCGGCGACCCGACGGGGCGCTTCGACCCGCCCTACGCCACCGTGCATGTGGGCACGCTGTCGGGAGGCACCGCCCGCAACATCGTGCCGAAGCTGGCGTCGTTCCACTGGGAGGTGCGCGGCGTGCCGGGCACAGACGAGCGGGCCGTTGCGGCGGGCCTTCAGGATTTCGCCGAGCGCGTCGTGCTGCCGCGGATGCGGCGCGGCGGCCAACCAGCCTCGGTGGTGACGCGCCTCGAGGTCGACGTGCCGCGGCTGGAGCCTAATCCGGGATCGGTCGCAGAGACGCTGGCGCTGCGGATTGCCGGACGCAATGGCACGATCACCGTGCCGTACGGCACCGAGGCGGGCCAGTTCCAGCGCGCCGGACTGCCGACCGTGGTGTGCGGACCGGGCTCAATCAACCAGGCGCATCAGCCTGACGAATGGATCGCGCTCGACGAGATCGAGCGCGGCGTCGCGTTCATGCGGCGGCTGATCGCCACCTGCAGCGTCTGACCCGCGGCTCAAGGCTCGCCGGCAGGGACATCGCCGAGCCCGATCTCGTCAGGCTCGACCTGGTAATGCGTCGAGCAGAACTCGCAGGTGATGCCAATGCGGCCGTCATCGCCCACCATGGCGTGGCGCTCCTCATCGGTGAAGCGGACCAGCATGGCGAGGATGCGGTCGCGCGAGCAGCGGCAGCGTTCGACAACCGGCTGGGCGTCGAAGACGCGGACGCCGCGCTCGTGGAACAGGCGAAACAGCAGCCGCTCGCTGGTCAGCGTCGGATCCAGCAGCTCGTGGTCCTCGGTGGTGTCGGCGAGCGAGCGGGCCTCAACCCAGGCATCGTCCTCTGTCGGTTCGTGAGCAGGCTCCGCCCCCGGCGGTGCGTCACCGGGCGGCAGGTCACCGCGGCGCAGCCGGTCGGGCGCCGCCGGGAGGAACTGCAGCAACAGGCCGCCGGCGCGCCAGGCATCGACGCCGCCGCCGACCACCATGCCGACCGCCAGGCGGATGCGGGTCGGGATCTGCTCGGACTGGGCGAAATACTCGTGCGCCGCCGCCTCCATGGACTGGCCAACGAGCGGCACGATGCCCTGATAGCGGTTCATGTCGGCGCCCTGGTCGATGGTCAGCGCCAGGTGGTCCTTGCCGAGCAGCGCGGCGGGGGCCGGATCGGCCCCCAGCGCGGCGAGGCGCTCGGCATCGAAGCGCGCATAGGCGCGGACGCGGTCCGGCGCCTCGAAATCGACGACCAGCATGTCGACCGCGCCATCGCTGCGGGTCTGCAGCTGGAACCGCCCCTGGAACTTCAGTGACGTGCCAAGCAGCACCGCCAGTGACACCGCCTCACCAAGCAGGCGGGACACCGGGACCGGATAGGCATGGCGGGACAGGATTGCGTCCAGCATCGGACCGAGGCGCACGACGCGGCCGCGGGCGTCGAGCGCATCGACGGCAAATGGCACAACCCGGTCGTCGCGCTCCGGATGCAGGTCCGGTGTCATGGACTGAGGGTCCCGAGGCACCAGGCGAGCACGCCCTTTTGCGCGTGCAGCCGGTTCTCGGCCTCGTCGAACACCACGGACTGGGGTCCGTCCATGACCTCGTCGGTCACCTCCTCGCCGCGGTGGGCGGGCAGGCAGTGCATGAACACGGCGCGCGGATCGGCGGCGCGCATCAGCTTGCCGTTGACCTGATAGGGCAACAGCAGGTTGTGGCGGCGCCCGGCATCCTCGTCGCCCATCGACACCCAGCAGTCGGTGACGACGCAGTCGGCCCCCTCGACCGCGTCGAAGGGATCGTCCATGGCCGACACCCGGGCCCCGGCGCGGCGCGCCCAGGCGAGCATGTCGGCCGGCAGAGCGAGTTCCTCCGGCGCAGCGATGCGCAGGCGAAAGTCGAAGCGCGAGGCGGCATGCACCCACGACGCCAGCACGTTGTTGCTGGCGCCCACCCAGGCCACAGTGCGTCCCTTGATCGGCCCGCGGTGCTCCTCGTAGGTCATCACGTCCGCCATCACCTGGCAGGGGTGGCTGGCCTTGGTCAGGCCATTGATGACCGGAACGGTGGCGTGCTCGGCGAGTTCGCGCACGGCGGCGGCATCCAGCATGCGGATCATGATGGCGTCGACATAGCGCGACAGCACGCGCGCCGTGTCGCCGATCGTCTCGCCACGGCCGAGCTGCATTTCAGCACCGGTGAGCATGATCGTCTCGCCGCCCAACTCGCGCATGCCGACATCGAAGGAAACGCGGGTGCGGGTGGAGGGCTTGTCGAAGATCATCGCCAGGACCTTGCCGGCAAGCGGGCGGTCGGCCGCGTCCTGGCCCTTGACGCGGGCCCGCTTGATCGTCTCCGCCGCGCCGAGGATCCTGCGCAGTTCGTCGGCCGAGAACTGGTCGAGATCGAGGAAGTGCCGGACGGGGGCTGTCACTCCGCCGCCCCCCTCGCCTGTGTCGCCTCCAGCGCCGTGCAGGCGGCATCGAGCCGCGCGAACACCTCGGCGACCTCGGATTCGCCGATGATCAGCGGCGGCAGCAGGCGCAGGACGTTGTCGCCGGCCGGCACCGTGAGCAGGTGCTCGGCACGCGCCGCGGCCGCCAGATCGGTGTTGGGCACACGGCACCTGAGGCCGAGCAGCAGGCCCTCGCCGCGCACCTCTTCGATGATGCCGGGATGGCGGTCCTTGAGCTCGGCGAGGCGCTGCTTCAGCATCAGGCTGATGCGCTCGACATGGTCGAGGAAGCCCGGTGCCAGCACCACGTCGAGCACGGCGTTGCCGACCGCCATCGCCAGCGGGTTGCCGCCGAAGGTGGTGCCGTGCACGCCGGCGGTCATGCCCTTGCCGGCGTCCAGCGTCGACAGACAGGCGCCCATCGGGAAACCGCCGCCGATGCCCTTGGCGATCGCCATGATGTCGGGCGTCACGCCGCAGCGTTCATGCGCAAAGAAGCGGCCGGTGCGGCCGACGCCGGTCTGCACCTCGTCGAAGATCAGCAGGAGGCCGTGCCGGTCACAGAGCTCGCGCAGGCCGCGCAGGCACTGCGGCGGTACCGGACGTACGCCACCCTCGCCCTGGATCGGCTCGATCAGGATGCCGGCGGTCTCGGGGCCGATGGCCGCCTCGAGCGCCGCATGATCGCCGAACGGCACCTGGTCGAAGCCCTCGACCTTCGGGCCGAAGCCTTCGAGATACTTCTTCTGGCCGCCGGCGGCGATCGTCGCCAGCGTGCGGCCATGGAAGGCGCCCTCGAAGGTGATGATGCGATAGCGCTCGGGGTGGCCGCCGACGGCGTGATATATGCGCGCCATCTTGATTGCACATTCGAGCGCCTCGGCGCCCGAATTGGTGAAGAACACCTGGTCGGCAAAGGTCGCGTCGGCCAGCCGCCGGGACAGCCGCTCGCCCTCTGGGATCCGGTATAGGTTCGACGTATGCCAGACCTTGGCGGCCTGCTCGGCGAGCTTGGCGACAAGGTGCGGGTGGGCGTGACCCAGAGCATTCACGGCGATCCCGGCGCCGAAATCAAGGTAGCGATCGCCGTCCTGGGTGACGAGCCAAGCGCCCTCGCCTCGTTCGAAAACCAGATCGGCTCGCGCGAAGGTCGGAAGTAGCGCGGACGCGGAGTTCTCGGTGATCGGGCTCGGCTGGGCCATCGCGTGGCTCCTCTGGGTTGACGGTTCCGGTCGTCGGACCGGGTGATCGGGCTCCAAAATGGCACGTGCCGCCCCTCAGGGCGGCACGGCAGCCAAACTATGGATTTCGACCCTGCGGCTGTCAACGCCGCGCGGGCCCGGTTTCGCCCGACCCTCGACGTGAGACCGCCACGATGGTTGGGGAAAACCCCCCGGCCGACCGACCGACTCTTGCACGCGAGTCGCGGTATATCGTAGGTTCGGCCTCGTCGAACACGACATCTGGTGCGGCACACCATGAGAAGGGTCGTTCGTCCGTCCACCGTGCCCCGGTCTCCGGGGCGGCGTGTACGAGCCGATTCGACGACAGGTTGAACTCGAACGGGGAATGAGGCCGATGTCCTGGACCGACGAGCGGGTGGAACTGCTGAAGCGCCTCTGGAACCAGGGGCTAAGCGCGAGCCAGATCGCCGGGGAACTGGCAGGCGGCGTGACACGCAACGCCGTGATCGGCAAGGTACACCGTCTCGGCCTGTCCGGCCGGGCGAAATCGACAGCGCCGGCAGCCGTGCGACCGCGCAAGACAACGCGGCCGCCCAGCCACCCTATGAGCCACGCGCCGGCGGTCCGCGGCAATCTGGCGATGATGCCGAAGGCTGCGCCTCAGCCCTCCCCGGCCCCGGTTATCGCTTTGTCGCCCCAGCCCGTGAGCGAGGTGGTCATCCCGATGTCGGAGCGGGTCACCATCATGGAGCTGCGCGAGTCCATGTGCCGGTGGCCGCATGGCGACCCGACATCGCCGGATTTCCGCTTCTGCGGCGCGAAGTCACCGACCGGAACGCCCTATTGCAACTACCACTCGCAGATCGCCTACCAGCCATCGCTGGAGCGGCGCCGCGAGCGCAAGCAACAGACGCAGCGTGGCTGAGCGCGCGACGCGACCACCGTCGCCGGCGCGTCAGCGCGGGCGACGGGCGAAGGTCTCGTCGAAGGAGTAGCCGGCGCCCCGCACGGTGCGGATCGGGTCCTTCTCGCGCGGCCGGTTGATGGCCTTGCGCAGCCGGCCGACATGAACGTCGACGGTGCGCTCGTCGATCTCGGAGTCGTGCCCCCAAACACCGTCGAGCAGCTGCGCGCGGTTGAACACGCGGCCGGGTTTCTCCATGAGAAATTCGAGCATGCGGAACTCGGTCGGGCCGAGGTGCAGCTCGCGGCCGGCGCGGCGGACGCGGCGGGTTTCGCGGTCGAGCGCGATGTCGCCGGCCTCGAGCATCTCGGCGACGCGTTCGGGCGACGCGCGACGCAGCAGGGCGCGGACGCGGGCCACCAGTTCGGGCACCGAGAACGGCTTGACCACATAGTCGTCGGCGCCGGTGGCCAGGCCCCTCACGCGCTCGCTCTCCTCGCCACGCGCGGTCAGCATGATGATCGGCAGACGCTTGGTGTCGGGGCGCTGGCGCAGGCGCCGGCAGAGCTCGATGCCCGAGAGGCCGGGCAGCATCCAGTCGAGCAGCACGAGATCGGGAACGCGCTCGCGCAGGCGTGTGTCGGCGTCATCGCCGCGGGCCACGACCTCGACGGTGTAGCCCTCCGCCTCGAGATTGTAACGGAGCAGAAGCGACAGCGGCTCCTCATCCTCGACAATCAGGATCATGGGTGCCGTCGTCATTGCAGAGGCCCTCGGCTCGCCGCGCACCAGTATCGGTGTGCGACGGTCTTGTATGACCGCGCAGTGACAGTTTGATAACATGCGACGGCTGTGGAACACCGTGTCGTGATCGGGCTCAGCGGTTTGAACGCGGCTCCTGCCCGGCTTCCGGCGTGCGCGGCAGGGAAACGCGGAACACGGCCCCCTCGCCCGGACGGCTTTCGACCGTCAGTCGGCCGCGATGCCGGTTGACGATGTGCTTGACGAGCGCAAGCCCCAGTCCGGTGCCGCCCTGGCTGCGGCTGTCGACGACATCGACGCGGTAGAACCGTTCGGTCAGCCGTGGCAAGTGCTGGAGGGCGATGCCCGGGCCCCAGTCGCGCACGCTCAGCCGTGCGGCGGGGGCATGACCGGTTTCATCCACCGCCTCGACCTGGACGGCCACACGGCCGCCGGAACCGCCATATTTCAGCGCATTCTCGATCAGATTGTCAGCGACGCGCAGCAGTTCGTCGCGGTCGCCGAGCACGAACTGCGGCTCGTCGGGAACAATGACCTCGACGATGACACCGCGCTCGTCGGCAATGGGCTTGAGCGTGTCGACCGCCTGGCTTGCAACCGCAACAAGATCAACGCTGTCTTCAGGACGGCGGTGTTCGCTCATCTCGACCCGCGACAGCGACAGGAGATCGTCGATCAGCCGCGCCATGCGCTGAGCCTGGGCCCGCATGATCGACAGGAAGCGCTCGCGCGCGGCCGGATCATGCCGCGCAGGACCTTCCAGCGTCTCGATGAAGCCCAGCACCGAGGCGAGCGGCGTGCGCAGTTCGTGGCTGGCATTGGCGACGAAATCAGTGCGCATGCTCTCCAGGCGGCGCGCCTCGGTGAGGTCCCGGAAGGCCAGGACAGCCGCACGGGCGCGTCCCGGCGACACCGAGGCGGTGGCACGGAAGCCGAAGCTGCGGATGACGGGAACCCGCTCCAGCAGCGTGCCCTCGACCAGCGGGGTGCCCGCCAGAACCTCGCTGACGGCGTCGACAAGGTCCGGCTCGCGCAGCGTGAAGGAGAGCGGACTGCCCACCCGGAGGTTTGGCCAGGCCTGCTGTGCGGCGTCGTTCACACGCAATATGACGGCAGCGGCATCGACAACAATCAGCGGATCGGCGACCGCCGCCAGCACCGCATCGAGCACCGCCGTGTCACGCTCGTTCGCCAGCGCCATGCCGTCGTCCTCACTCGGCCTCGTTGCGCTCCACATTGGCGCGCCACGCAGTCAACCGCCGGCTGATCTCATAGGCACCGAGAAGCGCAACGGCGATGACGAAAGGCAAGAGATAGTAGCAAAGGCGAAACAGGAACAAGGCGCCGATGAGACCGTCATAGGGCAGGCGCCAGAAGGCGAGCAGGATCGTCGCCTCGAACACGCCGAGGCCGCCCGGTGCGTGACTGGCGATGCCAAGGATGCAGGCAAAGGCGTAAACCGCCGCGAAGGTCTCGAAACTGATGCCGTGGCCCTGGGGCAGCAGCACGTAGAGCACCGCGCTCGCCGCACAGACATCGCCGATGCCGAGCAGGATCTGACCGAGCGAGACCGGCAGCGTCGGCATCTCGAGGCGGAAGCGCTTGACCCGCACGGCACGCGGCTTCGCCCCGATCCAGTACAGGTAGAAGCCGATGGCCACCAGAACGGCCACTCCGATCAGGCGGTTGACGAAGACGCCGAGGTGGTTGATCGCGGCAACCGCCGAGGCCTGCCAGATCAGCCCGATCCCCACCACCGTGCCCATGCCGAGCAGAAAGGTGAGGCCGGCAATCAGTGTCAGGCTGGCGACCTTGCCAGCCGGAACCCCGCGCGGCGCGTAGATCCAGTAGCGGACGCCGGCCGCCGTCACGAGCGGAAAGCCGAGCGTGAACGACACCGCGTAGCTGGTGAAGGAGGCCAGCGCCGTCGTCCGATACGGGATCTTGAGCCTCAACTGCCGCAGGGCGAGCGCGTCATAGGCGGTCAGCAGCGTGTAGCTCACCGCGGTGAAGAACAGCGCCAGCACGATCTGCTCGCGGGCGGCGTTGCGGAACGCTGCCTGAACGTCAGCGAGCTTGACCTCTCCCAGGATCTGCCAGAGCACGCCAAGCGCAGTGGCAAACAGAAGTGTGCTCGCCGCCGTGCCGACCCATGCATAGCGGCTGGCGCGACCGGGCGAATCCGGGGGCTCGGGGGCGCCCGCGGCGCTGGGGTCGTTGACGTTCGACATCGGCATCCGGCTGTCAGCGACGCCCTTATGGCCGCAGCGACGGCCGCAAACAAGCCCCGGGGGCGCAGTACGACGCCACGGCGTCATGCAGTTCAGTGGATTTCGTCGCCCTCGGCAATCGCGGCCTTCAGCCGGGCGATGCTGAAATCGGGGCTACGGGCCACCGCCAGCACCACGGCCTCTCGGCGGGCACAGAGTTCGGCCGCCTCGGGGACAGCCGCTGCAACGTCGTGCGGCACCACCACTGCCCCATGCCGGTCGGCATGAATGAGGTCCCCAGACTGCACCGTCATCCCGGCGACCCGGACGGGCTCGCCGAACCCGGCAAGATGCACATGGGCGTGAGAGGGTCCGAGGCTGCCGGCCAGAGCCTGGAAGCCCGGCGCCCATTGCGGGATGTCGCGGATCGAGCCATCGGTGACGACGCCGAGGCAGCCCAGCGCCCTGTGCACCGCGCTGTGGACCTCACCCCAGAAGGCGCCGAACCCCGCCTGGTCCCCGTCGAGGTCCTGGATGACGCTGATGCGTGGCCCATGACCTGTACCGACATAGTCGTAATAGGCGAGCCGCAGCGCCTTGCCGCCATCCGGGGCGCCGGAGGCCGCGGTGGCACGGATCGTCGCCGTACGGGCATAGCCGACGATCGGCGGCAAATCCGGGAACGGACAGACCAGCGGGCGCGTCGTGTAGCCGACGAGGCGCCGGCCCGGCGCAATAAGCTCGAGCGCGTTGCAAACGGTCGGGGTGTCGTAGGCGGCTAGCGCGTCGAGGACGGCGGACGGCAACGGATCACGAGTGGGCATGGACGGTCTCCTGCGGGCTGAGTGTCGGGGCGGGCTGGCGGCGATCAGGCAATGCCTGCCTCGGCGGCGAGCACGGACCGGGCGAGGCCCACCGACTCGGCGGCGGCGAGGATCTGCTCCCAGGTGGTGGCGTCGACCGGGATGCCGGCTGCGACCCGCTCGGCGCGGGAGCGGCGCTCCGGCTCACCGGCGATCTGCACGGTGGGCTCGCGGCCGGGCGGCGGCAGGCGCACCCACTCCAGGAACGCGTCCATCTGCGGAAAGAACGTCTCGGCGGTGCCGAGCGCCTCGGGCTTCACCAGCACCGAGAACATGTTGTTGACGATCGCCTCGCGGCGCTTGGGATAGTGCTGGGTGCCGCCGCCCGACAGGGCCCCGGCCAGCAGCTCGCAGGCGAGCGCCAGGCCCCATCCCTTGTGCTCGCCAAAGGGCAGGACGGCGCCATGCGGCTGGCCCTCGAAGAAGCTGGCGGGATCGGCGGTCGGCTCGCCGTCACGGTCGATCAGAACGCCTTCGGGGACCGGCACGCCCTTGTTGTAGGCGACACGCACCTTGCCGACCGCCAGCCGGCTGGTGGCGAAGTCGACGATGATCGGCGGCTCGCCGCGGCGCGGAAAGCCGATGCAGACGGGGTTGGTGCCGACCCGCGGCGCCAAGCCCGCATAGGGCGCCACTGCCGGATCGCTGATGACGTTGACGAAATGCAGCGAGACCAGGCCGGCGTCGGCGCATTGCTCCGCCCAGTGGCCGATGCGGCCGATGTGATGGCTGTTGCGCAGCGACAGCAGGCAGGTGCCTGTTGCCAGCGCGCGCTCTATCGCCATGCCGACGGCCTCGTAGGCGACCGTCTGGCCGAGCCCGAACCCACCGTCGACCAGCAGCAGCCCGCCGGTGTCGGCGACCAGCGTCGCGCCGGTGTTGAGGTTCAGCTCGCCGCTGCGCGCGTTGGCGATGTAGGCGGGGATCATGCCGACACCATGGGAATCATGGCCGCGCAGATTGGCCTCGACGAGATGGTCGGCGACGAGGTCGCATTCGCGCGGCGCCGAACCGGCCGCTGCGAACAGGGTCCTGACGGCCGATCGCAGCCGCTGCTCGTCGATCCGGATTTCGGCCACCATCGGCATCTCCCCCGCCGGGGTCCCGCGCCCCGTTGCGGGCATCCTTCACCCGGCAGCCGCCGCTGACAAGCAAGTCGCGGCCCTTGCGGCCGGCATGCCGGCCCTGCGGGGCGTGCAGGACGGCCTTCGGCTCCCGGCTCACCTGGGGGCTTTGCTTCCGCGCCGGTTGCCTTGGTGCTGGCCGCGGACGAGAGTGCGGCACCACCACGGGAGGTCACTCATGAACTACAGGACACTCGGACGCAGCGGACTCAAGGTGTCGCCTTTGTGCCTCGGCACCATGATGTTCGGCGGGCCGACCGACGAGGCCACCGCCCAGCGGATCGTCGGGCGGGCCCGCGAGGCCGGCATCAACTTCATCGACACGGCGGATGTCTACACCGATGGTCGGTCCGAGGAGATCACCGGACGCGCGATCGCGGCGGACCGTCACGGCTGGGTGCTGGCCACCAAGGTGGCCAATGCGGCCGGGCCGGGCCCGAACGGCCGTGGCCTGTCGCGCAAATGGATCCTGCAGGCGACCGACGACAGCCTGCGGCGCATGAAGACCGATTTCATCGACATCTACTACCTGCACAAGGAGGACCACGACACGCCGCTGTCGGAGACCGTGCGGGCAATGGCCGACCTCGTGCGGGCCGGCAAGATCCGCTATTTCGGCGTGTCCAACCACCGCGGCTGGCGGATCGCGGAGATCTGCCGCCTATGCGACGAGGCCGGTATCGACCGCCCCGTGGTGAGCCAGCCCTACTACAATGCCCTGAACCGGATGCCAGAGGTGGAGCACCTGCCGGCCTGCGCGCATTTCGGCCTCGGCGTCGTGCCCTACAGCCCGCTCGCCCGCGGGGTGCTGACGGCGAAATACGAGCCGGGCCTGCCGCCGCCAGAGGGTACGCGGGCCGGGCGCCAGGATCCGCGCATGATGCAGACCGAATGGCGCGACGAGTCGCTGGTGATCGCCCGCACCATCCAGGCCCATGCGCGTGACAAGGGCACCACGCCGGCGCATCTGGCCATCGGCTGGGTGCTCAACAACACGCTGGTGACGGGCGTGATCGGCGGGCCGCGGACGACCGAGCAGTGGGACGACTACATCGCCGCGCTGGATGCGCCCTTCACGGCCGACGACGAGGCGCTGTTCGACCGGCTTGTCGCTGCAGGCCACCCGTCAACACCGGGCTATACCGATCCCGCCTATCCGCTCGAGGGTCGCGTGTCGCGGGTCTGATCCCCTGCCGCAGGGCCGGCCGACGGAGGCTTTCCCTGCGGCGTGACCCGGTTGTCGTGCCGGACAGAGCGCGCGGCCGCGGTCAGGCCGCCGCCAGGCCGAGGGCCACCAGAGTGCCGCGATCAACCCGATAGCCGTCATCGACGATCGCCATGCCACCTGATCCCGTGGCAACCCAGAGACACCAGGCAAAGCCGAGCCGCTCGGCCGTGCCGCGCACGTCGGAGAGCCAGGCCTTCCGGTCCACATCCTCGGCGCCGGTCTCACGGCGCGTGACGCCGAACTCGCCGAGCAGGATGTTGGCCGGATCGATGGCGTTTCGCGTGGCCCACTTCGCCACGGCGGCGAAATCCGCAGCGATGACCGCCGGACCTGCACCTGACGCGAAATAGGACGACAGTTCGCGACGCGCATACAGGCGGGTCTCGACACGGCGGACGAGATCGAGCGAGGTGTCCTGCTCGATGCGGGCGCGCACCCGGGCCCAGGTCGCCTGCTCGAGCGACGGCAGGGCCGGATAGGGCAGGCCGGAGAAGTATCGCCAGAACTGCGAGCCACCGCCCTCGGTTTCGATGCCCTGATGGGTGAAGGTGTGGGGCTGGTAGTAGTGGAAGGTCCACAGCACGCGGCTATCGTGGTAGCGCGTCGCATCGAGGTCCATGAGGCCCGCGGCGTTGCCGCCACGCCCGCCTGTCAGCACGATGGCGAGGTCGGGCGCCTTCGCCCGGATGAGATCATGCCAGCGCCCCTGCAGGCGTGACCAGCGCGCGACGCCGGCCGTGTCATAGGCGATGTCAGGTTCGTTGAACGGTTCGAGCGCGACGGCGCGGCGCGAGAGCGGCGCGAGCGCCGATGCGATCGAGGCGAGCGCGGTGGCAAAGCCGCTGGCAACGGGCCCGTCCTCGGCCAGCAGCCGGCGGGGGACATCGGCGCCGGTCTGAGAGTTGGGGTGGATGTTGACGATCACGCCGAGGTCGAGCTCCAGCAGCCGCTTCACCCGGTCGACCAGTGCCGCATCGACAGCCGCGCGCTGGTCGGCCGACGCCTGCAGGAACGGGCCGGGGTCAACCGTGACACGCACGAAATCAAATCCGGCCGACCGCAGCGCGGTGAACAGCTTGCGGTCAAACTCGAAGGAGCCACCGACGAAAGGCGGCCAAGCGTAGCGGCGCTTGTCGGCCGGATCGAGTGCCGCCCAATTCAGCAGCTCGTGCACGCCGATGCCGCGGCGGAACGAATGGGCCGGAGCCGCGGCGGCCCGTCCCGCAAGCCCGGCAACACCGGCCACCGCCCCCAGCGTGGCCGCGACAGCCTCACGGCGTGACAGCATGGGCCTGCCTCCCTGGCTGATCCCGGTCGAACCGGAGCGCGAGCACCATGAGGATCGTGAGCGAGAGCGAGAAATCCTTGGTGGCGAGCGCGTTGTTGCTGAGCGAGACCGCCAGGTAGGCGCCGACCGCGACCAGCAGCCGGATGTCGCCGCCCATGGCCAGGCGCAGCAGGATGCCAATTACGCCGCCGAGGAAGATCACGGCGATCGGCAGGCCGAACTGGAAGATGAAGACGACGATCACGCTCTCGATGAACGGCAGGTTGAGCCGGCTGGTGGTGATCTTCACGATCTCGCGGATATCGGCGCCGCGCAGGATGTCGTTCCAGGTGACGAACTCGAACACCCGGTAGATGTCGACGCGCGCCTGCCCCGACTGGTCGAGAATGCCGTCCTTGAAGCGCGTCAGCAGACCGGCTGCATCCATCGCCAGGAAGGTGACAGGGACCGCCACCATGCAGGCCAGGACGATGAGAATGCGCAGTTGCAACCTGCGGTCGCTCGGCACGCCCGGCTGCGGCGCCAGGATCACCGATGCGAGGAAGGCAACGGCACCCACCAGCGTTGCCGTGCGAGCGCCGGCGGCGAAGATGCCGATAAGGAGGATGCCGGCGCCGACCAGCTTGGCCTGCGGGCTCCACCGCGACAGGAACACGTAGACGATCGCGGCGACGTTCATGCCACCCAGCGTGAGCGGATGGTCCAGTACGCCCGACGGGCGGAACGTGCCGTCATTGTACCCGGGCAGGAACACACCGCGACCGATGACGAACTCGACGGCCGTGAGGGCGGAGTTCGCCATCAGCAGAACCAGCACCGAGCTGACCACCATGCGGCGTTGCTCTGGCGCCAGCGACAGCATGACGTAGCCGGCCATGCAGCCGCACACATAGCTGTCGATCAGATAGCCGATGGAGACCGCATGGCCGAACAGCGAGACGCCCACGGCGCTGAGGACGATGATAGCGAAGAGCCCGATCAGGAGCCGGCAGGCTTTGCCCTCGGCCACCGACAGGTGCGTGCGCAGGCCCAGCAAAGCGAGCCCGAAGGCCATTGCAATGAGGTAGGTGCCGGGATGGATCTTCTCGTAAAGCGGCCCGCCCTCGCTGGAGTAGCTGACGACCGCGTTGAGAGCCACCGGCGAGATGACGATGCGCAGCAGCACTGCTGCCAGGAACAGCATGAAAACGATATCGCGAAGGATCCGGCTCGCGGAGCCGTCGTCGGTGCGCAGCATGACGGGCACCGGCGCGGCAGCACGGACCGGAAGGGAATGTGCGGTCGCGGCCGCATTGAACCTTGCCGGCGCCACGGCGACAGCGGCTTCGCCGACCGGCCGCCAGGTCGGCCGCACAGGTGGCGCCGCCGCTGTCATGCGGGTTCGATCTCCGTCAGCCGGTAGGCGAGCCCCGCGGCTTTGCTGGCGGCGGCCAGGTCGAGCCGCTGGTCGATGAACTTGCGCTTGCCCCGCATGGTGACGGGGATCGCATCGACGACGTCGACGCGCAGCGTCAGCTCGCCGGCCGCCTTGCGCTCGAAGCGCTCACGGTAGTCCGTGAAGTCGGGCGCGACACCATCCAGCGGTGCAACCCTCAGAACAGCGAGGCCGGGTGTATCCTGAAAGAACTGGAACTCCCGAATTGTGTTCATCTCCTTGGAGATCTGCAGTGCGCCGATGAGCGAGATCAGGACGCCGGTGCGTCCGACCAGCCATTCGTTGCCCTGCTTCGGCGTGATCCGGCCGACAGCCATGCGCCAGCCGTTTTGCGCGGACGCAACCTCGATCAAGTCCGCGGTGTCGCCGGTATCGTAGCGGACAAGCGGCATGCCACGGAAGATCAGCCCGGTCGAGACGATCCGGCCGGAGCGGCCCGGCTCGGTCACCGGGCGGCCGTCATCGTCGACCATCTCGGTGTAGCCGTAGAGCGGGTCGAAGCGGTAGACCTCCGGGCCGGTCGGATCGCTGACGGCGAAGGCAACCTTTTCGGTCAGGCCGTAGCTCAGCGACAGGATCGCGTCCGGAAAGGCCTCGGCGAGAATGGCCCGGTAGGCGTCGCGCATCGGCTCCGACATGGTGATGATGCCGGTGATCTCGCGCATCGGTGCCCGGCCGCTGCGCAGCAGGAACGAGGCAAAGATCGCCATGGCGGACGGATAGCCCTGCAGCAGGTGGATGCCGCGGGCGCAGATCTCGTCGTGGAAGCCCTTCATCACGGGATCCGTCAGACGGAACACCGAGCAACGCAGCTCGTTCAGGCCCGGATCGAAGACGAAGGACCGTTCGCCGGTCTCGTCGATCTCAAAGCCCCGGAACACCGCGCGTGCGTCGCCAGTTCGGTAGCCCGCGACCGACCAGGCATCATGCAGGAAGGCGACCTCGATCGGGCTGCGGTGGCGGTCGATGAAGAACTTGACCGGCTGTCCCGAGCTGCCACCCGTCGAGGTCAGGTCGAGCTGTGAGGGAGGCACAACGCACATGCGGGGGCTCTCGACATGGACGGTCGGCCCCTCCAGCACGGGGATCGCCTGCCAGACGGCATCGTCAACGATAGTGGCCGGATCGAAGCTGCTGCCAAACACCCGCTTGAGCGTCTCGCGATAGTACGGTGCTGTGTCCCAGACCGAGGCAACGATCTCGATGCGTGCCTGGTCGCGATAGGCAACCATTCCGGCTGGATTGTGCCGCGCCTGCTGGATCCGCCCGCGCCAGTCGCGGTAGGTCGAGCCGTATTTCAGATCCGTCGGCACATGCTTCAGAACGCTGCCCAGGCGCATCCGCGCGCCGGGAGGAAGGCGGCTGAAGGCCCCGCGGGCGACATCAAGGAGCTTGATCATTGCCTTCATCTCCTGTGCAAGGCCGTCAGCCCCCCAGCCGGACATCCAGTCCTGCCAGGGATACCGTCCTGTCCGGGGGCGGCTGGCGCATCCGGTCGCTCGGTTCGGGAGCGGTTGAGGCCGGATCGATCAGCCTGACACGCCACCCTACGGAACCCGGCTGAATTCCGCGTAAATTGAATCAATGACATCGCCTCGAATTGACGTATTCCGCATCACAATCCATGCCCCTGACCGTTTCGAAACGGGACCCGCAGGGCACGGCACAGTCCCTGCTCGCAATCGTTGGGCCGCCGAATGTCTGCAATTTTGACGGGCGGCCATTAACCGTCGGGCAAGGTCGGCATCGGGTCGACAATCCCGGCAAGACTTCGTTCAGGGCCTGTCCCGCAAGACAGGGACCCATGCCAGCGGGAGAACGCCGTGTCGATAGCCGAGATCGTCCGGACTGACGTCCAGGCCTCGTCCGCACCGCCGCAGGCGCGTCATCCCGGGCGCGTGCTGATCATCGTCGAGAACCTGCCGGTGCCGTTCGACCGGCGGGTCTGGTCGGAGGCCACGACGCTGCGGCTCGCCGGCCACGAGGTGTCGGTGATCTGCCCGTTCGGGCCGGACGCCACCGCGACGCGCGAGGTGATTGACGGCATCCACATCTACCGGCACCCGCTTCCGCTCGAGGCGAAGGGCAAGCTCGGCTATCTGCTCGAATATGCCAGCGCCCTGTTCTGGGAATTCCGCCTGTCGCTGCGCGTGCGGCGCGAGCGCGGCTTCGACGTGATCCAGGCCTGCAACCCGCCCGACCTGATCGTGCTGGTGGCGGCGGTACACCGGCTGTTCTTCGGAACGCGGTTCATCTTCGACCACCATGACCTCAACCCGGAACTGTTCGAGGCGAAGTTCGGCAAGCGCGGGCCGTTCTGGCACCTGCTGGTGCTGATGGAAAAGCTCACCTTCGCGATGGCCGACCTGTCGATCGCGACGAACGAATCCTACAAGGCGATCGCGGTGTCGCGCGGCGGCATGGATCCCGACAATGTCGCGGTCGTCCGGTCCGGCCCCAACCTCACCCGGGTGCGCCGGCTGCAGCCCGACCCGGCCTGGCGCAAGGGCCGCAAGCACCTGGTTGCGTATGTGGGTGTGATCGGACGCCAGGAAGGGCTCGACCTGCTGCTCGAGTCGGTCCGCCACATCGTCGTCACGAAGGGCCGCTCCGACATCCAGTTCGCCATCATGGGGTCGGGCCCGGAATGGGATGCGGTGAAGGCGCAGTCGGAGGCCATGGGGCTTGCCGACTACGTCACCTTCGCCGGACGGGTCGACGACCACACGCTGATGACCGTGCTGTCGACGGCCGATGTCTGCGTCAACCCGGACCGCCCGGGCGTGATGAACGACAAGTCGACCATGAACAAGATCATGGAGTACATGGCGCTCGGCAAGCCGATCGTGCAGTACGATCTCACGGAGGGCCGCGTCTCGGCCGGCATCGCGTCGCTTTATGCGCGCAACACCGACACGGCGGATTTCGGCGAGCTGATTTTGGCGCTGATGGACGATCCGGCGCTGCGCGCGCGGATGGGCGACTTCGGCGAGCGGCGCGTGCGCGAGGTGCTGTCCTGGCCGCACGAGGCGCCGAAGCTCGTCGCCGCCTATGATCGCGTCCTGGCGCCGCGCAACAAAGGCTGAGGAACGGGCCCGACCGCGGACAACCATCGGCCGGGTGGGTCGTGGCGCGCTCAGGCCAGCAGGATGCCGGTGACCTTGGGGCCCGTGACACCGAGCGCCTGCAGGCTGTCGACGAGATCGGCGCGGCGTGTCCTGCCGGCCTGGCAGACAAGCAGGATCTCGTCGGCAGCGCCGATGAAGCCGAACACCGTCGGGTCCTGCAGCGGCGAGGCGGCATCGACAATGATGACGCCGAACTCGCGGGCCTCCGCCGTCAGCGTGCCGGTGACTGTCGATGACAGCGGCGTTGAGCCTGTACCGCCCGCCGATGGCAGCATGGCCACGCCCGTCTCCGTATCGACGACGATGCTTGTCGTCAGGGGGGCGCCCTCCAGCAGCACCCCCGCCGTATGGCCCGGCGCGCTGACGCCCAGCCGGTGCGACAGGACACCGTTCTGGAGGTCGCCGTC